>NZ_MUFD01000016.1:0-77267 GCF_001995405.1 Salinivibrio sp. AR640 | reverse complement strand
CCAGCCGTTACTCACCCGTCCGCCGCTCGACGTCCAGTAAATCCACCGAAGCTTCAATACTGCCGTTTCCGCTCGACTTGCATGTGTTAGGCCTGCCGCCAGCGTTCAATCTGAGCCATGATCAAACTCTTCAATTAAAGTTTTGGTGTTTGCTTTTCCTAAGAAAAGACAAACGGCTCGATAAATACTGTTTTGTTCATCTCTTGCGAGACAAACGAATTGACTGTGCCGAACAACGTAAACGTTGTTTCGTATTGGTCACTCAGTTCATCGAATAAATCTTTTTGTCTATTCTCAACGAGTGCCCACACAGATTGCATAGGTCAAATTGTTAAAGAGCGCCGCTCATCGTTGAGCGGGAGTGGCATAATACGCCACTTTGGCATTGAGTCAAGCATTTTGTTTTGCTTGTCTGTGTTGCCGTTGTTAGCTCGGCTTGCCGTGCCAACGAGAAGCGAATTATAGAGAGTTGTTTTTTTGATGCAAGTGTTTTTGTTCAAAAAAATCTAATCGCACAACTTTTCGCCGCATCGTTAAATATACGTTTACGCTTCGGTATCTTTCAATGCATCCGGCACATCGGCAATCGATACGAGGACCGCGGTCGCTAACGCCATCCCTTCTTCGGTAACGGGCTTCCCTGAACGAACCAGAAAACGCGTTTCGATGCCTGCTGCTTGAGCGGCTTTCATGTCATCTGCTTTATCACCCACCATCACAGAGCGAGATAAATCAATATCAAGCTCTTTCGCTGCCTCTAAGAGCATACCTGGTTTAGGTTTTCGGCAGTCACAATCAAGTTGATATTCACCGATGCCGTCTAGTGCATGATGCGGACAATAGTAGATGCCATCGAAATCGACACCTTTATCGGCAAAGTTCCAATCCATCCATTCTGTCAATTGTAAGAAATCTTCTTCGCTGTAGTAACCCCGAGCAATGCCCGCTTGATTAGTGACTAACACTAAAAGATATCCTTTTTCTTTTAACGCGCGGCACGCCTCAAACACACCGTCAATGTATTCAAAGTTATCGATACTGGCCACATAACCGTGGTCAACATTCACCACGCCATCACGATCGATAAAAATTGCTGGTAGCCTCACGCATTTTTCCTCTTCATCAATAGTCACCAGATTATGTCACGCTCAAGACTGACTTGCATCCATACTCCCCGTCTCTTTCGCATGCTAGTATAGCGGCTTTATTGTCGGGTTTATTCGTTTATGCGCTCCCCATTTTCTATCACGCCGATCGGCACGCTCCTATCACCGTTTAAAGAAAAGTTTGCTGTTCCTCGCCAACCGGGGCTGGCACCGAGTGCGCTTGCCCACCTTAAATTACACGATGACGCGAATCAGATTGAGGCTGTCCGAGGCATCGAACAGTATTCCCATCTATGGTTGCTCTTTCTCTTTGACCAAAACTTAGAGAAAGGATGGCGACCGACAGTGCGTCCCCCTCGTTTAGGTGGGAATGAACGTATTGGCGTCTTTGCTAGCCGAGCGACGTTTCGCCCTAACGGTATTGGCATGTCAGCCGTCGAGCTGGTTGATGTGTCACAGAATAACGGGCAAGTCACCTTAACGCTGCGCGGCTGCGATCTCGTCGATCAAACACCTATCATCGATATCAAACCCTATATTCCCTACTCAGATAGCATAGTCGATGCCCAAGGCGGATTTGCTCAAACCAAACCAACCCCAATGGACGTCCGTTTTTCTGACAACGCATTACAGGCTTTATCTCAATCTCCTCATCAAGCCTACCATCAACGCGTGATTAGCGAAGTATTAGCCCAGGATCCTCGTCCTGCTTATAAACAGGGTAAAAAGGATGATAAATGTTACGCCGTACACCTTTTTGATTTTAACGTGCGGTTTTATGTACAACCTACGCAAATCCTGGTCGTGGCGGTAGAAGCTTTTGTCGAAACTCCCCCACACTGTTAATATGTTTGGACTTATTGAACGCCAATTTCAACGGATAACTTTAAATGCGTACCAGTCAATATCTGCTTTCTACCTTGAAAGAAACCCCTAGCGACGCAGAGATTGTCAGCCACCAGCTGATGCTGCGCGCGGGCATGATTCGAAAACTTGCCTCTGGCCTTTATACTTGGTTGCCTTCGGGTGTCCGCGTACTTCACCATGTTGAACGCATTGTGCGCGAAGAAATGAATCGAGCCGGTGCCGTTGAGACCATGATGCCCGTTGTCCAACCTGCTGATCTTTGGTTAGAGACGGGGCGCTGGGAGAAGTTTGGTCCTGAGCTACTTCGTATTGCTGACCGCCATCAGCGTGATTTTGTCTTAGGCCCTACGCATGAAGAAGTGATTACGCACTTGGCTCGTAATGAAATTAATTCATACAAGCAACTGCCGCTCAATCTTTATCAAATCCAAACCAAGTTCCGTGATGAAGTACGTCCAAGATTTGGTGTTATGCGCTCACGTGAATTCACAATGAAAGACGCGTACAGTTTTGATATTGATAAAGCAGGCATGGAACAAAGCTACGAGAAAATGCGTGCGGCCTACTGTGCCATTTTTGATCGTATGGGGCTGGATTATCGTGCTGTGTTAGCAGATACCGGTGCGATTGGTGGGTCAGCATCACACGAGTTCCATGTCCTGGCCGACAGTGGTGAAGATCTGATTGCATTTTCAACCGAGTCCGACTACGCGGCAAATATTGAAAAAGCCGAAGCTTTGGCACCTAAAACGCAGGCTGATGCACCGACCCAAGAAATGACGCTCGTCGATACTCCTGATGCGAAAACCATCGCTGAGTTGGTTGCGCAGTTTGAGCTTCCGATTGAAAAGACGGTAAAAACTTTATTTGTCAAAGCCTCTGACGAGGTAGAGTCTGATCTTATCGCCCTAATCATCCGTGGTGACCACGAGTTGAATGAAGTGAAAGCAGAGAACCTACCACAGGTTGCTGCACCACTTACCTTTGCGACTGAAGAAGAAATCCGCGCACTGGTTGGAGCGGGTCCTGGCTCTTTAGGGCCTGTCAACTTACCGTCTCCTTTCATCGTTGACCGCAGTGTGGCAGTCATGAACGATTTTGGCGCAGGTGCCAATATCGACGATAAGCACTACTTCGGGATCAACTGGGGACGCGATGCGACGCTTGACCAAGTTGAGGACCTACGTAACGTTGTCGAAGGCGACCCTAGCCCGTGTGGCAAAGGAACGCTGATGTTTAAACGCGGTATTGAAGTCGGTCATATTTTCCAGCTTGGTAATAACTACTCGCAAAAAATGAATGCCGGCGTGCTTGGACAGGATGGCAAGAACGCGATGCTAGAAATGGGCTGTTACGGTATCGGCATTACGCGTGTGATTGCTGCCGCCATCGAACAGAACCATGACAAAAATGGCATTATCTGGCCCGATGCCCTTGCGCCATTTAAAGTTGCCATTGTACCGATGAATATGCATAAGTCTGAGCGCGTACGCGAAGCAGCAGAAGCACTCTATGCTGATCTGACTCACGCTGGTATCGATGTATTATTCGATGATCGTAAAGAGCGCCCAGGCGTCATGTTCTCCGACATTGAACTTGTCGGTGTTCCTCACACGATTGTTATCGGAGAGCGCAGCATGGATAACGGAGTGTTCGAGTACAAACACCGTCGTGATGGCGAGAAAGTGCCTTTTGCGATTGACGATGCACTGACTTTCATTCAATCAAAACTCGCTTAAATAGCGCGTGATGGTTGCATTCAATACCCCGTTTTAGCGGGGTATTTTTTTGCTGATTTGTTGCCAACCGGCCTCACTGATTACAAAGCCCTCTATTCAACGCAGTCACCATCCGCAATGTTTAAAAGATTGAATGTTGGAAAGAGTGTGACAATGACCATGCATCGGCGCACACAGGCTGTCTATAATCAAACTGTTAGCGCGAGGATGAGATATGTATGGCCAAAAGCAAACCTAAGACAGCTTTGGTGCTGACTGGCGGTGGGGCCCGAGCCGCTTACCAAGTTGGTGTGTTATCGGCGATCGCGCAGTGGTATCCGCGCGTGCATACTAGCCCGTTTACTATTTATTGTGGCACATCAGCCGGTGCGATTAATGCCGTCTCCCTTGCGAGCCATGCGTCATGTTTTCGACTAGGCGTCAAAAAACTGTCGTGGCTATGGCGCCGATTGAGTACGTCTCGTGTCATTGCGAGTCACCCCAGCGCATTGATTGGCCACCTGTTGTCACAAACCGGGCAACGTTTTCAGTCTCACTATCAACCTCCCATTCCCTTTGGCTTACTGAATAACCGACCTTTACGCTATCTGCTTAATCAAACCATTAACTTTAATAAACTTAATTATCAGCTCCTAGCTGGGCACTTACACGGGCTATCCGTCACCGCCTCTAACTATCAAACCGGCCAGTCAGTCAGCTTTTTCCAAGGAGATCCGGAGATTCCGCCTTGGGTACGTGCCCGTGCGGTGGGCCGCCGCAGTCAAATATCAACAGAACACTTACTCGCTTCTTCCGCTATTCCGTTCATGTTTCCAGCATCTAGAATTGGCCATGAGTTTTACGGTGACGGTGCCATCCACCAGATCGCACCTTTGCGGCCAGCGGTAAAAATGGATGCAGAGCGTATCCTCATTTTAGATTTGACCACTGGGATCCGGCAATCTGCTCAAATAAATCATGCAGCTCCTGGGCTAGCAATGCTCGGCGGCCACCTGATGAATGCCATTTTCGCCGATACACTGTCTGCAGATTTGGAGCACCTTCAACGACTTAATCAAGTAGCTAGTGCGCTGACGCCATCACAGCAGCAACAGTTGGGATTACGCCATATTGATGTCTTACATCTGCGTCCTTCTGAGCCTTTTGAGCCCCTAGCCAAGCGTTTTTACCCACATATGCCGATAGCCTTGCGGAGTTTACTCAAATTATTAGGCATCAATGCCGGTCAAGATGCGACCCTAGCGAGTTATTTGTTATTTGAGCCGGCATACCTTCGCCAGTTGATTGACATTGGTTATCGCGATGCACACAATCATCAGTCTGATATTCTTTCTCTACTGACCGATTAATTATCTAAAAAACAACATGCTTATTAGCCTCTCCTCACCATGATTAGGATGAATATTAAAGGCTGGCATGATTTCTGCTTTACCATTACAAACACACACGATTGTAGAGTTGTTATCCTTTAATGAATGCCTCGCACATAAAGCAGTATACAAAGGCTGATTCCCCCCCGCGGATTATTCCGTTGGGCGCCGATCAGCGCTTGTTGTTGCTGCAAAAACTGCAAGGCCACCTTGATATAAAGGTCCTGTTCGAGGTCTATGCGCGCCAATTAGAAAAACATATCGATATCGGTCGGATTATTTGGGAGCACGATGACATCTCCAATATCATTCGCCGTGGTGAGCAACATACCTTTCGTCAAACGTTTTCAATCAAGTTCAATAAACAGCCGCTTGGTGTCCTTCAATATTCGACACCTTATAAGCTCGACCGAGACGAAATTAGCTTGTTACACACCTATCACAAGTTATTAGCCGGCCCGCTTAATAATGCCGTTGAGTATACGCGTGTGAAAAATATGGCGTTACTTGATGGTTTAACAGGCTTACACAACCGTACGAGCTTTGAGCAGGATCTTCAGCATGCGGTTGCTGTATGCGAGCGAGAAAATATCGGCCTTGTGATGGTGATGTTCGATATGGACAACTTTAAACAAGTCAATGACACCTATGGTCATTTGGACGGCGATAAAGTGTTACGCCGCTTTTCATTGCTGGTTAGGGAAGCGGTAAGAGGAAGTGATCGCTGCTATCGACTGGGCGGCGATGAGTTTGCCGTCATCTTACAGCCCGCCAGCCAAACGTCAGTCAAGCGAGTCACAACACGCGTTAAACAACTCGTTGGCCAAGACCACCTGCTATCCAGCCATCAGATCAGTGCCTCGGTCGGATTTTCTGAGTATCGACAAGGCGACAATAATCTCTCTCTTTACGAGCGTGCTGACCAGAGCATGTACCGCCAAAAGCGCGCACGTTAATACTTTCCTCCTGCCGGTCAGATTGGTTATAGTGCTCCTTATCATCACTTGAGGAGACAATCATGAAAGTTGCAGACTGCTGTGATCTTATTCGCCAACGCTATGCCGAAATAGGCAGTGGTGAGCAAGGCTATATTCCCGCGGCGATCCACTGCGCGATCAACACCCTAAACGACGTTGCACAAGATCCGTCGATTCCTCAGTCACGTCGCGACCAAGCTGCATTTGCAGCCGCCAATTTATTGATTAGCGATCACGAGGATTAAGATGGATTTAAACAATTACGCGACCATGGATCCTGTGATGCTGATGAGCATCATCAACATGAAGCTGCGTGATGAATTCGATGGCTTGGACGATTTGGTTCGCTATTACGAGATAGATAAAGCCGCTCTCTGTGCTCGGCTTAAAGACGCGGGCTTTGACTACCTGGAAGCAACGAAACAATTTCGGTAATCAGGATTAAAACGAGAAAAGCGGACATGGTGTCCGCTTTTTATCTCAATTCACCCTGTGAGCGTGTTCGCTTAACCCAGTGACACCCACAACACGGTTGCCACCAAAATAGGACACACGAACTTCACATAGGCGGGCCAAATTTTCCAAAAAAGGCTCTGTTCAATCTCTTCATAGCCCTCACGTAAAGCAGACAACTTACGGTCACGCGCCCAGATCCAGCCACCAAATAAACAAAACAATAAAGCAGCAAAAGGCTGGAAGTATTGCGTCGCTACTTTTGCCACTAACCCGAACAAAGTACCAAAGTGGAAAACAATCACTGCACTAAACGCCGCAATCAAGCCGCCAAGCACCCAGCTTGTCAATTGACGATTTGATCCTAACCGCTCGCTAGCAAGTGCAACCGGACACTCGAGCATAGAAATAGAAGACGTCAGTGCGGCAATCGTCATTAATAAAAAGAAGACCAAAGACACATAAGGGCCAGCAGCACCTAAGCTTTCAAACAGCAAGGGTAACACGGTGAATACTAAGGTATCGGCGCTAAGTAAGCTGCCATCCTGAGCATAGATTTCGACGCCCTGATGCATCGCCACAAACATCGCTGGCAATACCACTAACCCCGCAACCACCGCCACCGCAGTATCCACCAAGGTCACACTCAAGGCCATCTTCGGCAAATTCTCTTTCTGGCTAAGGTAAGAGCCATAAATCAACATCGAGCACCCACCAATCGTCAGCGAAAAGAACCCTTGCCCCATCGCGGCTAGCAACAAGTCTTTGTCCATGATCTTGCTAAAGTCTGGGATGAGATAGTGCTTTAGTCCTTCTGTCGCGCCTGGCAATGTCATGATGTAGATGAACATGGCGGCAAATAAGACAAATAGCGCAGGCATCAAACGCGTTGACCAGCGTTCGATCCCTTGCTTGACCCCGGCTTGGACGATAAAAATAGTCAAAACATAAAAAAGGATAGCACCAAACAGGTTACGCGACGCCGAAAAGCCTTTTAACCAAGCCGCTGTATCGGTAAATTGCAGGATCTCTGCGACCGCGGCGAGCAAAAATGACACTAACCAACCACCAACGATGCTATAAAACGCTAACACCATACAAGGCACCGCCAGGCCAATAAGACCCACACCACTGCCTAAGCGCTTCATTAGTGGGTTGTCACTTAATGCACGCATACTATCTAGCGGGTTAGCTCGACCATGACGGCCTATCGCCATCTCGACCACCAGCATCGGAAACGCGACCAGCAGAATCATCAGAAGATAGACGAGCAAAAAAGCGCCCCCGCCATTACTGGCCGCTTGTGTCGGAAACCCCCAAATATTACCGAGCCCAACCGCAGCCCCTGCTGCAGCGAGAACGAAGCCAATTCTAGTACCGAATAACTCGCGACTTGATGCCATTACCACTCACCTCATGTATCATTAGACTAGTACATTAAGTAATTCGGGAAAATTAAGCAAGCCCGGGGCGCTTAACTGCTCAATTAATCATCACTAGACGGGCATGCTATTATGCCGCCATGATGCGCGATGTTTCTTTTGTCCTCGGTTTAACGGAGTAAAAATAGGTAAACATCCGTTTGCAAAGACTAACGCTAACGTTGCCAAACGAGTCGCCATTGCTGACCACTCGCCCCTAGACGAACAAAATGGTCAGCCACCGCTACCACGCCCTGATCGTCACAGACAATAGGTTGCCGACGACGTAACCAACTTGGGATCGCCGCCTCTTGATAAAGCTTCTTTAATTTTCGCCGCCCTTGCCGCCCAACAGGATGCATTGCTAAGCCACTCGGATTAAAGTGGACCTTGAGCGTTGAGGTTAATGGTCCGAGCGCTAAACCTGGCGCTGTCGCCTCAAAGGGCAACAAGTGCAACTGTCCAAGCCCATCGGGTAACGTCAGGGGCTGCTCCAGTGTTAACTCTCCTTGCCACTGCGATAAGTCGGCACAAGGTGTGACGACATAAAGCTGTTGCTGATAGCGACGAATACTGACATCTGCGATCGTCAAACACGGGTTAGCGTCTTGTTTGGCGTGGATCACGTCACGGATAAGCACCTGTAACTGCGCATAAGTGAGCACCAACTTATATCGCTTTAGCCAATGACGGAGCAGCGCATGCGCCATGGCAGGATCCGCTTGAGGGAGTACCGCGATCGGTAACGCGCCTGAGTCACTAAGTGCATTTTCCACTATCGGCGCGATAAAACGCGTCAGCAGTGAGGATTGCTCTGCACATAGGCGCTGTGTGCGTTGAACGGCTTGTCGAAAGCCAGGCCAGCGCGCATCGGCTTGCGGTAACCAGTGCTGACGTAAGAAGTTGCGATCAAAGCGAGTTTGCTGATTGCTAGGGTCATCAATCCAACTCAGCCCATGGCTGCTGGCATAGCTTGCAAGGGCAGCACGTGATTGGGCTAAGAGGGGCCGCACGAGCCAGCCCTGCCCTAATGGACGCACCTCGGGCATCCCTGCTAATCCGTCGAGGCCACTGCCACGCTTTAGCGCGAGGAAAAATGTTTCAACCTGATCGTCACCATGCTGCGCCGTCAACACTAAACCTTCCGGCTCTAGATGTTGTTGCAAGGCCTGATACCTTGCTTCACGCGCGGCGTGTTCAAGACTGAGCGCACTGTCGAGTTCAACATGCTCAATTCGACAGTCAAAGCCCGCTTGTGCAGCCCAGTATTGGCATTGTCTCGCCCATTGTTCAGCCTGCAGTTGCAAACCATGATTAACGTGGACCACCCGATAACAATGCTGAGGATGCTGATCACGATACTGAGCCAACAGTGCAAGCAGCACCCGAGAGTCCAGACCACCGCTTAATGCGAGAATGATCTGCCGTGGCGTCGTGGTTAACGGTGCCAAACAATCACAAAGTTGTTGGTAAAGCATAGGCATTCACTGTCGATATAATCCGCCATTGTTGCTGGCCGCTGCTAAAAAGAAAAGGGCCCGAAGGCCCTTTTATCCCTATAAATACCATAACGGCTTAGCAATAACCGTAGTTCAATAAACGCTGGTAACGACGATCGCGCAGGCTTTCCGTATCCAAGCCTTCCAAATCAGCCAGCTGGGCCAACAAGGTGTCTTTAATACGCTCTGCCATTGCGGTTAAATCGCGATGGGCGCCCCCAAGTGGTTCGCTAATCACAGTATCAATTAAACCCAGCTCTTTAAGCCGTGGCGCTGTGATCCCCATTGCATCCGCCGCTTGAGGGGCTTTTGCTGAATCACGCCAAAGAATCGACGCACATCCCTCAGGCGAAATCACCGAATAGGTTGAGTATTGCAGCATGTTGACGTAATCGCCTACGCCTATCGCTAACGCTCCTCCAGAGCCTCCTTCACCGACCACATTACAAATAATGGGGACAGTTAACCCAGCCATTTCTTTAAGGTTTCGAGCAATCGCTTCCGACTGGCCGCGCTCTTCCGCGCCCACACCAGGATACGCGCCGGCGGTATCAATAAAGGTGATCACAGGAATATTAAACCGTTCCGCCATCTTCATCAGGCGTAATGCTTTACGGTACCCTTCTGGTTTTGGCATTCCAAAGTTACGTTTTACCTTTTCGTTAGTATCACGCCCTTTTTGGTGACCGATCACCATCACTGGACGTCCCTCAAGACGCGCCAATCCACCGACTAATGCTTTGTCGTCGGCATACGCACGATCGCCGGCCAGCTCATCAAATTCGTGAAAAATCCGGTTCAGATAATCGTAGGTGTAAGGGCGTTGTGGATGACGCGCCAACTGCGCGACTTGCCAAGCACCTAAATCAGCAAAAATCTTTCGAGTAAGCTCAACGCTTTTGGTTTCCAGCTGCTCGATTTCTTTATCTAAGTTAACCGCGTCTTCTCCGCCACGCTTGGACACCGCACGAAGGGCCTCAATTTTGGCTTCTAATTCTGCGATCGGTTTTTCGAACTCTAAAAAATTAAGACTCATACCAAGAGAATCCTATTGGTCACCGCCAGTGTACGCGATACGTCACCAGCCTGGCTTAGTTAAACTCTAATTCGACTTGATCATTACCGAGCAAGCCTTTCAAGGTGTCGATTAATTCATCGGTTGGCGTCACACGCCATTCCGCGCCTAAACGCAACCGAGCACGCGCATCATCACGCTGATAATAGATATTCACCGGCACCGTACCCGAACGATACGGCGCCAGTGCATCATGAAATCGTTCAAAAAAGGGGGCCTCTATTTGCTTAGATGACATCGATATGCCCAAACAACGCGCGTATTTTTCCCGCGCTTGGCTAATGTCCATCAATTCACGGGCGGTCATTTTAAGCCCCCCGTTGAAGTCATCAAAGCTGACCTGTCCTGAGACCACCAGAATGCGATCTTTCTCCACTAGATCAAGATATTTGTCGAGCACGTCAGAAAAAAGCATCACTTCCATCCGGCCCGAACGATCATCCAGGGTCAGTATCCCCAGCCGAGAGCCGCGTTTGGTGGTCATGACCCGCGCTGCAATCACCAACCCTGAAACGGTCGAGATCACATCGCGTTTAGTTGCGTGCGCATCTTCCAGCCGCCAGGTCACATAATTTTTCAGCTCTTTGCGGTAACTATTAATGGGATGACCGGTTAAATACAACCCTAGCGTTTCTCTCTCTCCCTCTAGCCATACTTTATCTGGCCAAGGGGCCGCATGCGCGTAGGCGTGCTCAACTTCTTCAGGGGCATCAGTTAATACCCCGAACATATCGGTTTGCCCATATGCTTCAGCTTGATGGTGTTGGCTCGCGGCGCGAATTGCTTCATCGACAGACGCCATCATCGCAGCACGATGTGGCCCCAGTTTGTCCATAGCACCGGCGCGGATCAGCCGTTCAATCACACGTTTGTTGACTTTTTTAGTATCAATTCGAGCACAAAAATCAAACAAGTCTCGGAAATAACCGTCTTGCTCGCGAGCGGCGACAATTGTATCAATAGGGCCTTCGCCAACCCCTTTAATCGCCCCAATACCGTAGACAATCTCACCTTGGTCATTCACGGTAAAATGATGCAGACCCGCATTCACATCGGGCGGTAACACCGTCAGCTTCATGCGGCGACACTCTTCAACCAGCCCCACGACTTTATCGGTGTTATCCATATCAGCGGTCATCACCGCCGCCATAAACTCAGCGGGATAGTGCGCTTTTAGCCACAATGTTTGATAGGAAACTAGCGCATATGCCGCTGAATGCGATTTGTTAAAGCCGTAACCGGCGAACTTTTCTACTAAGTCGAAGATGCGCATCGCCAGCTCGCCATCAATGCCGTTGGCGATCGCCCCTTTCTCAAAGATTGCACGCTGCTTGGCCATTTCTTCGGGCTTTTTCTTACCCATGGCACGACGCAGCAAGTCTGCACCGCCAAGAGTATACCCCGCTAGCGTTTGCGCAATCTGCATCACCTGCTCTTGATAGAGAATGATGCCATAAGTCGGCTCAAGCGTTTCTTGCAGTGACGGATGTTGCCACTTCTCATCGGGATAAGAAACCTGCTCTCGGCCATGCTTACGGTCAATAAAGTTATCGACCATCCCTGATTGCAACGGGCCCGGCCGGAACAACGCCACCAAAGCGATCATGTCCTCAAAACTATCGGGCTGAAGACGCTTGATCAGCTCTTTCATGCCACGCGATTCCAGCTGGAAAACCGCGGTCGTCTCGGCTTTGCGCAGCATCGCAAAGGATGCCTGATCAGTCATCGGGATCGCGGTAATATCAATCGGATCCAGCCCTTTGGCTTTCAAGCGAGGATTGATCATGCCCAACGCCCAGTCGATGATCGTCAGGGTTCGCAGGCCCAGGAAATCAAACTTCACCAAGCCTGCGGTTTCAACATCATTTTTATCGAACTGGGTAACAGGGTGGTGTCCCTCGCTATCACAATAGAGTGGCGAGAAATCGGTAATCGTCGTGGGCGAAATCACTACCCCGCCCGCATGCTTACCCGCGTTACGTGTGACCCCTTCCAGCTTCCGCGCCATGTCGATCAGCGCTTTGACTTCTTCATCATTGTTATAGACTTCGACCAGCTGGGGCTCTGCGTCAAAGGCTTTCTCAAGGGTCATCCCTGGATCAGGAGGCACAAGTTTAGAAATGCGATCAACAAAGCCGTAAGGGTGTCCCAACACCCGACCTACATCGCGAATAACCGCCTTGGCCGCCATGGTACCAAAGGTAATGATCTGAGATACCGCATCACGTCCGTACATTTCGGCGACATGGTCGATCACCAGATCGCGTTTATCCATACAGAAATCGACATCGAAATCCGGCATCGAGACACGCTCGGGATTCAAGAAGCGCTCGAAAAGCAGATCAAATTGCAGCGGATCCAGGTCGGTGATTTTGAGGGCATACGCAACCAATGAGCCAGCGCCCGAACCGCGCCCTGGACCAACGGGGATATCGTTATCTTTTGACCATTGGATAAACTCCATGACGATCAAAAAGTACCCGGGAAATCCCATTTGGTTAATCACGCCAAGCTCACGCTCTAAGCGTGCGTCATAGTCGGGTCGTCGACGTGCTCTTTCTGCTTCATCAGGAAACAAAAAGGCGAGACGTTCTTCCAACCCCTCTTGCGAGCGTTTAACCAGGTACTGATCAATGTCCATTCCCTCGGTCGGGAAGTTCGGTAAGAAGTATTCGTTTAGCCGAACAGGCACATTACAGCGTTTGGCTATTTCAACACTGTTGGTGAGTGCTTCGGGAATATCCGCAAACAGCTCACACATTTCTTGCTCAGTGCGTAAATACTGCTCTGCACTGTAGTGTTTAGGCCGACGCGGATCATCGAGCGTAAAGCCATCATGAATCGCGACGCGAATTTCGTGAGCATCGAATTCATCGGGCGAGAGAAAACAGACTTCATTGGTCGCCACGACAGGTAAATCATGCTCGGCAGCAAAGTCGACCGCAAAATGGAGGTAGCTCTCTTCATCTTGGCGTCCGGTCCGCACCAACTCCATATAGTAAGCGTTAGGAAAGTACCGCTGGTAGAAGTGTGCGCACTGTTCGGCGAGCGCTTGGTTGCCTTTCAGTAAAGCACGACCCAAATCACCACGACAGCCGCCAGATAGCACAATTAGGCCTTCGGCATGGTCAACGAGCCATTGTTGATCAATCACAGGACGATGCTGCACATGGCCGCGCAAATACGCTTTGGAGATCAGTAATGTCAGGTTTTTGTACCCAACTTTATTGGTGGCAAGCAGGGTTAGCTGACATAACTCATCGCCAAACGCATCAGACTGAACATTAAAATCTGCCCCGATAATGGGCTTAACACCCACATTGTTCGCAGTGTTATAGAACTTAACCAACCCACATAAATTACTGAAATCGGTGAGTGCCATCGCAGGCATGCCCATTTCCGCCACTTTTTTTACCAATGGCGGCACTTTGGACACTCCATCAACCATGGAGTAATCACTATGAATGCGTAAGTGGACGAAACGTGGCTCAGACATAAAACTCGCTACTTCACTATGATTGGCTGAGATAAATAGCGCGCACTAGTCGATACCGAGCGCGCGTTTAACCGGCTTAAAGCTCTTACGATGCATCGGTAAGGCACCGTGCTCAGCTAAAGCGGCCATATGAACTTTGGTCGGATACCCTTTATGTTGGGCAAATCCGTAGCCTGGATACGCGACATCCAGCAACGCCATTTCATGATCGCGATCGACCTTGGCTAAAATTGAGGCGGCACTGATTTCCGCCACGCGTAAGTCACCTTTCACAACGGCTTGCGCCGGCATCGGTAAGTCAGGTACGCGATTACCGTCAATCAGCGCATAATCTGGAGTAACCGACAGCCCATTCACCGCACGCTGCATCGCTAGCATCGTGGCGTGTAATATATTGAGTGCATCAATTTCATCAGGCTCAGCACGTCCAACAGACCATGAAAGCGCTTTTTGCTTGATCTGATCATACAGCGCAAGCCGCTTTTTCTCGCTCAATTTCTTTGAATCGGTTAATCCAACAATCGGCTGATTGGGATCTAAAATCACCGCCGCTGTCACCACCGCGCCGACAAGCGGGCCTCGCCCGACCTCATCAACACCAGCAATCACGTTGGCGTCCGGGTATACAAAAGGTTGTTCAGTCATGGTGACCCAATAGTGTTAATACTGCCTTGGCGGCGGAGGCATCCGCATTTTGACGAATGGTTTGATGCAACGCAGTAAAGGTGGACAACAGTGCTTGATTATCGCTATCAAGCTGATCACTAACGGCCTTCGCTAACGCCTCTGGCTGACAGTCTTCCTGTAGCAGTTCAGGCACCAGTGGCGCGTCTGCTAAAATATTCGGCAACGAGACATACTGGGTCTTAAGCAAACGCTTTGCCAGCCATGCTGTCAGTGGTTTCACGCGGTAGCCTACCACCATAGGACGCTTGAGTAACATGCATTCAAGCGCGACGGTTCCCGACGCCAGCAACACAGAATCGGCCGCACTAATAACCTGGCGCGCTGTATCGTCAACCAAGGTAAACGAAAGCTCTGGGGCAATAGCCTGCCAAGCTTGCTCAAACTGTTCGCGACGTGCCGAGTTAACCAAAGCAACCACAAAGCCAAGTTCCGGATAACGTGCCGCAAGCTGTTGGCAGGCTTGTATGAACGGCGGGGCTAACATCGCCATCTCACTGCCGCGACTTCCCGGAAGGACCGCTAACCAACGTTTATTGAGGTCAAGCCCCAGGGTTTGCTGTGCCGCCGTTTTATCCACTTGCATCGGAATGCTATCCGCCATGGTGTGACCGACAAAGGCACACGGCACGTCGAACTTGTCGTAAAACGCTTTTTCAAAGGGCAGAAACGCTAAGACAAGATCCGTGGCGGCCGCAATTTTAAAGATCCGCTTTTGCCGCCACGCCCACACTGACGGGCTGACGTAATGGACGGTTTTTATTCCGGTTTTTTTTAATGATGCTTCAAGACGTAAGTTAAAGTCCGGCGCATCAATACCAATAAAGACATCAGGCGGATGAACAGTAAAGTGCTTCACCAGCGCGGCCTTCACATTCAATAAACGCGGCAGTCGACCCAAGACCTCAACCAGCCCCATCACGGACAGCTCTTCCATATCAAACAGGCTCTGGCAGCCTTGCGCTATCATTCGTGGGCCGCCAATGCCGACAAATTCAATATTCGGGTGCTGGACGCGCAGTGCCTTGATGAGGCCTTCACCTAAAACATCGCCGGAGATTTCTCCGGCGACGATTCCAACCCGTAATGGACGCTCACTCGGTAACATTAACGAATAACGCCTCGCGTTGAGCGTGCAAAAAAGTCAACAAACAACGCCAATGCAGGTTCGTCTTCTGCTTGCGCCGCGAGCTCTTTTTTCACTTCTTCTAACGTTTTACCGGCGCGATACATGTTTTTATACACCGCACGAATGGCCCGAATAGCGGACTTGTCGAAGCCACGGCGTTTGAGACCCTCCACATTGATCCCAAACGGTGCGCAGTGATTGCCTTGAGCCATCACATACGGTGGCACGTCTTGAACCACAATGGATCCGCCACCGAGCATGGCATGACTACCAATGACGCAGAACTGGTGAATAGCTGACATCCCGCCCACTATCGCATAGTCATCGACATGGACGTGTCCTGCCAAGGTCGCATTGTTGGCAAAAATACAATGATTCCCCACCACACAATCATGGGCGACGTGGGCATTAATCATAAACAGGTTGTCGCTGCCAACTTTGGTTTCGCCTTTATCTTGCACCGTGCCGCGGTGCATGGTCACGCTTTCCCGAATGGTATTGCGATCACCAATTTCCAATGTTGTTGGCTCACCAGCATATTTAAGATCTTGGCATGCTTCACCAATGGAGGCGAACTGATAGATTCTATTATCACAACCAATACGCGTAGGCCCTTTGATCACCACATGGGTCATCACTTCGGTCCCTGCACCGATCTCTACACCCTTCCCCACATAAGAAAAGGCGCCAATTTTTACGTTTTCCCCCAGAACTACACCGTCTTCGACAACGGCAGCGGGATGGATATAGGCAGTTTCGTGGATCACAATTAGATCTCTCTTCTTGCGCACTTTAATTGAGCCGAGCAGACAACATCACCATCGACTTTTGCGACGCCAGTAAAGGCCGCAATACCTCGGCGCTCTTTAATAAATTCTACCTCGAGAACCAGTTGGTCGCCTGGCGAGACTGGGCGGCGGAATTTAGCATTATCAATGCTTGCAAAATAGTATAGCTCGTTGTCTTTCGGCTTACCGAAGGTCTTAAACGCGAGCAAGCCTGTCGCTTGCGCCATCGCCTCTAGGATCAGTACGCCTGGGAACACCGGCAGCTGCGGAAAATGCCCGGTGAACTGAGGCTCATTAGCCGTAATATTTTTAATCGCGTGAAGGTATTGCCCTTCTTCAAAATCGGTAACACGATCAATCAACAAAAAAGGATAGCGGTGTGGTAACAGCTCTTTGATTTCATTGATATATAGAACTTTGTTTTCGCGAGTCAAGGTAGTATTCCCGTTCAAATCCAATACTGACTTCATTAACGCAAAACGGCCCGCGTTACTAAGGCGGGCCTGCTATTCTCGGCGTTAATCTTGTTTGTCGAGCTGATGTTCCAGCTCTTTAAGTCGCTTGTGCATCTCGTCAATTTTGAGCACACGCGCGGCTGTTTTCCGCCACTCGCGGTTGGGCTGTAACGGAATACCGGACGAATACATGCCCGGCTCAGTGATTGGCCGCATTACCATCGCCATTCCTGTGATGGTCACGTTATCTGTGATTTCCATATGGCCATTAAACACGCTGGCGCCACCGATAATGCAGTGTTTGCCTACTTTGAGGCTGCCTGCCATTACCGTTGCACCCGCGATTGCCGTGTTCTCACCAATCGAGACATTATGCGCAATCTGGCACTGATTGTCGATAATCACGCCATCAGCAATCTCGGTATCATCCAACGCCCCACGGTCGATAGTGGTACAGGCACCTATTTCGACTCGGTTACCAATCACAACCCGGCCAAGCTGAGGGATTTTAATCCATTTGCCTTTGTCATTGGCGTAGCCAAACCCATCTGCGCCGATCACTGTTCCTGCTTGAACCAAACAATCTTGACCGATAACGACATGATGATAGACGCTAACATTGGCCCACAGTTTTGTCCGCGCGCCGAGTTTTGCGCCCTTACCAATAAAGCAACCTGCGCCAATTTGAACGTTGTCACCAATTAACGCCCCAGATTCAATCACCGCATTAGGACCAATGGCGACACCTTCACCTAGGATGGCATCATTTGCAACGACCGCTGACGACGCAATATCGGTGGCGCAGGCAGGGGTCGTATCTAAAATTTGTGCGACCTTCGCGTAGGCTAAATAGGGGTCTGCCACCACCAAGGCATTGCCATGGCAATAGGCAAGATCGCCTTCTTTAAGCATCACCGCGCTAGCACGACACAGTGCAAGACCCTTCCGATATTTCGGACTCGATAAGAAGGTGATTTGCCCTTCTCCCGCTGAATTCATCCCTGCAAGCGAGGTTATCGTTACAGCGCCGTCTCCGTGGAGCTGTGCATCCAGTTTTTCCGCTAATTCAGCGAGAGTAATTGAAACCATGGGCTCCTCGACGGTTAGTTAACTGCGTTAATCACTTTTTCAGACAAATCATCACTTGGGTTCGCATACAAAACGGCATTGGCATCAATCACGATGTCATAGCCCTCTTGCTCTGCCACTTTATCGACGGCTTTTTTCAGCTTTTGCACCAGCTTAGACTCTTCTTGGCCGCCGCGCTTGCGCTGATCTTCCTGCAAGGCTTTTACTTTGAGTTTATAGTCAGACTCCATCGACTGAAGCTCGCGTTGTAGCTTCACGCGCTCGTCTTCGCTCATCAACTCACCATTACGTTTAAGTTTTTCCACGCCTTTTGAGAGCTTTTCTTTCAAACGTTCAATCTCTGCGACGCGATCTTTAAATTCACCACGCAATTTTTCATTGAGGTTATTTTTTTGCGCCAGCTGCGACATCACAGCGCCGGTTGATACGTAGCCCACTTTCTGTGCAGCATCAGCCGCTGATGCGTACATGGACGTGGTCAATACCGCGACACTCAGTCCCGCTGCTTTCAAAAATGATTTCACAATAGTCTCCTTTCTGATCATCAGAATGTGCGCCCGATCGTGAAGGTAAAGAACTCTTCATCGTCGCCAGGCTGGCTAGTTATAGGTTTTGCGATGGAAAACACCAAAGGTGCCATCGGTGACATCCACTGCAGTGCCACACCGTAAGCGGCACTGACATTGGATGGATCTGAGTAGTCTTTTGTACCTGGGGGATAGCCCATATCGACCAGTTCTTGGCGATCAAACTCAGTGTCCCACACAGAGGCGGCATCAATAAAGACGCTGGTACGGATTTGCTCGCGTGCTTCATCTGAAGCAAATGGCGTCGGTACAATCAGCTCAACACTGGCAAGCGCCATGGCGTTACCACCAACCGCATCACTTGAACCGTAAGACCCTTCGGATTGTTCAATGTCCCCGTCCGGCTGCTCAGAGCCATCTGCTTCATAAATAGCTTTAGGGCCTACCGAGTTCGAGCGGAAGCCACGCAGAGATGAGAAGCCACCGGCATAATAGTTTTCATAAAACGGCAGCATATGGTCTTGGCCGTTGGTTTGACCATAGCCGTTACCATACGCGAGACGACCACGCGTTAAGAGCGTAAATTCATGCTCTTGTGTCAGCGGCATATACTGGCGAATATCGTACTGCATTTTAAAATACTGAACGTCGGACCCCGGCACTGTCATGCGATAAGAGGCTCGCTGATAATTACCGGCGGTTGGAAAGTAGCCACGGTTGAGATTATTGCGCGTCCATGAGACGGACATATCAAAATCATCAACTTCGAGTCCACCATTGCTCGTTAAGTGATCATTATGGCGTTCAAGAAACTTATCGATTTGGTAGTATTTACCAATATTTTCAATTTTGTTGTGGGTATACCCTAGCGAGAAATCGACTGAATTCAACTCATCGGTCCAAAAACCCCACGTCAGGCTTGTCCCGTAACTCTCGTTGGTATACTCAACAATATTGGCATCGCGCGCTTCAAACTCGTTGTAAAATACCTTACCACCCAGACTGACACCATCGAGGGTAAAGTAAGGGTCTCGGTACTCCAACGTTAGGTTTTTACGATAATCATTGACCATGGCATTAATACCAAAGCGATTACCGGTACCGGCAAAGTTATCTTGCTGCAAACCGAGCTGTAAACTGGCGCCAGACTCGGTACCGTAACCGACACCAAAGTTAATGCTACCGGAGTTGGCTTCTTTGACTTTATAGTTAACATCGACTTGATCGTCCGTTCCCGGCACGCGTTGTGTATCCACTTCCACGTTTTGGAAAAAGCCGGTACGACTCAACCGCTCTTTCCCCCGAGTGACCGCTTTGGAGTTTAGCCAGGTTCCTTCCAGCTGTCGCATTTCGCGGCGTAACACTTCATCTTTAGACGTGGTATTCCCGGAAAAGCGGATATTGCGCACGTAGATACGCTTACCCGGCTCGACATTCACGGTCAGTGAGACTTGTTGGTTGTCATCGTCAAAAGTCGGCATGGTATTGACTTTGGGGTAGGCAAAGCCGGTTTCACCAAGATGGCGCTTAATGGCCTCTTCGAGTGCAGTCACCTTATCGCCATTGTAGGTATCACCACGGGTAAAGCTAACCAATGAACGGTAAGTGTCTTCGTTTTGCGGATCGCCACGAAAGTTGACATCAGCAATCTCATACGGCTTGCCTTCATTCACATTCAGAGTGATGTAAACACCCTTTTTATCTGGCGAAATAGCCACCTGGGTCGATTCAACGCGAAACTTTAAATACCCACGATTGAGATAAAAATTACGCAGTTTTTCCAGATCGCCAGCAAGCACCTGCTTTTGATACTTTTCGTTGGCTAAGAAATTCCACCACGGCACATCGGCACGCAAATCGAAGCTATCGCGTAATGCGTCATCACTGAAGACGTCGTTCCCCACGAAATTGATCTGCTCAATCTTGGCCGAGACGCCCTCAGTAAATACAAACTTCAAATCCGCGCGATTTCGCGGCAAAGGCGTAACAACGGCTTTTACCGACGCACTGTATTTACCCACACTGTAATAAAAGTCTTCTAAGCCTTTCTCAATATTACTAAGCTTTGTCCGATCAAGCGCCTCACCGACACGCAGCCCGGAAGACGTGAGGTTTTCTTGTAACTGCTCTTTTTTAATTGCTTTGTTGCCTGAGAACGAAATGCTCGCAATAGTAGGACGCTCCACGACTTTAACCAGCAAGGTTTCATCATCGCGATAGACGCGCACATCCTCGAAATTACCCGAGGCAAACAGTGCATTTATCACATCTGCCACATCCTCGTCGTCGACGTTGTCACCCACACGGACCGGCATCGATAGCAATGCAGCCCCTAAGCTGACGCGCTGTAGGCCTTCAAAGCGGATATCGCTTACCTCGAATGTGTCAGCATGCGCCATACTGCTGCTGACTAAAAGAGACGCTATTAATAGTTTTTTCATCGCCATGTGCTATCTGACTTATCCTTGAATACTAACCGTTTAAAGTCGGGCGAAGTCGTTAAACAATGCCACTGCCATCACCATCATCAACACGGCAGCGCCGATACGATACCCAAAGTCCTGTACACGCTCGGAAACCGGTTTTCGTGTCACAGCCTCAATCCCAAAGAACAGCAAATGGCCGCCATCTAATACGGGCAGAGGAAGTAAATTGATAATGCCTAGGTTCACACTGATCAGTGCCATGAACCCTAAAAATGAGATCAATCCGATCTCTGCTGTCATGCCCGCGCCTTTCGCGATCGATATAGGACCACTTAAGTTGTTCACACCCACATCACCGGTGATCAGTTTTTTTATCATATTGACGGTCATGCTGATCACTTGGCCCGTTTTATTGACCGCTTCTGGTATCGCCGCTAACGGCCCATATTGTTGCGTGAAACGGTATGATTCAGGCCATGCTGCCATTTGAGGAGCAATCCCCGCATACCCTGTCATTTGACCTTCAACGTCACGCGCATCCGGGGTGAGTGTCAAATTTTGCGTTTCCCCATCGCGGACGATTGTCAGCGACAAGCTTTGATTGGGACTTCGTTTGATCACCGCAACGAGCGCTTGCCATGATGCCAACTCAGTGTCATCCACGGCAACGATCTTATCACCTTGCTCGAGTCCAGCTTGCGCTGCCGCGCTCTGTTCAACCACTTGTGCGACCGACAATGTGATCGCGGGTCGATAAGGCGTGATGCCAAGCGTCGTCAAAGGCGATTGTTTTTCTGGATCAAACTGCCATTGCGTGAGATCTAGGGTGTAATCGCGTTGATAAGTTTGCGCCGGACTCTGTTTCGCAGTGAGGGTCATGCTCTCATCACCAATATGCCCGATCAACGCAAAATTAACCGCTTGCCAATCAGCGGTTTCGACGCCGGAAACTTGGGTTAGTTCCATTCCTGATTCGATTCCGGCTTCAGCAGCAATCGAATTGGGGGATATTTCGCCGATCACAGGTTTGACAGCAGGAACACCGATCATCATCACCAGCCAATACGCAAAGGCGGCAAAGATAAAGTTAGCGATAGGGCCGGCGGCGACAATGGCGCTACGTTGCCACAGGGGTTGGTTGTTAAATGCGCGGTGCTTGTCTGCGTCAGGAACGGCCTCAATACGCTCATCCAACATTTTGACGTAGCCACCGAGCGGGATCGCAGCAATCACGTATTCGGTATTGTCTTTGCCGTACCAGCGCCATAATGCGCGACCAAAACCAATTGAAAAACGCTCAACCTTTACACCACAGCGACGAGCGACCCAAAAGTGACCGTATTCGTGAATTGCAACCAGTATGCCAAGCGCGACAATAAACGCCGCCGCGTTCCAAAGAAAATCGCTCATTTTTTCACCTTAGTAATCTGCTCATTGGCAGCCATGCGAGCTATTCTATCCAGCTCAAATAAGCAATCCAAGCTTGTTGGCGTGGGAAGCGATGATTGGGTCAATACCTGCTCATTGATGCGAGCAATATCCATAAAGCTGATCTTTCCGGCAAGAAACGCGGCGACAGCTTGCTCATTGGCGGCATTGAGCGTGGTGGTTGCTGCTTGCCCCTGCTCACAGGCTGCGATCGCGAGCGAAAGACAAGGATAACGACACGCATCCGGTGCCATAAAAGTAAATTCGCCAATTTGAGTGAAATCAAGAGGCGCTACCGACGCTTGAACGCGATCAGGATATCCCATTGCATGAGCAATCGGCGTACACATATCGGGCGTACCCAATTGCGCGAGCACCGAGCCATCACACATCTGTACCATGGAGTGGATCACTGACTGCGGGTGGATCACCACGTCCAGTTGATGAGGCTGGGCGTTGAATAACCATCGCGCCTCAATGTATTCCAAACCTTTATTCATCATGGTTGCTGAATCGACCGAGATTTTTGGCCCCATCGACCAATTAGGATGTGCGATGGCCTCTTCAACACTGACGGTCGCTAAGCTTTGTGGGTCACGATAGCGAAATGGTCCACCCGAGCCTGTTAGCAAAATTTTATTGACGCCGGCCGATTGCAAATCACAGCGTCCAGGCTGTTGCTGCACGGATTGCGGCAAGCATTGAAAGATCGCATTGTGTTCACTGTCGATGGGCAGCAGCTCAGCGCCGTATTGATAAACAGCATCAATAAAAAACTGCCCAGACATTACCAAGGCTTCTTTATTGGCAAGCAGCACCCGTTTGCCCGCTTTAACCGCCGCCATTGTTGAAGACAGCCCGGCCGCGCCAACAACTGCCGCCATCACCATATCCACTTCAGGTAATGCCGCAAGGTGACATAAACTGTCCTCGCCAGCGAGTACTTCGGTGCCGATCCCTCTTTCACGCAACGCATGACGCAACTGTTGCGCTGACGTGCGATTGGCCATCGCGGCGTAAGCAGGTTGCCAATCGACACATAACGCAATCATTTTCTCGACATTGGTATRTGCAGCCAATGCCGTGACTTCAAACTTTTCAGGGTTGGCTGCAACCACTTTTAAGGTACTGGAGCCAATAGAACCTGTGGCGCCTAATACGGTGATTCTTTGCATGTCGAAGACTCGTTTCACTTAATTCGCAAATGCGAAGTACAACACGGTAAACACTGGGAACGCTGCCGTTAAGCTATCAATGCGATCAAGAATGCCCCCATGACCTGGAAGCAAATTACCACTGTCTTTCACCCCAGCGACGCGTTTAAACATACTCTCCGCTAAGTCACCCAACACGGACGCCAAGGCAGTCACCACAGTGACAGCCAAGAACACGCCAACATTGGCGAAATGGATGTTTAACAGATGCGTCCCTAACCAGGTCACTGCCACTGCCGCAGTGAGCCCACCCAATAATCCTTCGAGGGTTTTATTCGGGCTGACTGCAGGGGCCATTTTATGTTTACCGAACTTTTTCCCGGCAAAATAGGCACCACTATCTGCGCACCATACGAGGACAAAAACCAGCAGCACTAACTTGGCGCCATAAAAAGAGGAGAACTGGTAGTCTGTTGCACGCAACAGCAAGACACTCCACATAAACGGTAACAGGGTAACGAGACCAAAGAGTAAGCGTAGTAACTTGCTGTGGGTCCAATACGCCCCTGAGCGAGGGTATGTGAGCACTAACACGGTTGCGAATAGCCACCAAGCCGCGCCGGTTGCCGCCAGTGCGAAAGGTGGCAGTGTGACATGCCCAAGCGCCATGGCACTAAAAGGAATACTAAAGAGCGAAAGCGCCAGCGCTGCAGCAGGGAGAATAAAGGTAAAAAGACGCGAAGACGCCGAGACAAACTGCGTCCATTCCCAAAGTCCAATTAAAGTGACAGCCGCTATCGCTGCAACAAATGCAGGAAACGGTAAGTAAAAGACTCCAGCGACCACTAAGGGGACTAACAAGGCCGCGGTTAAAACACGTTGTTTGAGCAAACTGATTCCTCGTGGTTACTTATCCGTTGTTATCATGGCTTTAATTTGCTCGCCGGTGCAGCCAAAACGTCGTTCACGATTGACATACCAAGCCACGGCATCATACAAACTTTGTTCGTTGAAATCAGGCCAATATTGCTCGGTAAAACATAACTCTGCATAGGCAGCTTGCCATAAAATAAAGTTACTAATGCGGCATTCGCCGCTGGTGCGGATCATTAAATCGACATCCGGTAAATCTGCCAACATTAAATGACGCGCAATATCCTGCTCCCCAATATCATTGGGTTGTAAGTGACCGGCGACAACCTGTTCAGCGACACGACGTGTTGCCTGGGTAATATCCCATTGCCCACCGTAATTCGCCGCAATATTGAGTACCAAACGATCATTATTTGCCGTTAGCGCTTGGGCTTCGGCAATTTTCGTTTGCAAAGAGGGGCTGAATCGAGAGGTGTCACCAATGATGCGTAATTGCACACCATGGCTGTCGAGCCGTTTAGCTTCACGCGATAGCACATTGATAAATAGCTCCATCAATACGCTGACTTCGTCTTCTGGACGACGCCAGTTTTCACTACTAAACGCAAATAAAGTTAGCGCTTTCACACCAAGCTCAGACGCCGCCTTGACGGTCTTGCGTACCGCTTTGACGCCCGCTTTATGCCCGAACACACGGGCTTTTCCGCGAGCCTTGGCCCAGCGTCCATTGCCATCCATGATAATGGCGATGTGTTGCGGTAAAGCGGCAGATTCGAGCTGCGCATCAAGAGACTGGGAACTCATGTTTCTCCTTGGCAAATAAAAAGCGCTGTACTGCACGCACAGCGCTTTAGCATTGGCGGTAAAGTCTAATGAGATTTAGACTTCCATCAACTCTTTTTCTTTTGCATCAAGAAGTGCATCAACATTCTTAACCGCTTCATCAGTCAACTTTTGAATGTCATCTTGCGCACGGTGCTCGTCGTCTTCTGAAATTTCTTTGTCTTTTAATAGGGCCTTGAGATCACTATTGGCATCACGACGGATGTTACGTACTGCAACACGCGCATTTTCACCTTCAGAACGAACAACTTTCACCATGTCTTTACGGCGATCTTCGGTCAGTGGTGGCAAAGGCACACGGATCACGGTACCTGCTGAGGCTGGGTTCAAGCCTAGGTCAGAGGTCATGATCGCCTTTTCAACCGCTTGGGTTACTTGCTTGTCATACACGCTAATCGCCAAGGTACGCGAATCTTCAGCAACAATAGACGCAAGTTGGTTTAAAGGCGTTTGCGCGCCGTAATACTCAACGGTAAGGCCTTCTAGTAGGCTTGGATGTGCACGCCCAGTGCGCAGTTTACCTAACGTGTGCTTAAGCGCTTCTACACTTTTTTCCATACGCGCTTTGGCGTCGTCTTTTATGTCATTAATCACGGGAATATCCTTGCGATTGAATTAATTTGTAAGATTATGCCACCAATATTGGCTTAGCTGTTAGTGATCAAGGTGCCTTCTGCTTCACCCATCACGACACGGCGTAACGCACCTGGCTTATTCATGTTAAATACACGAAGAGGCAGTTTATGGTCGCGTGCAAGTGTAAATGCGGCCAAATCCATCACTTTCAACTCTTTTTCTAACACATCTTGATATGTCAGCGAGTCATAAAGTGTTGCATCTGGGTTTTTGGTTGGATCATCACTGTATACACCGTCGACTTTGGTCGCTTTAATCACCACATCGGATTCAATTTCAATACCGCGTAAACAGGCAGCCGAGTCGGTAGTAAAGAAAGGGTTACCGGTCCCAGCAGAGAAAATCACCACGCGACCATTACGAAGTTGGCTGATGGCTTCAGCCCAGTTATAGCTGTCACATACACCGTTTAGAGGAATCGCTGACATCACTCGTGCGTTCACATAGGCACGATGAAGTGCGTCACGCATCGCCAACCCGTTCATCACGGTGGCTAACATACCCATGTGATCGCCCACAACACGGTTCATTCCCGCCTCAGCAAGACCCGCACCACGGAATAAATTCCCGCCACCGATGACCAATCCTACCTGAACACCCAGCTCGACCAGTTCTTTTATTTCTTGCGCCATACGATCAAGCACGGTGGGATCGATACCGAATCCATCTTTGCCCTGCAGGGCTTCACCGCTCAGTTTAAGTAAAATTCGTTGATATGCAGGCTTAGGATTTGTAGTCATTTCACTACCTTTCTATTAGGCACTAATTAGGGAAGAAGGTTATGGAAGACCGCGGCGAGCACCGCGGTCTGAGTCAGCAAGAATTAGCTTTGTTGTACAGCAGCAACTTCTGCAGCAAAGTCTACTTCTTCTTTCTCGATGCCTTCACCCACTTCAAAACGGATGAAGTTAGTCACTTCGGCACCTTTTTCTTTCAGCATTTGACCCACAGTTTGTGCTGGATCCATCACGAATGCTTGACCTGTCAGAGAAATTTCACCGGTGAATTTCTTCATACGGCCAACAACCATTTTCTCTGCGATATCAGCTGGCTTGCCTGATTCCATTGCGATATCAACTTGAATTTTCTTCTCTTTTTCAACAACGTCAGCAGGCACATCTTCAGGGTTCACGTAGTCAGGCTTAGACGCGGCAATGTGCATAGCAACGTGCTTGATGGTTTCTTCGTCAGCTTTCGCAGCAACAACCACACCGATGCGATCGCCGTGACGGTAAGAACCGACTTTCTCGCCTTCGATGAATGAAACACGGCGGATATCCATGTTTTCACCGATTTTTGCAACAAGCTCAGCACGCTGCTGTTCGAATTTTTCTTTCAGCGCGTCGATTGCTAGGCCTTCAGCCAGTGCTGTTTCTGCCACTTGGTTAGCAAATGCAGCGAAATTCGCGTCTTTAGCAACAAAGTCAGTTTCACAGTTAATTTCAACGATCGCAGCTTTGCCGTCGTTTTCTTTAACTAGGATGACACCTTCAGCAGCAACACGGCCAGCTTTCTTCGCTGCTTTTGCCGCGCCGCTCTTACGCATGTTTTCGATTGCAACTTCGATGTCAGCGTTCGCTTCAACCAGTGCTTTTTTACATTCCATCATGCCAGCGCCAGTGCGCTCGCGCAGTTCTTTAACCAGGGCAGCGGTAACAGTTGCCATTGTTCAATCCTCGATTCGAAACTATTTTGGGTAAAAAACAGGGGCCCGATATCGGCCCCTGCTAACCATACTTAGCTTACAGCATGAAAGATGACACGCTGATGGCTAAGAACGCTCACAAGGAGCTGTCGTCTTACTCAGCGACTTCAACCAGCTCGTCTTCTGCTTGCGTGACGATGTCTTGGCTACGGCCTTCTTTGTAAGCGTCAGACGCTGCGTTCAGGTACAGTTGGATAGCGCGAATTGCGTCATCGTTACCTGGAATTACGTGATCAACGCCGTCAGGGTTAGAGTTAGTATCTACCACTGCAAAGACTGGGATGCCCAGATTATTCGCTTCTTTAATGGCAATGTGCTCGTGATCTGCATCGATAACGAACATTGCATCAGGTAGGCCGTTCATGTTCTTGATACCACCCAGTGATTTGTCGAGTTTTTCCATCTCACGGGTGTACATCAGCGCTTCTTTTTTGGTCAGCTTTTCAAACGTACCGTCACTCGCTTGAGTTTCTAGATCTTTTAGACGTTTGATAGATGTGCGAACGGTTTTCCAGTTGGTCAGCATGCCGCCCAACCAACGGTTACTTACATAAAACTGCTCGCAGTTTTCTGCTGCCGTTTTTACCGCTTCGCTTGCTGCGCGCTTAGTACCAACAAACAGAACTTTACCTTTACGCTCACCGATTTTTGACAGTTCAGCCAGTGACTCGTTGAACATTGGTACGGTTTTTTCAAGGTTGATGATGTGCACTTTGTTACGTGAACCAAAAATGAACGGCTTCATTTTTGGGTTCCAGAAACGAGTTTGGTGACCGAAGTGTACACCCGCCTTGAGCATGTCGCGCATTGAAACAGTAGCCATGATAAATTCCTCTCGGGGTTAGGCCTCCACATATCCCATTTACCGACCCGTTAGTGGGCACCCCGGTCAATGTGTCGATATGTGTGTGATTTAAGATTAAAAATGATAATTGAACCCCATCAAACTGAAACCTAGCTCGGCTAGACCTAGCATAGCTAGATTGATCATAATGACGGTTTTCGGCGCGCTTTATATCACAAACACGTGGGTAAAATCCAGTTAAATTGCGCGCGCAATCCGCCTAAACCTATACGATGACCGCGCGGAATGCTTCTCTTTCTGTTTCTTCCATGGACATGGCTTGGTACCATATAGTCACTATTAGACAGTTGCTAATCCTGCACCGCTGAGACAAGCGTAGCAGGGCGTCAGTGGCTGTGCTTAATGATACAAAACGTGACTTGAATCATGCTCTCGTTTTAACATTATCATTGAGCATCCCGAATAAAGAGAGAAAGCAAAATGACAATCCCGATTAAAACAGAAGAAGAAATTGAAAAAATGCGCGTAGCCGGTCGGCTCGCTGCTGACGTGCTCGTGATGCTTGGCGAGCATGTTAAGCCTGGGGTCACCACCCGTGAGCTAGACGACATCGCTCACCAGTATATGACTGACGTACAAGGCACCATTCCTGCCACATTGGACTATCACGGTTTTCCTAAATCCATGTGCACATCAATCAATCATGTCGTTTGTCATGGTATACCTTGTGATGAAGACGTGCTCCAAGAAGGCGACATCGTCAATATTGATGTCACCGTGATCAAAGATGGCTACCATGGCGATACCTCAAAGATGTTTTTAGTCGGGGAAGTGTCTCTCGAAGACAAACGTCTTTGCCGTGTCACGCAAGAAAGCCTGTATCACGCGATCAAAAAGGTAAAACCAGGTGCGACTGTTGGTGATTTAGGAACAGCGATCCAAAAGTTCATCAAGAGCAGCAACACGCGCTACTCCATCGTCAAAGAGTACTGTGGGCATGGTATTGGCGCGAGCTTCCATGAAGATCCACAAGTGGTGCACTACAAAAACAACGACCGTACCATTCTTAAACCTGGCATGTGTTTTACTATTGAGCCTATGATTAACGCAGGGAAGTATGGGACCGTACTGGATGAGGACGATGATTGGACGGTCTATACCATCGATGGTAAAAAGTCGGCGCAATGGGAGCACACGCTGCTGGTGACCGATACAGGGGTTGAGGTGTTAACGTTACGAGAGGAAGAAAGTCTCCCACGTTACATCAACCACTAATCTAGAAATAAGAGCCGGTTTCGTTCCGGCTTTTTTTTGCGCAAAGGATCGCCATGACAGACACGGTAATTACGCCACAACATTTGGGGGATGATCAACTCGACCCCATCACGCTAAAGGCACAGTTCCAACAGCTACTTGAACAGCAAAAGCAAGATTTCCTTGCCAATGTTCCCGTTGCCGAGTTGGTTTATCAGCGTACCGATTATATGGATGCCCTTCTGGCTAGGTTATGGCATCACTTTGGTTTTGATCAAAGCCCTCTTGCACTGGTCGCGGTGGGCGGCTATGGCCGGCGTGAATTACACCCTCTGTCTGATATTGATTTACTCCTACTTTGCCAAGCACCGCTAAATGCTTATCAGCAGCAAAGCCTCAGTGATCTACTCACTTTGTTGTGGGACTTGAAATTGGAAGTCGGCCACAGTGTCCGGACTGTCGAAGAGTGTATTGACGTTGGGCTGGATGATCTTACCGTCGCGACTAATTTACAAGAGTCGCGCCTTTTATGTGGCGATTCACAGTTGTTCGAGGCGCTCGAGGCCCGTGTGCACCATGATAGCTTTTGGCCCAGTGAACGCTTTTATCAAGCGAAAGTCGACGAGCAAAAAGCCCGACATCGCCGCTATCATGATACCGCTTATAAACTCGAGCCAGATTTAAAACTCAGCCCTGGCAGCTTACGCGATATTCATACCCTATCTTGGATTGCGCGCCGTCATTTTGGTGCCACCAGCTTAAGAGAAATGAGCGATTTTGGCTTTTTGACTGATGCTGAGTATCGTGAACTTAACGAATGCCAAAACGTGCTGTGGCGGATCCGTTTTGCCCTTCATCTTGAGCTGCGCCGCTACGACAACCGACTGACCTTCGCTCATCAAACCTCAGTGGCTGAACTCCTCGGCTACCGGGGCGACGGTAATCGTGCGGTCGAGACCATGATGAAAGATTTCTTTCGCACCCTCGGACGCGTGGGGGAGCTCAACAAGATGCTGCTGCAAATCTTTGATCAGGTGATCATCGATAATGGTCGGTCTGGAGAAGTCGACGTATTAAGTGATGACTTCCAACGCTGCGGACGGACTATTGAGGCACGCAAACCTGCTTTATTTCAAGCACGCCCTGAGACTATCTTAGATATGATGCTGCATATCGCCGACGACACCTCGATCGAGGCCATCGCCGCCCCCACTTTACGCCAACTGCGTACCGCTCGACGTCGACTTAACCACTTTTTGTGTCAGCAAGACGATGCAAGAGAAAAATTCATGGCACTCATACGCCACCCAAACGCTCTGCATAAAGCGTTTGGACTAATGCACCGCCACGGTGTCATGTCTGCGTACCTCCCACAGTGGAGTCAAATTGTCGGACAAATGCAGTTTGATTTGTTTCATGTCTATACGGTTGATGAACACACGATTCGTTTGCTCAAACATATGCGTTTGTTTGACGATGAAGCTAATCGTGAGCGCCACCCCATTTGTTGCGATGTATTTCCGCGTCTTGCACGAAGAGAGCTGTTGCTGGTTGCGGCTATTTTTCATGATATAGGCAAAGGCCGTGGAGGCGATCACAGTGAAATTGGCGCGATTGAATCCCATGATTTTTGTCTTGACCACGGTTTATCAAAGCCAGAAGCCAACATTGTCAGTTGGCTGGTACGTAACCACTTACTGATGTCTGTCACCGCCCAGCGTCGCGATATTTACGATCCCGATGTCATCACCGACTTTGCCAAAGAGGTCCGCGACGAGGAGCGGCTCGATTTGCTTCTCTGCCTGACCGTGGCAGACATTAATGCCACTAACCCAGACTTGTGGAATAGTTGGAAGCGTACCTTAATTGCTGAGCTTTATTATTCCACTCAAAAAGCCTTACGACGTGGGCTAGAAAACCCACCGGATGTCCGAGAACGGATCCGGCACAACAAACATCTCGCTGCTGCCATGTTACGCAAGCAGGGGCACAGTCCACGAGAAATTGAAGTATTATGGCAACGTTTTAAAGCGGATTATTTTCTTCGCCATACCCACAAGCAAATAGCTTGGCATAGTGAACATCTGCTCCACCACGCCGATGATAAGCCGCTGGTACTCGTCAGTAAAAAAGCGACCCGTGGCGGCACAGAAATATTCGTTTACTGCCAAGACAGGCCGAGCTTGTTCGCACGCGTCGTTGCCGCCCTAGATAAGAAAAACCTCAGTGTCCATGATGCCCAAGTCATGACCAGCAAAGATGGCCACGCACTCGATACCTTTATGGTGCTCGATCAAAACGACGATGCGATTTCTATCGATCGTCATCCTAGAATTATCGACGGGGTTGGGAAAGCACTCAACGAGACCGGCAAGATCACTATTCCCAAGCGTCGCTCACCGCAAAAGTTACAACATTTTTCGGTGAAAACGCAGGTATTGTTTCTCCCCACCAAAAACGGGCGACGTACACTCATGGAATTAGTCGCGCTCGATACGCCAGGGCTATTGGCACGCGTCGGTGCGGTTTTTGCTCGGCAAAATGTGAGTGTTCACGCGGCTAAAATCACCACCATCGGTGAGCGCGCAGAGGACTTTTTTATCGTCACAGATCTCGACAATCAAGCGCTCACTTCTGAACACCAAGCACAATTGAAAGCGGCGCTCGAGAAAGCCCTCTCGCAAGCCAAATAATACCAGGGAATCGCGCGGGTAAGACGCGCAACCATAACGATGTCTAACCATGAGGTGGCTATGTATCAACAGTTAAAGAATATCGGTGTTGAACACCCTGAAAAAATAGAGCGCTACTCGCTCCGTCAAGAAGCAAGCTACGATACGCTCAAAATCTATTTTAGTAAGCCAAAAGGCGATCTGTTTGCGCGGAGTATGAAATTTAAATATCCGCGGCAGCGTAAAAATGTGGTCGTCGACAGCGGTACAGGTCGCTCAAAAGAAGTAACAGAGATAAACCGGAGCCTCTCTTTGGTCATTGATGAGCTCGACCAGATCGTACAACACGAGCATACCGAGCAAGACGTGAAGCAAAAAGTGCTTACCGACCTACGTCACCTAGAAAAAGTGGTCGCCAGTAAGATTGCAGAAATCGAGGCCGAACTCGAAAAGCTGTAAGGGCGGCATGCGAGTACACCGCCCATAGCAAGGTCTAGTTATCGTATGATGACGCCGGCGCTTCCCAGCCCAACTGTTCAATAACATGCTGCCAGACTGTATCCAAAGGCGCATGAATAAAAACAGTCTTGCCACTAGCTGGGTGCGTTAGCGTCATCTCACTGGCGTGCAATAGCAGCTGATGACAATTAAATTGCTCTCTAAACACACGATTGTGGCGACCGTCTCCATGAGTGGTGTCACCAATGATCGGATGGCTTAAGTGGTGCATATGCCGCCGCAATTGATGCTTTCGTCCAGTATGAGGTTGCATCGCTACCAAGCTATAACGACTGGTCGCATAGCGTCCGGTTGCGATCGGCAGCTCAACTGTCGCCAATGGCTGATAGTCTGTCACCGCCGCTTTTGCTGTCGCCGGTTGGCTGGCGTGTTTATCCGCTATTTTGTCTTGTTCTTCCACCAGCGGGTAATCCAACTGGCCAGCATGGGAAATCCAGCCTCGAACAATGCCATGGTAAGCTTTTTTGACCTGCCCTTCAGCAAACTGCGGCATCATCTTAGAGGCCACTTCACTGGATAACGCAAACACCAAAACGCCCGACGTCGGCTTGTCCAGTCGGTGCAATGGATAGACATGCTGGCCAATTTGATCTCTCAAGGTTTGCATCACAAATCGGGTTTCCCCTTTGTCTAACCAAGAGCGGTGGACCAGCATCCCTGACGGTTTATTTACCACCACTAAATGCTCGTCACGGTATAAAATGTTCAGCAAAGTATCGGTCATTGATCAGAAAACAAGTTATCAATTCGAACAACGACAGCAACCACGTCACTATGGCCTGCCTGCTCTTTCATTGCTTCTTCCACGTACGGTGAGATTTCAAAGTTACGTGGCAAAGCTTGCTCTGTCTTGATAAGCGCTCGCATCTTAGGCACAAAAACCCATTGCAACCATTCGTGGCACGCCAGTGTATCGACAGCAAACGGTTCAGTGCTGGCTAGCCGCTCAGTTGACGGTGGCGTCGTCTGCCATAGCGCGTGATCGTTTAGCACTTGCTCTAATTCATCAAGGAGTTGTTCACATTGTTGGCGAAGAGTCATTGACAACCTCATCATTACTCGACCGATAAAGCGCGAAGCATAGCACGAACCGATTCAAGACGACATTAACAAGGCGAGCATTGCAGGGATAAAAACTGATATACTCGCGGCTAATTAAGCGATAACGAAGAGCGGATATCATGCAAACGGTTCACGCCCTCAGCGCCCTATTTGATCAAGCAGGTTGCCAATTCAGTGTCTATGATTTAGGCCGTCGAGTGTGCCGCCTGGAAGAGGCATCTTTTCGTGCCGTCGAGGCCAACCAACAACCTTACCCTTACCCATTACGTCAGCAAGCGCATATGGCCGTGGCTTTTTGGCCACAAGGTGGCACGCCTTGGGTATGGTTTTTAAAAATGCCTTTAGATGAGCGAGGGTTATTAAATCACACCGCAATGGGGGATTTCCTTCAGTATGTCAGCGCGGCGATGGGCGAGAGCCTGACCGCGACGCCAAACAAGGCACAGCGCGAGAAACTGGCCAACAATCCTTATACCTTTACCCCAACTGACGACAAGATGGCGATGTTTCACGCCTCACTGACCTATCAACTGGGTCACCCTGCCAGCCAGTACTATGACCATGCCCAGCATTACCTCAATGGCGAGCTCGGCTGGGATAACTGGCAAGGCGTTGGACTTCAGGGGCTAGCGGATACCTGCGTGCGTATGCAGGAGCAAAATAATGCAACTCGAGTTCGTAAAGCACTGAATAACATACCTAGCACACCACTATATGCGCTGTTAGGTTGTTTGGAGCATTGTGAAATTAACGCGAAATTAGCGGAAAGTTTACGCGAGATGTTTACTCAAATGTGCCAAAACCAAGATGTCGACTTGTTTTTGGTCAGTGCATTGCTTCGTGCTCATGCTGGGGCGCCTTCAGACACCGAGCACCAACTGATAGAAGCGGTGCTTGCAAGACCAGAGCTCCACCACCGAGAAATTTTTGTCGCTATTGCCGGTCGCTGCTGGCGTAGCTTAGCCAATGAATCCGTGCTTGACTGCTTTTTGATTTCCTTGGCAGACCACCAGGATGCAGCATTATTTCAGCAAATCTATACGGATTTGGTCATGTTACCACCGTTACGCGGTGCACTACTGACGCGGCTCCACGGTCATACATCACCCGCCCTAGCGCAGGCCATGGCTCGGATGCAACAGGCCGTGACACAAACATCGCATGATCACTGATCTATTGACCATCTTGCTAGTTGTCGTCATTGCCTTGCTATTTTGGCAACAGCGGCGGCAATCTGAGCAAGCTCACCAGCATATTCGTCAATACTGTCAACGAATGGAGTTGCAATTACTCTCGATCGCGCGCGGTCGCCACACCATGGTCAAAACGAAGGCTGGTTGGCGATGGGTAACGTACTATTGGTTTGAGTTTTCAGCGACGGGTAATGATCACTACACCGGTCAAGCACAGCTTTATGGACTAAGGCTGAAAGCGATTGATACGCCTGTTCATACGATGCCGGGGCAATCCGATTGATCGATGAGAAGATCGTCAATGCAAAGGCCCTCCCTAGTATAAAGACCTTAGGGCAAAGACCTGAGTACAGAGACCTGGGTGCACAAACATAGTCGCGCATCGTGATAAGCTGTACTAGATTATAAATATGATGCGCACGCTGAGGGTGTTTTTGCTAATGCGTGACAGGGAGTCACCGAGTGTCGGCCACCGAGTGTCGGCCAAAGCACTCAAAAAGGAAAGGGCGCAGCTTGCGCCGCGCCCTAAAGTTTTACTTGCAGCTATCCTGCTACGAAAAGGTGCTCCCTGCATCATTCCTTGATCAGTCGCCGATTCCTTCAGCGTCGTTCCATGTCTCTCCGTCTTGGAGGTGTCCTTTCGTCATCCTGACAAACCGAAATTCCGATTTTCGATAAGCTCTCCATCCTGGAGGTGTCCATGACTTCGTCCTGAAGTGATCCTTAAGCCCCCATCCTGGGTTGTCCTAAATCTTCCTGACGTACAAGCTTCCTGCTTGCAGCGAACGGCTCCGTCCGTTGTCCTTTTTGCAATCCTTGCCAGCGCTTCTTCCTGAAGTACTGCCTCATCCTGAGGTACCAAGTCCTTGGTGATTCCTGTTCCCTGTGTCAGTTCCCTTCCGACACCCATAAGATTACGCGAATAGACGCTTGGTACAAGTCACTGTCACGTGCTTAATCTCTCATTTTTTAGTCCGAACTAGTTACAATCCAGTAAGTCACTGTTTTAAATTAAAAATAAACTATCGTCAGGTCGTTTGTCTTGATACGATTCTGCTTTTATCCCACGCGCGTGTAAGAGATATCGCACACAGAAAAGGGATAATTGTCTCGACAAGGTAGGATTGAGTCATCAACGGTGGGGAAAGGTCTACGCTTTTTATTCTTGCTATAGTCAATATAGACCCATACCAACAGGATAGGAAAGACAATGGAAACGTTCCAGCATGATTTGCAACATCTGTTTGAGCAACTCGGGTTAGACAGCGATCACACAGCGATTGAGCACTTCTTATCCAACCACTGTCTGGTAGACGGACAAACGCTGGTGGACGCCCCTTTTTGGAACGCGGCGCAGCGGGCATTGATTGAGCAAGCCGTAAAAGAGGATGCCGACTGGGCTGAGCAAGTTGATATGCTTGATGCATTACTGAGAAAGCCCTAATCTTGCCGCTGACTTTAAACTAAGGAGATGAAATGAGCTATCAAGCAGCATTAGAGCGAACGTTAAAAGCGCTCGCCGCAAAAGGACAAAGCGCGACAGTGGCAAAGATAAAAGCTCAACTTGATACACAAGTCCCATTGCCGCTGATCATTCAGGCCGTCAAAAGTGCCAAAAAAAATCAGTCCCTGCCTGCCATGTCAGCCCCCGAGATCACCCTGTCTGATGCTGAGCGGATCGATCAACTTGAGCAACACATTACACAGCTAAGTGAGCGTTTGGCCCGGTTAGAAGCAACGTTGGACAATCAGTAATACAACAATCAAGCAATCAAGCAATCAAGCAATCAAGCAATCAAGCAATCAAGCAATCAAGCAATCAAGCAATCAAGTTAGTTTAAAGTCCCAAGACAGGTTTGAGACCAAACGGCAAGCCTCACACTTAAATAAGAAAATATCGTGCAGTGGCGTATCTAATCGCCACGCTGCGCCGCATTTCGGACAAGGGCGTGTTAACTCAGTGTCCTTGTCTTTGCCACCGACGCGATATTGATAGTAATAAGTCGGGATCCCCGTTAGGTATTCAATCCGACCGCGCAAATCCCACCCCCGTTGAAATAGCCGAGTATGGGGGCTTTGTATCTCGTTAAGCCCAGCAAATTCGGCATCACTGGCGCCCGCCATTTGTAGTTCATCACAGGCCTGCCATTCCGTTTGCCATTTGACGACCGACTTATGATCACCATTAAAGGTGGCTGGTAAACGGTATAAAGGGATAGGTAGCAACGTATCCCCGCAGCGCAGCGGTGAGCACGTGTGCACAAAGGTTGTGTACAACACTTGCCAACTTGGTGACGCATTAGGCGCCGCTTGCTCCGAATTGAGATCGCGCCCCAAAAGGCGTACTTTTGGCTGGGTCAAACACGCATCAGCCAATTGTTGCAACGCGCGTTTGACTTGAGGACTATGATACTTAGGTTGTAACGCATCTTCATCTGGACACACCACACGGAGCTGAAATTGCCCGTCTTGCATGAGAATAGGAAATTCGCGTCCAAGCACCTGACCGTTATATCGCAGCGCGTCCATTAAACCATTAAGCTTACGATCGACGGCATCTACTGTGGTGTTATCGAAACACTCAAACGTCAGCTCTGTCAGGATCATATAGCATCAACCTCCAACGCCGTCACAAACGCTTCGGCATCCTTGGCTATCACGTCGCGAGTGCCAGTATTCAATCCTTCTTTCACCACTTCGCCGCTCATATTATCAATTGAAATGATCGTCATTTCGTCATCCGTGGTGGCAATGAAAACAGTCGGGGTCAATTTACGCTGACGTTGCATCATTAAATGCCCCAAAATATTTTCTTGTAAGCGTGCGAGATCGTCATCGCTCCAAACTTGCACCAAACAGATCGACTCCCCCGCAAACCGAACCGGTAAATCGGCGCAATAGAAGCCATTATAAAAATCTTTTATATCACTGTGTAAACGCAGCGATATTCCCTTCTCAACATTGATAAAGTCCGCGGCGGTTTCACGCTTAACTGGCTGCCACTGTACTTGATGCGCATTGTCACTGACCATACAAGGCGATGAGAGCCCGATATACTCATCCGAGCACGGTAAACTCTGATATTGATGCTGCCATGCGGTAACATAATTCTGTGCTAGCGCCCAAAGGGCGCGATGTAATGTGTTCTCCATTCGCAACCTATAGCAAGATTCAGTAAACTTTACCCATTCTACTTGAATCAATAGCAGATCCGTATGAGCAATTATCAAGATGCCGATGCCCTAGCCAAACTATCGCTAGGTCAACACACTGATTACCCAACTGAATATGATCCGTCACAGCTGCGTGCGGTCCCGCGCGAATTAAACCGCCAAGCTATCGGCCTCGATCAGGCGTCGCTTCCTTTCACTGGCTATGATACCTGGACGCTCTATGAACTATCCTGGTTAAACAAGAACGGTTTACCTCAAGTCGCGATCGGCGAGGTACGATTACCCGCATCCAGCCCAAACCTAGTGGAATCGAAATCGTTCAAGTTATACCTCAATAGTTTTAACCAAACCCGATTCGATAGCTGGCAGCAAGTGGCGAATGCACTACAAACCGACCTTTCCGCTTGTGCCGGTGAAGCTGTGGATGTCACCTTATCGCCCCTCAGTGAACTAGAAGGGGAGGTGATTGCGGGACTATCAGGCGAGTGCTTGGATCATCAAGATATCAGTATTGATGACTATCGTTTCCAACCTGAATGGCTAGAAGACGCCGCGCAAGGTGCCATTGTGTCCGAAACCCTTCATAGTCATTTGCTCAAGTCGAATTGCTTAATCACTCACCAGCCCGATTGGGGCTCAGTGAGAATTGCTTATAAGGGCAAGAAAATAAACCGCGAGAAATTGCTTCGTTACCTGGTTTCATTCCGCGAGCATAACGAATTTCACGAGCAGTGCGTTGAGCGCATTTTTATGGATATTATGCGCTTTTGTCAGCCTGAAAAATTGACCGTCTATGCCCGCTATACTCGCCGTGGCGGTTTAGATATAAACCCCTATCGTACCAATATGGGCAAAACCCCGAGTGAAAATAACCGGTTAGCACGACAATAACAAAATGGGGCTGCTTATCGGCAGCCTTTCTTTCATTTTTATACATAGAGGATGGCGCATGCGCATCAGCCCACTACTTGTAGGCCTGCTTTTTTGGTTGACGTCGATGGCGGCGTTCGCTTCTATCCACTCCTCGCCCGTTTTGACCGATGCCGAAAAATTATTGGATACATCCCCCATCCAATCCTTAGAAATCAGCAACCGATTCCTAGCCCAACGACGATTAACGACAGGGGCTAATCGTTCACACGTCAACAATGACACCGATCGATCGATTCGGACGCCGTTGCACACGGTTTATGCGTATTTAATTAGCGCCCGTGCTTATGCTCATTTGGAGCAGCCACTTGAGTCCAAAGCCGCGCTCCAAAAAGCGTATCAGGTCGTTGAAGAGTACGATTTAAAACATACTCACGTGCAAGTCGTTCTGACTGAAGCGACGCTCATTTGGCACTTAGACCATGATGAACAAGGCGCACTGGCAAAGTTAGATGCAGTACAAACGGCGATGAGTACCTTGCCGGAAAATAGTCTCAATGGGCCAGAGCTTCGCTTTCGTAGTGCCTTACTACGCGCCAACATACTGGCTGAAACATCAGATAACGAATCGGCATTAGTGGCGTATGAAAATGCACGCAGCCAGCTGAGTAATGATCCACAAGATCTTCGCGACAAAGTCGAGTTTCAACTCTCATTTGGACGTTTTTTGCTGGCACAAGAACAGCATGAAAGTGCCTTAACTGAACTGCTAAGCGCTTTTTGGATCGCCAGTGAAAATGAATATACCGCATTGATCGCGAACGCCAATATGGAACTTGCTCGACTTTATTTTCAACAAGGTGTACTCGAGCAAGCACTCGAGCATGCGAATCAAGCCGCGGCATTTTTCGAACACTTCTCACTCAGCCGACGACTCTCAGCGTCTCAGCGCTTATTAGCTACCTTATACGAGCAGCAATCTCGGTATAATTTTGCACTCGTGCATTATTTTAATGCGCTCGAAGTTGAGCAGTCTCTTGGCCGAACTCAACCGCTCGCCGATATACACTTAGCCATCGCCCGCACCTACTTTGAGCTAAAACACTTTCCTCTCAGTGATCGCTATATTCAGGATGCATTGCGACTCGTGGGGAGTTTGCCAAACTCGCCACTGACAACTCAGGCCATGCTGTTACAAGGCCGAATACATTTAGCGCTTGAGCAACCCAAACAAGCAGAAAAGGAAATCAAGACCGCGCTTGAGCGCGCCGAGGCTGAAAACGATATCACCACCATGACCCACGCCTATCAGGCATTATCAAACGCTTTCGAGGCGCAGGAACGATATCAAGTTGCGCTCGCTATGCAGCGAGAATATGAGCAATTACGAGCAACACAGGCTCAATCAAAGCAACAGCAACAAGCAGATACCTTTAAGCAACAGCAGCGTGTGGTTGAACGCCAGTTACAAATGGATGAATTACAGCGTCAGCTCGATACGGCGCATCAAGAGCAGTTGCACCTACAAAAAGTCAATTACTTTCTGTTGGGCAGCCTGGGTGTCCTAATTGCCATTGTCTATCTACGCCACCGCGCCGCAGTGTTACGCCAAACCGAGCTCGAGCAGTTACGTGATGACTTCTACACTCACCCTCGTACTGGGCTGAGAAACTTACGTATGCTTAATGCCAAATTGCCGCGTTCGCTTGAAAAAAGTAATGCCAATTTTGAGCAATGGTACCTCAACGACATGATTCACCAACCGCTCAGTGATCGGCTACGCTTCGCCATGTTCGACGTGGTTTTTCTCAAAGAATTGTTTTTGTTGCATGGTTACCAACGTGCTCAAGACATAGAACGCCAGCTCGGTGAGTATCTGTCTGAACGTGTGACACAATCTGGGCGTCTGTACCATTTTGCTGACACCCTGTTTATCTATATAGAGACAAACTGGGACGAAAACACCAAACCTGAAGCACTCGCACAATTTGTACAAACATTGATAGAGGATTTTGTCACCCAATACCAAAATACCGTCCACGAAGCGCTCGCTAAGGACGCTACTGTCGACACATCAGACCAATCACTTGATAACCACACATCCATTGATGCTGCTCCTCAACATCTGGCGCGTTTAACGCCACACGTCGCCATTGGCTTAGCAGAGTATCCCTTTTTGCCACGCGCATATACCTCGATCAACGATCAGGAGCTGATAGAGATCTTGCTCACCGCCACACATCAAGCAAGCGCACTGGTTCAACAAAGTGAAGAAAGTCATTGGGTCCACTTTAGTGCGATTAATACGGCGCCGGCGGCGAGTTTCGTCAATACCAACCTTCGCCAAGCCTGTTTAAAAGGGATTGAGTCTGGGCTAGTAAAGGTTAAAACATCATCAAATGGCCTCATGGACTGGCAGAAGGATCACGAATCTGATAAAAAGCGAACATCTTTTATTGATGACGATAGCAATAAGTCGGTATAGCTAACGTCCATGGGTGGTGCATTCTCACTACCTGTGATGCTGAATCGCGAATGTAATTAGGTGTTCTTTCGACCAAATGACTAAGTCAACTCCATCACCGTTGTCGGCACAGACCGCTCAGGCGGATCATCATCATGCGCCTTCAGCGTATCGAGAGCTGGCTTTGAAGTCGCGTCGAGAGATCCATACGCTCAAACGCTTAGCCTCGCGATTGATTGCGACATGCACAGGCAAAAACACCGCGGTAGATCAAAAACTAACCGACTTCCGTGACATATTATACTCAGCGCAGGATGTTAGCGCGTTGCTTCCGCGTTTAGCTGTTATTGAACGCATGGTGAGTCATCAAGACATGACACAAAAAAAAGCACAGTCCCATCTCGAAGAGCAGTTTCATACCAGTGGTGAAACGCTACAACGTGTTATCGGTCTGCCTGCTCAACTCAAGCGAGATTTACGCGAGTTGCTAGCAAAATCGGCGAACAGTGATACTGAACGAACGCAGCATTTGATCCGACTACTTCAGCTCTACGAGCGGGCTGTGACCTTGCAAGTCACACGCCCTCGCGCTCAACACGCGCAAATAGAGATCGATAAAGACCAAATTCGTCGCGTCGCAGATGAGCTACAAAACCTGATTACCGAGCTCGATATTGATGGTCAAGCTGGCAGTCAGTTGCTTGATATTCGTCGCCAATTATTGGCCGATGTCGCGCCAGCGACTGTCGTCTCACTCACTCTGTCCGCCCTTCGGCTTATTTTAGATGCCACGCAAGCCGAGCGTCAGGCATCACAACAGTTTCTCTCCCAAGTGAATGATGATCTGGTTGCAATCAGTCAGCAAAATACGCGCGCTTTTGATCACGCCACACAATTGCGGGTGGCACATCAAAGCGTTGATCAGCGCCTAGATCACACCATTACTAACATTGAAAAAGAACTTGGCCTAAAAGGCACGCCAGAGTCCAATCCTGAGGCCGCACTAACACGTGCACTCGACGCGCTGAACGCCATAGCAAAAGAGAACGAGGCCCTCAAAACGCGAGAGCGCGCACTCGAAGAGCAACTGAGCCACAATCAAACCCAGCTGAGTACACTGGCTGAACACACGATGGATCAACGCCGTCATGTTGGCGACCAAGAACGCAAGCGTTTACTGGATCCACTGACCCGTGTTTACAATCGCGCCGCGCTCAATGATCGCCTCGAACATGAATTCCGTTTGTGGAAGAAGTACCAACGACCGTTTTGCCTCGCGGTGATTGACATTGATCACTTCAAGCAAGTTAACCAACAGTTTGGGTATGAAGTCGGTGATAAAGCCTTGAAAATCGTCGCGCGTACAATTTATCAATGCTTGCGCGACACCGATTTTATAGCTCGGTTTGGTGGTGAAGAGTTTGTAATCTTATTGCCCGATGCCAACGATGATACTCGCACAGAAATCCTAGCCACTATCAGCCATACCATCCGCAAGCTGCCGTTAAAATTCAAGAACGAACGCGTCGCGATCACCGTATCGATTGGTGCTACCCTCTTTAGCGATCAAGATACGCCAACCCCCGTTCTAGAACGAGCAGACCAAGCGTTGTATCAAGCCAAAAACAGTGGCCGCAACCAAATTATTTGGTGTTAATTATTACTGGTCAATTGTGGCTGGCGTGTGTATTTTTAATTAACACACTGATTTTTATAGCACCGTGCTATCTTCCCTACTTGGCTTTTCAAGAGGGGCGGTCCGTAAGAGGTTGTCGTTATGATCACACACATTAGCCCCATAGGAACGATGGATCTGCTTTCTCAAATTGAGGTTGATCGTTTAAAAACCAGCGCCAGCAGTGATTTATACCGTTTATACCGAAACTGCTCATTGGCTGTTTTAAATTCTGGTAGTCATACAGATAGCTCCAAAGCGCTGCTAGAAAAGCATGAAAACTTCGAAATCCGAGTGCTTCGTCGAGAGCGTGGGATCAAACTCGAGTTGGTTAATCCACCTGAGCATGCCTTCGTCGATGGTAAAATCATTCGTGGCATTCAAGAGCACATGTTTTCTGTGCTAAGAGATATCATTCATGTCAATGTGCAGCTCGAGCACAGCCCGGCGCTAAACCTAGACAGCTCGCCACATATTACCAATTTGATATTCGGTATCTTACGCAACGCCAAAGCACTGCGTCCCCATGTCGATCCTAACCTGGTTGTATGCTGGGGCGGTCACTCCATCAATGATATCGAATACCAATACACCCGCGAAGTGGGCCATGAGTTAGGGCTGAGAGAGCTGGATATCTGCACCGGTTGCGGGCCAGGTGCGATGGAAGGGCCTATGAAAGGCGCGGCCATCGGTCATGCGAAACAACGTACTTATGACAGCCGTTTTATCGGCCTGACTGAGCCATCTATTATTGCCGCCGAGCCGCCCAATCCAATGGTGAACGAATTAGTGATCATGCCCGATATCGAGAAGCGTTTAGAAGCGTTTGTTCGTATCGCCCACGGTATCATTATTTTTCCTGGTGGCGCCGGTACCGCCGAGGAGTTACTTTATATTCTCGGGATCATGATGCACCCCGATAATCACGCGCAGCCACTGCCGATCGTACTCACTGGGCCCAAAGAGAGCGAGGCCTATTTTCGTGATATTGATAATTTTATTCGTGATGTACTCGGTGAAGCAGCCACACAATACTACGAAATTGTGATTGATGATCCGGCCAAAGCCGCGCGTTTGATGAAAAATGCCATGCCCGCCGTCAAAGAGCACCGCAAAGCAACGGGTGACGCCTACTCGTATAACTGGTCATTAAAAATTGAGTCCGGCTTTCAGCATCCCTTCGCGCCCACGCATGAAAATATGGCAAACCTCAACTTACACATGAATCAACGCCCAGAGCTTCTCGCGTCTTCACTGCGCCAGGCTTTTTCAGGCATCGTTGCAGGTAACGTCAAAGATGAGGGGATGCGTAATATTGAACGCCATGGCCCATTTAAAATTGATGGCGACAAGTATTTGATGGCCAAAATGGATAAACTTTTGCAAAGTTTCGTTGAACAACAACGCATGAAGCTACCTGGCACTGCGTATGTGCCTTGCTATGAAATTGTTTCCGAGACTTAGGCACGACTTTTAACGCCCTGCGTCCTAAACAAAAACCGGGTATAATGCGGCATTTATAAAACGCACCCCCGGTTTTTATTATGTCTAGGCTCCATGTTGTTATTATTGATGCGATGAATCTTATTCGCCGAGTCCACGCTGCCCAGCCGGATCAAGAATCGATCGATGCGACGGCTCAATCCTGCATCAAAACCTTGGATAAAATCATCAATCATAGCCAGCCTAGCCATATTGTTGCCGTGTTTGATCATATTGGCCCTGATCGAGGTTGGCGGGCCGAGATACTTCCCACCTATAAACAAAACCGTAAGCCCATGCCTGTGGCACTAGAACAAGGCTTAGACACGATCCAAGAAGCATTTTGGCAAAGAGGGGTCGATGCGTTACTGTCACAAGGCGATGAAGCCGACGACATGATTGCTACCTTGGCATTAAAAGTGGCAGCGCGTCATGAGCACGTCACGATTGTTTCCACCGATAAAGGCTACTGCCAGCTATTACAACCCACGTTAAGCATTCGTGATTACTTCCAACACCGGTGGCTCGATTTAGCGTTTGTTGACGCTCAGTTCGGTGTGCGTCCTGAGCAGCTGTGCGATTTTTGGGGGCTGGCCGGGATCAGCAGTAGCGAAGTGAGCGGCGTCCCCGGTATTGGTGCAAAAACGGCGGCAACGCTGCTTGAGCGGTACGAGACGCTTGACGCTATTTTCGCCGCGAGCGATGTCGAACAAAAATGGCAAAAAAAGCTCGCTGGGCACCAGGATTTAGCCCAACGTTGTAAAAAGGTAGCCCAATTAAAAACGGATATCCCACTCGGTTTTAACCTGCAAGATATCCGCTTTGAACGTTAGCCGCCACGTTGCTGGCGTTTCACACGGCGCAAGTGCACGGTGATTTCTTCACGATCGTGATAAAGGTGTTTCGCGCGCATTTCATACGGCACATTGTAGTCAGCCAAAAATGCACCTAGGGTTTGCAAGTTTTCTGACACCTGCTCATAACGTCGGCTCATCGGCAGTTTCAAGTTAAAAATAGCCTCTTGGGCCCAACCTTCAATTAACCACTCTCCCATCAACCGCGCCACTCGCGATGGTTTTTCAATCATGTCGCACACTAACCAGGTCACATTCTTGCGCGTCGGCTCAAATTTAAACCCATCTTCGGCATGATGAAACACTTGTCCTGTCTCCATCAGGCTTTCAGCCATCGCCCCATTATCCACCGCATGGACAAACATCGAGCGTTTTACCAATTGATAGGTCCAGCCCCCGGGGCATGCACCTAAATCGACCGCCCACATGCCAGGCGCTAAACGCGTATCCCACTCATCCTTGGGTATAAAATGATGAAAGGCCTCTTCCAGTTTTAATGTCGAACGGCTTGGCGCATCAGACGGAAATTTCATCCGTGGTAGGCCCATATAATGAGGTGAGTTATTGGTCGTCAGCGAGTAGCCCACCAAGCAAGTACCCGGTGCGGTAAAGCATAAGTGAATCACCGGTTTTTTGGGGTTATCTTTGGCTAACATGACGCCTTGTTTGCGCAAAGCTTGGCGTAGTGGCACGGTAAACTTACGGCAAAACTTCAATAAGGCTTTAGCCTCATCGTTATCCGGTGTCTCCACCCGTAGATCGCCACCTTTAGGCAGATCGCTCGCTACCGCCAGAATCGGGGAGATACGATCATCAGGGTCAAGATCCGACAAGGCGGCGGTCACAGCAATCATTTGGCGCGCAAAGATCAGCGAGTCCAACGATAAATCACGCACAACGCGCTCAGCGTCATCTTCTTGGTAGCACTCAAACACAACATACGCGCTGTTTTTTATCACGCGCGGAAACCCATACACGCCCATTTCGGTGGTTTTTTGTTGGATTTCTGCGGCGCAGTCTTTTTCAAACCCTGCACGGCAGTAAAGCAAAACCTGGTTCATAACACCCTCTGGTTCGACGATAGGATCACGCTATGTGATGATAAAAATAAGCTGCGCATTATATCTGTCATCTCGACAAGAAAGAAATGCAGATAGCCGCTTTTAACGCGATGGATGAGAGAGAGAAACGTTTGTACGCCATGCGCCCACAGCGAGCCCTCCCCAGCCGATTAAAAAGCTCACGCCGCCAACTGGTGTTACCGGTCCTAGCCAATGCATATCCGTGAGAGCAAGCAGGTATAAGCTACCGCTAAAACCGATCATACCAACTAACCAAGCCCAAGCGACCCAGCTGAATAACCGCGTGGAGATCCGTGAAGAAAGTGCACACAGTCCAAGCAAGGCTAAACTATGCCACATCTGATAGTTAACGCCGGTTTTAAAAATAGCTAATTGATAATCGGACAAAACCATTTTCAAACCATGTGCGGCAAAGGCACCCAGCCCGACAGCCAGTCCTGCCCCTAAAGCAGCTAGGCTGATCCAGTGGTTTAATTTCATGCTTTCGCTCCTTGGCGCTCAATAAAACGCAGTAGACAGTCGACCGCAAACTGCCGATTGTCCGACTCAGTGTAACCTGACGCTTTGCGCGGCTTGAAACTATGATCGCCATCAGGAACGAACTCAAGATCAATACTTGATGAGTATGAATACTCCATCACTTCTTCTTTCCGACCAAAGGTATCACGCTCCCCTTGCACAATGAGCAACGGTTTGGTCACGGTCGCTAAATGCTCGCCTTTATATTTTTCAGGCTTGCCTGGAGGGTGAAAAGGAAAGCCAAAGCACACCACCCCGCTGACTGATGAATGGCCGGTAAGGTGGCTGGCCATACGTCCTCCCATCGATTTACCGGCAAGCCATAAACGACTTTCTTTTGGGCGTAAACTATCGATGGCATCAATCACAGCTTCAAAGTGTGCAAGTAGCTTAGGTGCACGGTCTGGCGGACGCTTTTTGCCATCTTCCTGACGCTTTTCCATATAGGGAAAATTAAACCGCACCACACGGCAACCGACCCCGATGCGTGTCGCGATATCCGTCATAAACTCATGCTCTTTGCCGGCGCCTGCACCATGAGCAATAATCACCCAATCAGTGGCACTATCAGGCCCATCAAATTCTAGATCTATCATAAATTCATACTCGCTTGCTCTTTTGCTGCAGTGGCTAGCATCCATTCTCGAAACGCAGTAATGCGCCCGGTGTCAGCGTCTCTTTGTTGACTCACCAGATAAAAACCATTGTCACTTTTTAACACCTGCTCAAAAGGTTGCACCAAACGTCCAGAGGCCAGTTCAGGTTGGGAAAGCACATTATTCCCTAATGCAACGCCCTGTCCGTGGGCCGCTGCCTGAAGCACCATCGACGAATGACTAAAAATAGGACCGTGCTCAACGTTCACTTCACTCAATTGATGGGCTTTTGCGAATGCCTTCCATTCTTTTCGTGAGCGATCATGCAACAAAACATGATGGACGAGATCGTCTGGCGCTTGGAGCGGATAACCGGACTCTAGCAACATGGGAGAACAAACAGGCAACAAGCACTCTTGGTACAATAGGTCACAGCGTAAACCGGTCCAATGGCCTCGGCCATAATAAATGGCTACGTCGACATCATCGGTTAATGACCCATCCTCCAAATCAACCGCTTTTATCCGAACATCGATATCTGGATGCGCTTTATTAAAATCAGCGAGCCTCGGCACTAACCATTGAATCGCGAAACTGGGTGGCAAACTAATGGTCAGCGCCCCTTTGGCACTTCGCTCTAACACTTTATCAGTGGCATAAGAAAGTTCAGAGAATATATCTTTAATATCAAGAAAATAGCTTTGACCTTCTTCCGTCAACAACAGCGAGCGGTTACGACGACGAAATAGCTTTAATCCCAAAAATTCTTCTAACGCTTTGATTTGATGACTCACCGCCGCCTGAGTCACAAAGAGCTCTTCAGCTGCACGGGTAAAACTCAAATGTCGTGCGGCTGCTTCAAAAACGCGCAGCGCGTTAAGTGGAGGAAGACGCCTTGCCATAAACGGACACCCTATTCATTAATTTTTCTAATCGTTGACATTATAAATTGTCGATTGCTGATATACCAGCAACACCCTATAGTGCATCCCGCATCCACATGTGACGTCTCTCTATTTAGACTGTTTCCGTGGTTGCGATGTTGTGTTTGCATTTGTCTAACACTGGTTAGACAGGTAGTCGTATCTACCACTTTTAACTTCCTGTATTTTGACATTGTCTGTCATTACATATTTGTTGGCACTGAGCTTGGCTCAGTGCTTTTTTTTGTCCGTTTTTTATCTTAAACACGTATCACGCTTGAGTTACACCAGTGAGATGGCGATCATAGGCAAGATTTTACCTTGGACGATGACTATGACAGACGGTTTTGATCCCTACGCATTGCGTGCCCAGTTTCCCGCTTTTAATGCCTCAGACTGGGTGTATTTGGACAGTGCGGCTACGGCACAAAAACCACAGTGTGTGATTGATGCCATTTGCCAAAGCTACATGGCACCGGTTGCGAATGTTCATCGCGGCCAACACCAAGCCTCGTTATCCACCACTGCGCAGTTTGAACAAGCGCGACGTGAGGTTGCGGCGTTTATTGATGCAAACCCTAGTGAGATAATTTGGACGCGAGGGGCAACGGAAGCTATCAACTTACTTGCCTATAGCCTCAGCCACACTTTGACCGCCAACGACCGTATCCTCGTCAGCGAAATGGAGCATCATGCTAATTTGCTTCCCTGGCAACTGATCGCGCAGCGTACAGGCGCGCAACTGGTAAAGATCCCCTGTTGTGTCAGCACGGGCCAGTTAGATATGGAGGCTTATCAACAAGCACTCACGACCCGTCCCCGTATCGTGGCGATAAGTCATGTCAGTAACGTGACCGGAACACGCCACCCGATAGAAGCAATGACCGCACTCGCGCATCGTCATGGTGCAACGGTGATCATTGACGGTGCACAAGGGATCGTTCACGAGCCACTCAGTATGCAAACCTTGAATGCTGACTTCTATGTGTTTTCCGGACATAAGTTGTATGGACCAACCGGTATTGGCGTGCTCTATGGAAAACCAGAAGCATTGGCTACTCTCGCGCCATTTCACGGTGGTGGCAAAATGATTACTGACGTCACATTTGATGATCACACATTAGCACCGATTCCCGCTCGTTTTGAAGCAGGCACGCCCAATACAGCGGGTGCGATTGGCCTTGCTGCCGCCATTCAATGGCTAAAACAATATGACGCTCAAGCCATCGATACCCATATTAGTGACTGTAACCAAGCGCTACTCGACGGCTTGAAACAACGCCCAGCCATCAAGCTAATCTGCCCCCAACCACACAGCACCATAGTGTCATTCGTGGTAGAAGGAGAACACCACGCAGATATTGCTGAGCTGCTCAGCCAACAAAACGTGGCAGTACGGTCTGGGCACCACTGCGCGCACCCGCTGATCAAAGCGCTGGGCGTGGAGGGAACCGTACGTGTATCACTCGGTGCCTATAATCATCAGGAAGACATTCAACGCTTCCTCACAGCGTTAGATAAAACATTATATTTACTCGGTGTTTAATCGTTTCATGACAGGATCTACCATGGATTTACCTACTCACCCCTTTGGCAGTGAACTCGACCAAAAAATGGTTACCGAGATGCTTGCACAACACATCAGTTGGGAGGACAAATACCGCCAGCTTATCGTGTGGGGTAAACGCTTGCCTACGTTTACCGATGAACAGAAGCATGCTGCGCGCCTTGTCAGTGGATGCGAAAGTGATGTTTGGTTTTTACATCACTCGGATGACGAAAGGCATTACTTTGCTGCAGATTCAAATGCAAGAATCGTTAAAGGTCTATTAGCCGTTGTGCTCGCTTGTGTTCATGGTCAACACAGTGATGCCATTTACGCTCTCGATTTAGATCAAGTCTTCCAACAAGCCGGATTATCGCACCATTTAAGTGAGTCACGCACCAATGGTTTGCATGCGATTGTGCAATATGTTCATCACCTTACCGCTTAATTTGTGTTGGACGCCGTGGTTCATCGTCACGGCATTCTAACCTTATCCCCCCTAAAACATCGCGCCACCACTGCCCACATATGCCGACAACCCGACTATTCACCATCGAAATGCACAGAAGAGTGCAATCGATTTCTTCCAGATCATTCAGTCTCGCCAACGGAAAACAAAGACAAACATAAAAATAACAACTTATTAACAAAGTATTGCATTATTACCTATCAAAATTGACCGAGATCGCGAATGTGTAATCCGAGGCTTTTATACTTTGCGTATTTGGCTAGATTCGTTAGCTTAGAAGCAGGCAGTCATAAAAGGGTCACACCAACAAGTTAGACTGCCTAATAATATCGGCAGCATGATTATTAACTATTGGCATAACTCTTGCTGCCGTTATGAGACAAGAAAGGATGACTGTAATTCTGGTTTAAAGTGGTTCCAGATGCGGCTTCAGGCATCTCGTTATATTTGCTTGTTGTAGTGAATGGAGTCATAGATGAAGAAACTGGCATTAGTAACTGGCGCAAAAGGCGGCATTGGATCAGCGATCACCGAAAAGTTAGTTGATGATAATTATCGCGTCATTGCAACACACTTCACGGGCGGTGGTCAGTGCGCACAAGACTGGTTTGAAGAAAAAGGGTTCAAACAAGATCAAGTGCGCCTATTCGAACTTGATGTTACCGATACAGAACAATGCGCTACACGTCTTGCTAAACTGCTTGAAGAAGAAGGCACAATCGATATCTTGGTAAATAACGCCGGGATCACGCGTGACAGTGTATTCAAAAAGATGGATGCCGATAAATGGCACGACGTCATCAACACCAACCTCAATAGCCTCTTTAACGTCACTCAACCTTTGTTCGCTGCCATGTGCGAAAAGGGAGGTGGACGTATCATTAATATCTCGTCTGTAAATGGTCAAAAAGGCCAGTTTGGCCAAGCAAATTATGCCGCAGCGAAAGCAGGGATGATGGGCTTTAGCAAATCGTTAGCTGCCGAAGGAGCCCGCGCAGGCGTCACCGTGAATGTGGTTGCGCCAGGGTATACCGCGACGCCCATGGTAACGGCCATGCGCGAAGACGTACTTGAGTCGATTACCAATCAAATCCCGATGAAACGCTTGGCAAAGCCAGAAGAAATTGCGGCTTCCGTGGCTTACCTCGCGAGCGAAGCAGGCGCATACATTACGGGTGAAACGCTGTCGGTCAACGGCGGCCTGTACATGCAATAAATCAAGGATAGATTGATGGAACGCATTTTTATTGTGGCGGCAAAACGCACCGCCATCGGTGCTTTTTCAGGCACGCTCAAAGATATCCCTACCGGCCAATTGGCTGCCTATGCTATCAAAGGCGCATTAGCTGAAAGTCGATTAACTGGTGAGGCTATCGACGAAGTGATTGTAGGCAATGTAGTCAGCGCCGGACAAGGAATGGGAATAGGTCGTCAAGCAGCTATCTATGCCGATATCCCTACTCATGTTCCCGCATACTCTGTCAATATGGTCTGCGGCAGTGGGATGAAAAGCATTATGGATGCTGTTACTCATATTCGCGCTGGTGATGCACAACTTGTGGTCGCTGCTGGCGTAGAAAACATGTCACAGATTCCGTTTGCAGCGGCCGGGAACTTACGAACAGGGCAAAAGATGGGCAACTTTGCGATGAAAGACTTGCTCATCAATGACGGTCTCACCGATGTGTATAACCAATATCATATGGGCGTCACCGCAGAAAACGTTGCTAAAAAAATGGATATCACTCGCGAGCAACAAGATCAGTTTGCCCTACACAGCCAGCAAAAAGCGGTTGCAGCGATAGAAGCCGGTCGCTTTAAAAGCGAGATCACTCCCATTGAGATTAAGCAGCGTAAGCAGACCATTACCTTTGACACCGATGAGTATCCTAAAGAAGACGTAACCCTTGAGGGGCTGGGAAAATTACGTCCCGCCTTTGATAAAGAAGGCTCGGTGACCGCGGGTAATGCATCAGGCATCAACGATGGTGCCAGTGCGGTGATCTTAGCCTCCGAATCGGCAGTCAATAAACATGGGCTCACCCCATTAGCAGAAGTAAGTGCCTATTCACAGCACGGAGTTGATCCTAGCGTCATGGGGTTAGGCCCCGTGGGTGCGGTGAACACCGCACTCGATAAAGCCAACCTCACTCTCGATAATATTGATTTGTTTGAACTCAACGAGGCATTTGCTGCGCAAGCACTCGGGGTGGTTCACCAACTAGCTGAGCACCACAAGACGACGCCCGATGCCATCTTGGCACGTGCTAACGTCAATGGCGGAGCAATTGCACTTGGCCACCCGCTTGGTGCATCCGGCAACCGAATTGTTGTGACCTTGCTACACGAGCTTGCGCGAAGAGGCGAAACCTATGGCGTTGCTTCTTTGTGTATTGGCGGCGGTATGGGTACGGCTTTAGTAATTAAGCGTACACAAGTATAAACGGACACTTGCGACCTTGGGGAAAATCCCCAGAACAACACTATCAGGAGATACACCATGTACACAGATATGTTTAAAGCGTTTTCTGAGCAATCTGAAAAAGCCCTGGCTCCCTACGTTAATTTTAACAAGCTGGTAGCCAAAAATGTCGAAACACTCACCGAACTGCAAATGAACGCGATGCGCACATACAGCTCGCTCGGTCTTGAGCAGATGAAAGCTGCCAGCGAAGTCAAAGATGTCACCAGCATGACATCATTTAGTAGCCAGCAACTGGCAGCATTGACCAAACTGTCTCAGCAAATGATGGATGACAGCACCAAACTGCAAAACATCGCTAAAGAGTTCAAAGAAGATATCGACAAAATCACGGCTGAAAACATGAAAGCCGGCACCCCAGCATAAAGGCAGGGTTACTGCACTATCGCCTGCTACTCACCGTAGCAGGCCTTTATAGTGCTTTTCCGATCAAGAGGGCAACATTATGTTTCATCACTTCTTTTCGGACTACCTTGCCAGGCTGCAAGAACAAAACCAGCAATGGTGGCAGGATCTTGAGCAGGGCAAGGCAGCCGTAGACACACCGTTTAATCAAGCCATGCAGGAAGTCAGCCTGCAAGACACTGCTCAATTGCTGGAAGGCGCGGCTCAACAACCCGCTGCACTTCTACAAGTACAGATGCAGTGGTGGGAACAACAAATGCAAATCTGGCAGAACGCCATGCTCGCCCGTGATAACACGGACGAAGTGATCAGCGAAGGTAGCGACGATAAACGTTTCAAGGACAAGGCGTGGCAAGAAGATGTCCTCTATAACTTTATCAAGCAATCGTATCTGTTATTTGGACGTACCTACATGGAGACCATTGAGGCCATTGAAGGACTCGATGATAAAACCCGTGAGCGCCTTTCTTTTTTCTCTCGCCAAGCCATTAATGCCATGGCCCCCAGCAACTACATCGCGACCAACCCAGAGTTGTTAAAAATGACGCTGGAATCAAAAGGTGAGAACTTGCTGCGTGGCATGGAGCAGTTAAAACAAGACATGGAGTCAAGCGCCGACATCCTAAAAGTACGCATGACCAATAATAACGCTTTCCGCGTTGGCGATGACGTTGCTAACACCCCAGGAGACGTGGTGTATAAAAATGACCTGTTTGAGCTTATTCAATACCGCCCGGTCACCGAAAACGTCCATGCCACACCTGTGTTAGTGGTGCCGCCTTTTATCAATAAATATTACATTCTCGATTTGCGCGAGAAAAACTCACTGGTTCGTTGGTTAGTAGAACAGGGACACACCGTCTTCTTGATGTCATGGCGCAATCCATCTGCTGAGCAAGCTGATATTGGCTTTGAAGACTATGTCACGCAAGGGACAGTAAAAGCCGTCAGTGCGATTGAAGACATCACCGGCCAATCACAGATTAATGGTGTCGGCTATTGTATTGGTGGAACCGTATTAGCGTGCACCATTGCCTACTACTCTGCCAAACGCATGAAAGCGCGTATTAAGTCGGCAAGTTTCTTTACTACCTTACTCGATTTCTCACAGCCTGGTGAAATTGGCGCTTACATCAATGATAGTCTCATCCGAGCCATAGAAGCGCAGAATACTGCTCGCGGTTATATGGATGGGCGATCGCTGAGTGTGACCTTTAGCTTGTTGCGGGAAAATAGTCTTTATTGGAACTACTACATCGAGAACTATCTGAAAGGGAATAGCCCAGTCGACTTTGATTTGCTGTATTGGAACAGTGACAGTACCAACGTGGCAGCTAAAACCCATAATTTTATCCTGCGCGATTTATACCTCGAAAATAAGCTGGTGCAAGATAAGGGCGTTAAAGTCGGTGGTGTATGGATTGATCTCAATAAAATCAAAGTTCCCAGTTATTTTATTTCCACTAAAGAAGACCATATTGCTCTGTGGCAAGGCACGTACCGTGGTGCGCTCAATGTCGGCGGCAATAAAACCTTCGTATTAGGTGAGTCCGGCCATATTGCAGGGATTGTTAATCATCCAGTGAAGAAAAAATACGGCTTTTGGACCAATGACCACCTCGCAGATACGGCAGAGGAGTGGCTGGAAGGCGCGTCTCACCAGACTGGATCATGGTGGACACATTGGGAAAAATGGTTACGAAGTTATAGTCCCGACGAACAAGTTGAGCCCTACCCAACGGGATCAGACAGCTACCCTGTACTTTATGCTGCACCAGGTGAATATGTACGCCAGGTACTGCCGGTTAAATCGGACGTTGGGCCGAAATCAGCCGAATCTGAACCGGTAAAAGAAGAGGCTTAATCAACCGTCCCACAAAAATGGCGCCCCGACAGATCAGGCTGGGGCGTCACTTTCTAATCTTCGCGCCGCTGATCAGCGGCGATTAGTTTTTGTAAAATACGTGAGACCGCGACAAATCCAAAGCTTGCTGTCACCATGGTTGCGGCGCCAAACCCACTGGCACAATCCATCCGTTTCGGGCCTTCTGCCGATGATTTACTCTCACACACACTACCATCCGGTTGCGGATATTTGAGCTGCTCGGTGGAGTAAACACAGTCAATCCCGAACTTGCGTCCTTTCGTCTTGGTAAAACCATAAAAGCGACGCAAATTATTGCGTAGCTTGGCCGCCAAGGGGTCTTGAATGGTTTTGGTGAGATCCGCCACCTGGATTTGCGTCGGGTCAATCTGCCCACCCGCGCCCCCGACGGTAATAACTTTGATTTTGTGCCGCTTGCAGTGTGCCAATAATGCGGTTTTGGGCTTAATGCTGTCGATCGCATCAAGCACATAATCAAAGCGCTTATCGATATACTCAGCAATATTATCCGGTGAGATAAAATCATCAATCACAGTGACTTGGCATTCCGGATTAATCGCTGCCACGCGTTCAGCCATTACCTCACTTTTGCTTTGACCGATGGTATCTTTCAGCGCGTGAATTTGTCGGTTGGTGTTGGTGACACACACGTCATCCATATCAATAAGGGTGATCGCCCCAATCCCTGTGCGAGCCAGCGATTCCACTGCCCACGATCCCACGCCACCAATACCGATGACACAAATATGGCTTTGGTGAAACACCTCTAGCGCACGGCGTCCATACAAACGAGCCGTACCGCCAAAACGTTGCAGATAGGATTCTGATAGGGGATGTGTCATAACTATTGTCTTCGTTGATCGCGCTGACAGGCGTTATACCGACTTGCTGATAGGATGTCTAGCCACATCCACCTTGAGGGCGTCACACAGCCAGTTGATCACATGCATGACAGCGGGTGAACGCTGCTTATACCGCGCACTATAAAGGTAGTAGCCATAGCCGCTGTCTATGCTTAACCCCAAGGGATTTACAATCTGATCGTTTGACAGGGCGGCTGAGGCCATAAAGGTGGGGATCAACGCCATGCCCATACCCTGTTTCACGCCTTCAAGCGCCATAAAAAAGTGCTCAAAGCCTGCGCCATATTGCGGATTACTGTCAGCCAGCCCAAATTGTTGCCAAAACTGCTCCCACAGTGAAGGGCGCGTCAAATGAGATAAAACCGGCACCTCCGATAACAACGCGGTCCGATCCAAAGGCTCTGGTAGCAAAGTCACTGATGCGACAAGCGATAAGTGTTCGTGAATTAAACAGGCTCCTTGCGCGCCTGCCTGCTGATGAGGCTGACAGCGGATTAAAATATCCAGTTCACTTTCTTTCCCTTGGGGCACATAGTCACTGGCACTGACCACCACAGAAATATCAGGATGCTGCGATTTAAATTCAGGCAGCTGAGGAATCAACCAAAGGCTGGCAAACGAAGGCGGTACCAATAAGCTGACAGACTCTTGCCTTGCACTTTGCTGGCGCGCTTGCGCCGTGGCATTGGCGATATCATTGACGCTGGCCGATATCACATTTAAATAAGAGTCACCGACTCGGTTGAGTTTTACTCCCCCTGCGTGTCGCTCAAAGAGTGGTTGGCCAATCCCTTCTTCAAGCTGCTGTATTTGCTTGCTCACCGTACTTTGGCTGACATGCAACCCCTTGGCAGCTTCTGAAAAACTTCCTGTTTGAGCCACCGCAATCAATGTTTGAAGCGAACGCATCGACGGCAAACGCACATTCATCATCTCATTCCTTTTTTGCATACCTGGTGAAAATATATCCTTTGCGGTTTAAAACACAAGTTCACCATACTGAGTTATCACGCTTGCATTGAGGCCCTCGTATGAGTCATGTCTTTCACCGTCACTGTCATCATCTTCCCCCTACCATTGCCAGTGGTAATGGGATGTACTTAATCGACACTCAAGGTAACGAGTATCTCGATGCATGCGGAGGCGCAGCCGTCTCTTGCCTTGGGCACAACCACCCTGCCGTATTGGACGCTATCCACCGTCAGCTTGATGCGATTCCCTATGCGCATACCGGCTTTTTTACCTCAGAAAGCAGTGAAGCGCTCGCCAAGATGTTGGCCGATCTTGCACCTCCCTCGATAAATCACGCCTATTTAGTCAGTGGTGGATCGGAAGCGATGGAAACCGCGCTAAAACTCGCTCGCCAGTACTGGGTGGAAGTCGGTGAACCCCAACGACAACATTTTATCGCACGCCGCCAAAGCTACCACGGTAATACACTCGGGGCGCTGTCCGTGGGTGGCAACGCATGGCGACGCGCCCCCTTTGCCCCGTTGTTGATGGATACCAGTTTGATTGCCCCTTGTTACGCCTATCGCGATCAACGTCCCGATGAGACCGCTTACGAGTATGGTCAGCGGGTGGCCAACGAGCTGGAAGCCATGCTGTTAGAAAAAGGGCCGGAAACCGTCATTGGGTTTATCGCAGAACCTGTGGTGGGGGCGACAGCCGGTGCATTGACCGCGGAAGCGGGATACTTTTCTCGTATTCGCGCAATTTGCGATCAGTACAATATTTTGCTGATCCTCGATGAAGTCATGTGCGGCACGGGGCGCACCGGTCGCTTTTTCGCTTTTGAACATGAAGGCATCGTTCCGGATATTGTCGCCATCGCTAAAGGACTGGCTGCTGGTTATCAGCCCATTAGCGCCACCTTGGTCTCGGATCGTCTCTATGAAGCAATTGCATCTGGGTCAGGCTTTTTCCAACATGGCCACACCTTCATGGCTCACCCAACGGCATGTGCCGCTGCCTTAGCAACACTCACCACCATTCAGCAAGAAGGATTAGTTGACGCCACTGAGCAGCAAGGAAAGGCGCTTAAATCGGCGTTACACCATCAGTTTGATTCTCACCCTTTTGTCGGCGACATTCGCGGACGTGGGCTATTTTTAGCGTTGGAGCTGGTGGCAAACAAAACCAGCAAGCGTCCCTTCTCGCCTGAACTTACGCTCCATCAAACGATAAAAAAAACCGCCATGCATAACGGACTCATGTGCTATCCCATGGGCGGTACCATTGATGGTAAGCAGGGGCATCACATCTTACTCGCACCGCCGTATATTATTGAATCAACTCATATCGCGGCCATCACCGACAAGCTAGCACTGACATTAGAGATGTGCTTGCCTCACCAATAACGACAGATTCAGAAGCGAGGGAAAAGAATGCGAGACGCAAGGACGATCATGGTTGCCCCCAATGGTGCGTACTTACAGCCCGTGCACCATCCGCGTGTGCCTATCACCGGCGAACAGCTTATTCACTGCCTGCACGAATGCGCCGAGGCAGGCGCAACCATGGCCCACATCCACGCCCGCGATCAACAGGGAGCCCATAGCCTTGATCCCGCGCTAAACCAAGCGCTATATCAGCAAGTAATAGATGCCGCCGGCGATCGCATGGTGATTCAACTCACCACCGAAGCCGTAGGCCGCTATTCCCCCCAGCAACAAATGGCGCTGATTAAAGCCGTCAAACCCGAAGCCGCTTCCTTTGCGCTACGAGAGCTTATCCCTGATCATCAGCCTCCAAGCAAAGCGGTAACAGATTTTTTTGCTTGGACGGTTGAAGCTCGGATCTATAGTCAGTTTATTCTCTATCACCCCAGAGAGCTGGCACGCTACTACACGCTGCGCGAACAAGGTATTTTACCCTCACGAGGTCATCACTTGCTTTTTGTTGCAGGGCGAGATCGGACTCCACCCCGAGGTATGTCCGAAGATGTCGTCGCCATGTATCATGCGCTTCACGCCGATGGCACTATTCCTTGGTCTGTCTGCGCATTTGGATGTCATGAAAGTCGCTGTTTAACGACAGCCGCGACACTGGGCGGTGACGTTCGAATCGGCTTTGAAAACAACACCCAACACATCGATCAAAGCCAAGCACACGATAACGCATCACAGATCACAAATTTTCGCAACACACTGGAAAACCTGGGATATTGTACTAAACCTGTACAAGCACTAAGACAAACCATGACCCAATCGTTTTAACCCAATACTATTGCTTGCAAATATTGTTAAAAGATTGAAAAAATAGCGCGGTGACACGTTATTGTCATATTTACATCGAGTGTCATACCATCTTCGAGGGTGCGCCCGGATAGCAACCTCTAACTTAAAAAGGAATCTTAAGCATGAAAGCGATGAAACCGACTCTGATTGCGCTCAGCTTTTCCGCTGCACTAGGAACCGCAGCAACGGCTCAAGCCAATCAGTTTGTAACCATTGGTACTGGCGGTGTGACGGGGGTTTATTACCCGACGGGCGGTGCAATTTGTCGTCTGGTTAACAAAAGTAAAGATGACCACGGCATTCGCTGCTCTGTAGAGAGTACAGGCGGTTCTATCTACAATATCAATACCATTCGTGCTGGCGAGCTCGATATGGGGATCGCACAATCCGACTGGCAATATCATGCCTACAAAGGCACCAGCAAGTTTGAAGATCAAGGCGAATTTAAAGATCTGCGCGCGGTTTTCTCTATCCACCCAGAACCTTTTACCGTGGTCGCTCGTGCTGATGCAAACGTAAAAACCTTTGATGACCTCGAAGGCAAGCGCGTTAACATTGGTAACCCAGGGTCAGGTCAGCGTGGCACCATCGAAGTATTGATGGATCAAATGGGTTGGGACATGGATAAGTTCGGCCAAATTTCCGAGCTGAAAGCGTCTGAGCAATCAAAAGCCCTCTGTGACAATAAAATTGACGCCATGGTTTATGCCGTAGGCCACCCGAGTGGTGCGATCCAAGAAGCAACGACTGCGTGTGATAGCGTATTGGTTGAAGTCGCTAACGATGCGGCTAAACAGTTGATCAGCGAGCGCGATTATTATCGTCAAGCGATATTGCCAGGTGGTATGTACCGGGGTAACGATAATGATGTGACGACCTTTGGTGTGGGTGCTACTTTTGTATCCTCAAGCCAAGTCTCTGAAGACGTCATTTACAACGTCGTGAAAGCGGTGTTTGAGAACTTCGATGATTTCCGTCGCTTACATCCAGCCTTTGCCAACTTGAAGAAAGAAGAAATGGTAAAAGATGGTCTGTCTGCTCCCCTGCACCCAGGCGCAGCACGCTACTATCGTGAAGCGGGTTTAATTGAGTAATCATACTTCGTTAGCTTAAATGCAAAAGCGAGCGTCAAACGCTCGCTTTTTTATTGCTTCAAGGATGAGCCTTAGTCTTAGCCGTTAGGGCTGATTCACCATTTGTGGCGCTAACGGTTCCAGTTTCCAAACCCGACCAAAGTGTTTGTAATGACCGGCTTGCTCGCCTGCTTTCTTACCCATGCCATGGTATAAATCCAGGTGATTTTCTTTCACTGCCCCACCGGTATCCAACGCCATTAAAAGCTTGAGCACATGCTCTCCCGTCCATTTACCCTGGTCATCAAGCTGTGGCACTTCAGCAAGTAACACACTCCCCATAGGTAAGTAACGTCGATCCGCCGCCACAGAGGCGCCCGCTTTTAACGGGATCCCTGCCGTCCCACTGACAGGATCCGCCGCTTTGGGCGTAAAGAACACATACGACGGGTTGTGTTCCAGTAAGGTCCGAACCTCTTCTTCATCGTGCGCCGCGACCCAATCTTGAATCGCCCGTAACGACATATCCTCTCTGGCTACCTCACCATTTTCAATTAATACCTTACCAATACTGACGTACGGATGACCGTTTTTACCGCCGTAGGCAAAATACTCGAGCTGATCATTATCACCAAAATGGACAAAACCACTGCCCTGCACTTCCATAATAAAGTTATCGATGCGAGATGCGCTGTAACCCAACGCTAACCCTAATCCTTCTAAAGCACCGTCATAAATCGCTTGACGATCAGGGCAGTCTTCATCACAAGGCGGTTTGGCATAAACTGGATAACGGAATAAGGCATCGGGTTGATGGCGCATTTCAATCACGGGTGAGAAATAACCGGTAAACATCACGTTACCGAAATCATCGCCACCGCCCATTTGGTTGACACCCAGGCCAAACTCAGCGAGCGTGTCCACATTGCCTCCTGCGTCCAGCCATGCCTGCAAACGCTGGTATACCGCTTGATGCTTGACCACTAACGAGGGAGATTTTGCTTCTACTTCTGCAAGCTGCTCCTGAAATAAACTAAAGTCGCGCGGACTTTCCGACACCACCTGAGGTACTGGGGTTAAAATACGTTCAAACCGCCCATCTCGATACTGCTGACCACGATCAGTCGGCCTAACACACCCTGCGAGTACCGCCACACACGCCATCACGACTAACGCTTTTTTCACACCATCATCCAATCAGTTAGTTTGTAGCGCTAAGGCTCGCAAAAAGCGATGAATTTGGCAATCACTTATCATTATCAGACTGTAAATGCCTGCAAAATAATACAGTTCAATTGTGATGTCATTCAGATTATCCTAGTAACTGCTTGGTCATTCATCAAACTGTCATATAATTGTTATGTACTATGCATGAAACAAAAATGCATAGAAAATGCAACAAAAAAGGAGTAATGAATACCATGGACTTGAAAGTTGGGCGTTCGACGTTACTTGATAGCGATGCGGTGGAATATCAATGGATCCGCATGATGGCTAGTGAAGGTTGTACCCATAATGTGATCAATACCAGTATTCAGCGTTGCCTAGGTGGCGACTCGGAAACTGCCGATCTTTTACGCCGAGTAGCCACCAAGCAATGCTCGGTCAATGAGTTATTGTCGACAATAGAGTCTGTGAAATATTAATCACGATCTGAGCACTCTGCATCCTAGTGCCTACTCGGAGAGTTTCTGGGCGCCCCTACTTGTGCCGTCGTAACCTAATAACTCCATTGGATGCCAACATCTAGTCGTCTTTCGCAAAAAAAGACGTGTAATGCGCGGGCGATAAGCGTTCTAAGGTACTTTTGTTTTCGACACGATACACGTACGTTTGCGTACCAATCGAATAACTTAGCTTATCACCATCAAACTGATAACTCGTCGTAACCCGGCTGCCATTGGTATAGATACCGTCTTTGCGGACTTCAAAACGATCAGCTGCATAGGGCGCGACCTCTGTTTCAACCCATTCGCCATACAAATCGGTTTGCGTCACGTCAGGCGCAAAAATTGCAGGCTGGGTCGCCACTAAAAATCCCGTTCCACCAAATAATATAAATAGAACTAATAGAACCACTTGTTTCGTTTTTCGCACGCGCTTACCCCTCAGTGCTTTTTATTCCAGCATAACTGACTCATCACTTTACTTTAGACGCTGAACGCCAGATTGTGATCTCGCTTCATCGGCCGACATTGAGTATGGGAGCTAATTCTTATCGTTTCACATGCGCACTGACAGCGCACAGGACTTGACACCCAGACCTAAAAAAGAATAAAAAGGCATATAAAGTGAATAAATAAACGGATATGCGCGTGAAGATAAGAAGTACCGCACTGGTTAAAGGATTTCGCCAATCTGCACCTTATGTAAATGCTCACCGAGATAAAACCGCGGTGATCATGCTGGGTGGCGAGGCGATGGCGGATGAGAACTTTAAAAATATCGTCAATGATATCGCGCTACTCAATAGCCTTGGCATGAAGCTAGTATTGGTGTTTGGTGCCCGCCCGCAAATCAATCGCGCGCTCAATCAGTACGGACTGGAAACGCCTTATCACAAAGGAATACGCATCACCGACAGCCACGCGCTTGAAGTGGTCAAACAAGCCGCCGGCCAAGTGCAGCTCGACATCACCGCGCGTTTATCCATGGGGCTCAACAACACCCCAATGGCGGGTGCTCAGATTAATGTGATCAGTGGCAATTTTGTTATCGCGCAACCCTTGGGTGTCGACGAGGGGATTGATTATTGTCACAGTGGCAAAATTCGCCGTATTGATACCGACGGTATTCAACGCCAACTGGATCAAAACGCGATTGTGCTGATGGGGCCAGTAGCCAGTTCAGTGACAGGGGAATGCTTTAACCTCACCTCCGAAGAAGTGGCGACTCAGGTCGCGATTCGGTTACGCGCAGACAAGCTGATTGGCTTTTGCTCTGAACAAGGGGTCTTAAACCCAGACAATGAGGTGATTTCTGAGTTACTGCCCACCCAAGCCCAGCCACTTCTAGAAGCGAGAGAAGCCGCTGGCGATACTGGCTCTGGCACCAGTCGCTTTTTACGGGGCGCGATTACTGCGTGTCGCGCGGGCGTCACTCGCAGTCATTTGATTAGCTATAAAAAAGATGGCGCCTTGATTCAAGAGCTGTTCTCGATTGAAGGGATCGGCACCCAGATCGTGATGGAGCGTGCCGAAAAAGTGCGCCAAGCCCAGATTGACGATATCGGTGGGATCTTGGATTTGATCCGACCTTTGGAGCAACAGGGGATCCTAGTGCGCCGCTCGCGAGAACAATTGGAGCAAGAAATCCCACGCTTTACCATCATCGAACGGGATGGGTTAGTGATAGGCTGCGCCGCACTCTATCCGTTTAGTGACGCGCGCACCGGCGAGATGGCATGTGTTGCCATTCATCCGGATTATCGTGATGGCGACCGCGGCGTCATGCTCCTCAATCACCTCAAACAACGCGCCAAAGCCAAAGGGCTTGAAACCATCTTTGTGCTCACCACCCACAGTTTGCATTGGTTTCTGGAGCAAGGCTTTTTGCTCTCCGATGTGTCGGCACTCCCCAACACCCGCCAAGAGCTGTACAACTATCAGCGTCGCTCTAAGGTACTAACCTTAGCGCTTTAGCTAACCTCGCCATTATAAGGGCGCCAACAAGGCATCCGGCAAACCACTATACCTGGCGGTGCGTGCGCCCACACCGTGGCGTAGCACCGGCCAAGACGCGTAAAGATCAAGCTGGCGCTTCGCCCGCGTGATGCCGGTATAAATCAGCTCGCGGGTGATCACCGGTGAAATGGTGGGCGGACACACCAGCACTGTGTGCGCAAACTCCGATCCTTGTGATTTGTGCACCGTCATCGCAAACGCAGTTTGATGGGCGGGCAGACGGCTGGCAAGCAAATAGCGCACCTCGCCATCGTGGGTTTCAAACGCCACGCGGGTGATCCCCTCATGCTGCACCGCAATTCCAATATCACCGTTATACAACCCTAGGGCATGGTCGTTTTGCAAAATCATGATCGGCCGACCGTGATACCAAGTATCACGCTCTTTGGCGATCAATCCCGCCGACGCTAAATGCTGCTCAATGGCTTGGTTGAGGCCAGCGACACCAAATGGGCCTTCGGTCAATGCACACAACAAACGAAATTGGCTAAAGGCACTCAGCACGTCCGCCATGGATGGCGGGTTTTCGAGCGTCGCATTATCGAGTGTTGTTAAGTAATCGCGATATCCTGTCACCGCTTGTTGCATCAGGGTCTGATAACTGTCATCACTCAGCACATGGTGGGTAATATCGCCATAGCCGCGTTTTAACACCGCCCCCACCTCGGCCATCTCTCCTCGGTTCACCGCAAAGGCGAGCTGGCCAATGCCGGATTGGGCATCAAAACGATAACTTTTGCGCAGCAGACACAGGGCACTGGCGATCGCTGGCGCATGTGGGTTTTCGGGTACATCAAAGCCTGTTAGCTGGCTTAAACGCGCGGCTTGCGCCGCTGGATAGCCCGCCTCGGCGTACTGACAAATATCGCCTAGCACCGCCCCCGCTTCCACAGAGGCAAGCTGATCTTTATCCCCCAGCAAAATAATGCGTGTTGAGGGCGCCAAGGCATCGAACAGCTGTGCCATCAAAGGCAAGTCCACCATCGAGGCTTCATCGACAATCAACACATCCGCATGCACGGGATTATTTTTATGATGGCGAAACGCCACCCGCTGCGGAATCGCCCCTAATAATCGGTGAATGGTACTGGCTTGGGTCGGCAGCGCCGCTTTTACGTCATGATCAACAGGCAAGGCGGCAATCGCCCGCCCCAATGATTCAGTCAATCGGTTGGCTGCTTTGCCGGTCGGGGCGACCAGCTTGATGGTGAGTGCAGCAGAGGTGGTTGTACGTTCGGCGTGGTGCGACGCCACCAGCGCTGCCAACAAACGGGCGACGGTAGTGGTTTTCCCCGTACCCGGCCCACCCGAAATCACCGCAAAAGGTTGGGTCAACGCGGTAGCTGCCGCCACTTTTTGCCAGTCTATCTCTGCCTTCGAGGCAGCAAATAAATTATCTAGGGTTTGTCTGGCCTCATCCGGTAACGGTAGCGCCGTCAGACGCTGGCGAATATGTCCCGCCACTTGCTGCTCGGCATGCCAGTAGCGATGTAAATACAATCGGTGTCCGGCAAGCACTAAGGGCGTCGCCTGCGTCCCGTCAGACACCACCGACGCCTGTGCCAATTGCTCGCTTGGCGCTTGGCTATCAATGTGCGCCAATAAAGGCTGCCAAGCGACGTCAGTGGGTGGCTGCCACTGGTTTAAGTCAAGGCAGACATGGCCTTTGCCCACTTCGCGACTCAGCAGCGCCGCCCATACTGTGATAGCAGCCTTATCTAATTGGGTGTCTTCTTCGCCCATCAAACAAGCAAATTGCACATCAATCGCTCGTAATTCCCCGCGCTGGTAAAGCGTCATTAATGCTTGTTTCATACCGACTCTCCAGCAAAGAGGTTGTCCAAGGCGTCAATCAGCGCCTTATCGGGACGGTGCGCGAATACACCGGTCTCGCCGCTATCACTGGCACCCCGTAAAAAGAAATAAAACACGCCCCCCACATGGGTGTCGTAATCATAATCTGGGATCCGCTGGCGCAAAAAGCGGTGCAGCGCCAAGGTATAGATCTGGTACTGAAAGTCGTATCGGTGCGCGATCATTGCCTCTTTGAGCGCCTCAGGATGATAATCGGCCACGCTGTCCCCTAAATGGTTCGACTTCCAATCCAGCACGTAATACTTGCCATCGGCGCGGAAGGTTAAATCGATAAAGCCTTTTAGCATCCCGCGCGCCGTGTCAAAGGTGAGCTGGCCAGCGCGGGCAGACAGTGCATCATATCGTGCGGCGAGTCGATTCAATCGCTGGCAGTCGAGTGCAGCCAAAGGCATCACGAACTCCATCTCCGTTAATCGACTGGCATTGTCAATGTGGTTCAGCCTCAGCCCTTGCTCATTGAGCGGGTGTTTCAATACCTGTGTCATCCACTGCTGCAATATCGGGCACCACTGCGGGTCATAGTTCTCCAAGCTAAGGTGATGGGTAATAAGCTCAGCGACCTCTTCACTCATCAAATCCGCGGTAAAGTCCACCTCTTCAAATAAGGTGTGTAAAAAGGTACCGGCTCGCGCGCCTTTGGGAAACGCAAAAACCGACCAAGGATCCACCGCCACATCCGGCGTCTCCTCATCGGCGAGATCATCGTCCGCGTCCAAGTCGTAACTGGCTAATGTAGGCAAGGCGCTGACATGATGGCTTTGTTTTACCAGCCCTGAGTAACTGGTTAAGCGCCACTGACGGTCAATCTTGCCGTCAAACTGACGTGCGCTTAGCGCCTCGTGCGCCCCCGTTTGAGGGGTATAACGGCTATCGTCCGGCTCCGGTGGCGCAACCACAGCCACCGCATCACTCGCGCTCGCCAACCCAGCCAAACTCTCGGCCAGCAGGCTAGCATCACCGGCTTCTCCATGCTGGAGCAAATAACCAAGGGCCGTTAAGTGCAAGGCCGAGTCTTTTTGCCGGCTGTTACCTTGTTTAAGAGGTGTACAGCCGATAAAACATCCATACACGGCGCGCGTCACCGCCACGTACAGCAAGCGGATATCTTCAGCCAGCCGCTCTTTTTCAGCACGTTCTTTGCCTTCATCGACATTATCCAGCGCCAGCACCGGCTGATACTGTTCATCATGATAAAAAGGTTGGCTGCTTTCGCGATACTGACAAGCAAACGGCAAGTAAACCAGATCGTATTCCAAGCCTTTCGATTTGTGGATGGTAACGATTTGCACCAAATCACGCTCCGACTCCAACCGCACCTGCTGCTCTTCCGATTGTTGAGCCGGCTCGGCCATCCGCTCTTGTAGCCAGCGGATCAGCGCGTGGGGGTTATCCAATTGCTGGCTGGCACTTTGCAGCGACTCCGCAATATGCAAAAAGTCGGTCACACAGCGCTCGCCTTGCGGCATCGCCAACCAGTTTTCTGCCACTTGGCGGGCAGTGGCGACTTGGCGAAGCATCGGCATCACCCCACGGCGCTGCCAGGTATCACGGTAATGGCTAAAGGCCACCACCTCTTGCTCCCACAAGGCTTCGTCTTGATTGAGTAACGCCAGCTGCTCAGCGGTCAGGCCAAATAAAGGGCTGGCTAGTGCCGACCGCAACTTACGCTCATTTTCAGGCTGCATGACCGCCACTAAGATGCGCTCAATATCGCTGGCGACGGGGCTGGCGAACACATTATCACGGTTAGAAAGATACACAGACGCCACGCCTTTTTCGGCCAGCGCTTGCTTGACCAGCTGTGCCTCGCGTCCGGTGCGCACCAACACAGCAATATTGTGCGGCTGAATGTCGGCTTGGCCGGAAGACGTTTGTAGATAACTATTGCCCGCCACCGATTGGTTGAGCACTTGCGTGATATGCTGTGCGGTACTCACCGCCAAGGTCTGTTCAAAATCTTGCTTGCCACACAACTCATCCGGGCTGTGATGCCAAAAGGTGAGCGCGGGCTGCTCGTTTCCCTCCACCACCAGCGCCTTTTGTTTGGCGCTAGGCGAAGAGGCTACCTCTAAAAAGGGAATGCTGTCTTGATAAACAAACGGCGCCTTAGCACGCGAGAACAAGGCATTGACCCCGCGCACCATGCCATCTGTCGAGCGCCAGTTGGTGGCAAGGTTATAGTGATCACTCACCTGTGCACGGGCATGAATATAGGTGAAGATATCGGCGCCACGAAAGGCATAAATCGCCTGCTTAGGATCGCCAATCATCATTAAACCGGTGCGCTCACCCTCTTCCTCTGTGTCTGCGTCTACGAATACAGGGGCATCGTCCGCCACTGGCGGCTGATAGACAGTGCTAAAAATCTGATATTGCAGCGGGTCGGTATCTTGGAATTCATCAATCATTGCCACCGGATATAAGCTGCGAATACGTGCCGCCAACTGACCTTCGCTATCTTGGTCAAGTGCGCTGGCAAGTTGAGAAAGGAGATCGTCAAACGAGAGCCACCCTTGGCGGCGTTTTTCTTGGCGGAGCAGCTGCCGCACTTCTTTAATCGCCAATGCAGTTAATCCCGGTTTTAACGTCGGCGGCTGATCAACCAATGCCTGAATTTGATCAAATAGCGCAAGACTCGGTGGCTCAGCTTTACTCTTGGCCGCTAATGTCTGTTGGGCGAATTTTTCCAATTTGTCGGGCAACTGGTAATCAAGCGTCTCGGCATTGGCCCATTGTTCCATCGCATTCAGCCAGTTTGCCAGATGATCTTTGCGATAGCTGCGACCATCGAGCTTGGCAGCGCTAAGCTGTTCGGTGATCTGCTCCCCCGCCTCGCGCCATGCGCGCTTTACCCCGTCAATTTTGGCAATCGCCGCTTGGTGTGCCGCCATGAGATCTTCGCCGAGATCAGGCGCCTTGACCGTGACAGCCGGCCCGGATAAATAGGGCGCAATCTCTTTTAATAAGGCTTCCGGTGCGGGCCAGTAGCTGCTCACCACACCGGCTAACGATTTAGGCAGCGGATAAAAACGACGACGCCAAAAATCGGCCGCCGCGCGCGCTTTGATCTGTCGCTCGTCGGTGACAAATTCATGACTGAACAGGCTGCCCGATTCAAACGCATTTTGGGTCAGCATCCGCTGACAAAAACCGTGAATGGTATAGATGGCCGCCTCGTCCATCTGACGTTCGGCCTCTAACAGTCGCTGCGCCGCGGTTTTATGATCGCTAATCTCTGCCAGCAAAGGTTCAATGATAGGATCGTCACTCTCACCGCGCATAAAGGCAAAACGCGCCTCATGAATGCGGCGCCGAATACGGTCTTTTAGCTCTTGGGTTGCCGCTTCGGTAAACGTCACCACCAGTATTTGCTCGACCCGACACGGCGCTGCGCGGCCATGCCCAAGCAACAATCGCAAGTACAAGCCAGCAATGGTAAACGTCTTGCCGGTGCCGGCGGAGGCTTCGATTAATCGGACGCCATCAAGTGGCAAGGTGAGCGGGTTGAGGATCTGCGGTTCCATATCATTATTTCATCGCCTAGTCTGCCCGCTATTGTAGCAACCCCTTGGGGGAAAACATATTCTAACCAAGACCATCAATCTGCGCCGGTTAACATCACGATCAAAAAAGGCCAGCATCGCTGGCCTTGGTTCGTTTATTGAGACTCGACGTTTACGACTGAAGCCAAACTGGGTTGGTCCATGCCGTGCTGCCGTCTTTGTCTTCCACTTCTAGGTTGATCCAACCTTCTGCATCCGCAGGGATTGGCAGTGACAGCTCAAGACGCTGGGTGCTCTCTTCCGGGTTAATGGTGATGCTGTTTAGCACCTCACCATCTTGGCCGATTAAGCGCACTTCTTTGAGACCATCAGCGGCGACGACGTTAATATCCCATTGATCACCTGCCTTGGCGCTTTCACCAAACATGATGTTTTGTGGGTATAGAATTGGCCCCTGCGTGGCATAGCCGTGACCGGCTTTTAACGCTTTGGCAAAGGCGAGCGGCGTTAGCTCACCATCAACATTGGCCATCATACGAATACGCCCAGTGAGCTGGTTCCACGCATCATGGGTATCGGTACCCGCAGTCAGGTACATGGCTTCGCCGCTATCCCACATATCATGTGCTTTTTTCAGAGTCGGCTCGTTGTCAACGCGAGCGTTAAGCTCCATCAGATCGAAACGGTCTGTTTCACCGCCCGGCACCGCATCTTTAGCGATATTAGTGAAATAACCATAATCGTTATAAGGATGGTTCATCGGCACCACTTCTGCACCCATCTCATGTGCAGCATCAATCAGAGTATGCACGTCATCAGTACCCGGATCGACCGTCAGCGCCGCGCCATTGTCGATGGGGAACGGGTTCATGTGACCCCAAGAGGGCGAGATCTCAATGGATGGAATGAAAGGCACACCACGTTTCGCTGATAAGTCAGCAAATACTTTGTGATTAATGGTGGAGTCGTGATCACTGATAAAGGTCAGATCCAAGTCGGTTGCCAACTGGGCACGCACCACGATTTCTGGTGGGGTTACCCCTTCCAGCACATTGCCGTGGTGGTGCAAGTCTGCGCCATACCAATGGCTACGGTTAGGGAAAGTCACCTGTGGGATCTTAACCAACTGCTTGTTGGTTTTGCCCGATTCCAGCGTCACGTCCAAGGTTTGTGATTCAGCGGTAAAGCCTGCACCGGCGTTAATGCCCAACTTGTATTCACCCGGTGCTAGATTTAGCTCGGCATGGCCGGCAGGCAGCAAGTCCGTGAAGAAGGTGCGTTTACCCAAGAATTCAACCGGTGGCGCTTGGCCTTCAATGATAGTCACACGTGCGTCTTTAGCCACGCCAGACACCGCTTCTTCTACGTTAAGCGCAAGCGTCGCAGGGCTTTTCAGCGAGGTGAAATTCAGTGTTTGCTCGCCATCAGCGCTCACATTAATAGATTGCGACTGACTGTTGGCATGGCCGGTTGCCGTACCATAAACCTGATACTCGCCGGCTGGTAGCTCCATGCTGTACTGGCCATCTTTGGCAAGCGTCCACGCATAAGGGTGACCGTCTTTTTCAATCATTACCAAGGCATCGTTTGGCACTTGCCCATTATCAGCGCGCAATTTACCTTCAATGGTACCTGTCGCTTCACCATGACGTTCGGCTTCGGCTTTTACAATCGGCGCCATATCACCGTTCGGGACAACCTGTAGCTGAGACTCAAACGTACGGCTTTCACCGGCTTTGAGCGTGTGACCCAGATACATATCGCGACCGTTGTATTTAATGCGGTCAAAGTAAGGCGCATGCAGCGCGAACGCCCAATCACGGTCATACGCGACCATGCGATCGGCGAGGGCATTGTCCGCCATCGCTTCTTCATTGCCTTCAAGCCCTGGTACCGCGAACTGATAACCCGTATCCGGCCAGATCGTGTGGCCAGATTCTAGTTCGAGATCATCCTCACCCTGGTTATTCATCACGGTTTTAAGAGCAATCGCGTCAGAGCCTGCAGCCAAGGTATACCAAGTAGTAATGTCGACTTTGTCGAAGTTACGGCTCACTTTGATCACTGCTTTTTCATCGCTGTCTTCAACAATCTCAATCGACTTGCGATCGTTCGGCCAGGCCGACCAGCTGTTGGGGATGAAATCTGCAAAAGCGACTCGGTCTAGATCAATTTTGCCATTTTTCACCGCCGCGAGGTCCACCAAGGTACCACGTGGCACGCCCCATGGTGGCGCGGACTCAACCGCCAATGCGAACGCGACATGCTCGTTTTTTACCGTGATGTCTTGGGCGTGCGTTGCCTCACCATCTGGGATTGCAGTCTTACCTTGAGTAATGCTGACGTCGGCGTGCGCTGAGGCACCCAGCAAAAGGCCAGAGACCAAGGTCGCCACCGCGCTTTTTGAGAATTTATGCATGAAGGCACATCCTTTTTTTCATGGTTTGTTATATGAATTTTCGATGACATTGTGCGTTAAGTTAATTACACGTTCAAATAAAAAACAGAACAAAGGCCTCTATAAACAACACAAAAACAATGCCCTCTAANCATTAAATTAAAGCTAAGATAATGATTTTAATTAAAATTAAAATGTAACTCTGCATTAAAATGATCGTTTAAAAAATATTTAGACCCCAAATAGATTGACCCCTAACGAGCAACGTAATGTGCAATCTTTAACCAACACAATGGTAACAAACATGACAAAAAAGATGGTTGTATCGACGAACCACCCATTTTCTCTATCCTAGTAGTTAATTTCTCAAAATGAATATAAAGTCAAAAATTAAGAGTAAATAACCACAAAAGAGCCATGCATAGACTTGGCTAACAGGGAGAAGAGTGGGAAAGAGAGTGGATAGAGGGGGAAACGGCGCCGCACTATTCCTATGAGGCGCCTTTGGTGATTAGCGTTTTTGTCGCTGCGCAAGCATCGGCAGTACGTGTTGATCGCCTGTTGCTAATAGCGCTTGACCGAGACTCTCGTGCCATTGCGGCCATACGCGATACACATAAGGGTCTTGGACTTCACCAGGATTAAAGCCCCCGATAAAGGCATCACGCATCGCTTTCAGCGCTTTGTCTTGGCCGGTGTCACTGTTATCAAAGCCTTTTTTGCCATCTCGGGCTTTTATTCCCGCTCCGACTGAGCTTGGCAGATAGGTAAGAGGCTGGTTGAGGCCATATTGATAGTCTTCAACCAAAGCTTGTAAGTGTGCAAGCGCGTCACCTTTGCTGAGTGGGGCAAACTCGATGGTTTCTTTCACGCCCACCAACGTGCTCGGCACCGCTTCGCCCATCGCGCATTGGCATAAATGATCGATCCATACCGCAAGCTGATGACGCACGGTCAGATCGCCGCAATGAAAGCGCACCAAGCTGTCTTGATAACGCCGATTAAGCCAACCTTGCACTTGCACCTCGCCCAACGCAGTAGGAAGAGTCAGATTAAGCTCAAGATCAGGGCGCGGCGCGGCGAGCAAAGGCGTTAAGCGCTGGTACATGTCACGGATCACCGTGACTTGCGTATCCAAGGTCAGTTCGCCAAAGTACGCCAAAGGCAACTTGCCCTGGCCACGCTGTCGGGCCATAAAATCCTGCACACTTTGGGGACTGTCATCGGTTTCAATAAAGTGCGCTAACAGCTGATCACGCAGCTGAAAGCGGTGCAAGGTATCTAAACTAAAGGGTTCGAATTCTTCTAGCGGCGCTTCTAACTGCTCAAAGAAGACTTTCAAGCGGCGTTGGAAAAAATAGCGCACGGGCAACCGCCAAAAGCGCTGCAACTCAGCTAACTCAATCACAGGATCCTGGTGACTGTCGGGATCAGGGCTTAACGCATCGCCAATAAATGCTGGCAGTTGTGTCCCTTGTCCTTGAGCAGCCGGTAGCCACTCTTGCGCGTAGCTACCACTATGAACAAACGCCTGTGGGCTAAAGGGCGTCAGTGGATGCGTCTGGATAAGCTTTTCTTCCAACCGCTGGCGTGACTGCGCTTCGGGTAAGTCGCGGTCACCGGCCAAACAGTAGCCTTGGGTGCAATACTCAAGCAACTCAGTGACCAGTACCGACGGGACTTTTAAGCTGTTGTCTTGCACTGAGCGACCGACATAACTGATATACAAACGCTGCTGTGCTGACTGCAACGCTTCTAAAAATAGGTATCTATCATCGTCGCGGCGCGAGCGATCCCCCGCCCGCGTGCGACCGACCATCAAATCAAAGCCGACACTGGGCACAGTGCGCGGGTACACGCCATCGTTCATCCCCAGCAGACACACCACATCAAAGGGAATGGAGCGCATTGGCATCAAGGTACAAAAGTTAACCTGCCCGGCCAAAAAGCGCTGGCTGACTCGCTCGTTATTGAGGCGACCATTAAAGTAATCGCGCACCACGGGCAAGGTTAGCGTATAGGTAAATGCGGCATCGCTGAGCTGTGTCAGCCAACTGTCCAACTGGGTGCGGATAAGCTTTATCGCTAACTCTTCATCCCCTTCAATGGCAAAGCAGTCATCCAGCATTTGGGTCAACCGCGCCACCCACGTCTTGCCATCGCATTCAATCGCCAGTTGCTGCTGGTAGTGAATTAAGGTGTCGATAAACAGCCCTAAACGCCCCGCCAGCTCCGCATTAAGCCCTTGGACTTCATCATAAGGCACGGTGTCTGCAAACAGCCCTGCCTCACTCGGCATCGCGTAGCCGAGTAACATACGTTTCAAGCCAAATAGCCAGGTATTCTGATACTGTTCGGGCAAGGCAAATTGGCTGGCGGTATGGGTATCAAGCCCCCAGCGAATACCGGTTTCTTCCACCCACTGTTTAATCTGATCAAACTGTTGGCTGTCGATGGAAAAACGGCGCGAGACCGCCGGCACCTCAAGAATTTCCAATAGCTCCGCCGCACTGCATCGACTATCAGGCAGGGTGAGCAGACGCAAAAAGGCGGCTAACACCGGGCTTTCTTGATCGGCACTGCGATCTGAGATGGAAAACGGAATAAAACGCTCGCGAGGCGCATTACCAAACACCGCTTGAATGGCGGGGCTGTAGGCATTGATATCCGCCACCATCACAATCACATCGCGGGGGCTCAGTGATGGGTTAGCCTCAAACATCGCGAGTAGCTGATCGTGCAGCACCTCAACTTCGCGCATCGGGCTGTGACAGGCATGGATTGCGATGGAAGCATCATCTGGCTCGATTTCTGTTTTCGCCGCACTGGTCTCGGTTTGCTTGGGATCACCCGGCTCGTTCAAATCCAAAATATCGGCTTGGAGATGATGCAGCAGATTATCGCGGTTGACCTCAACAAAGCCGCTATCAATCTCATTACAGGCCATTTCCGAGAGCAGCAGTAAGTTATCGCGCCCCAGTTTTCCCATCGACGCCAGCAAGCTATTTCCCACTTCACCGTACTCGGGCTCATCAAGCCCCAGTGCCAATTGGCTGTCGGCGGGGATGTCTTCAATTCGGCTGATTTTATCCCGTTCCAATGCGGCACGTTTAGCCAGATAACGCTTGTCGCGAATATCGCCCCAATAATAACGGCATGGATTGGTGAACATAAAATGCACCTCCACATGCTCACCTAGGGCTTGCAACGCATCCAGATAGCGTGGTGGAAGCGCCGAGATACCAAACACAAAGACCCGCTCAATATCAGCAAGCCCCGCAGGTTTGTGCTGATGACTGGTTAAGGTGTCGATAAACTCTTGATACAAATTAGCGCGATGGTAAGGCGATTGGCCCAGCGCCAAGGTGTGATCGTATAAGCGACGCCACAGTTTTTGCTGCCAAGGCTGCACATCGTTAAGCTCGGGCACCGGTTGCTCTTGCTCCCATGCCAGCACCCACTCGGGGCGATAGACCAAATACTGGTCGAAAATATCGGCTACTTTTTCGGCCAGCTGATAAGCACGCTGCTGATCCTGACTATCTTCCAAATACGCGGCTAAATCCGCGAACTCAGGCGCATCCAGGCAGCTGGGCAGAATATCCATTAGCTTCCATGTCATCGCCTCTTTATTGAAATCACTGCGCTCAGGCACGCCATCCAACACCCGCACAAACAGCTGCCAGATAAAGGTGGCGGGAAGCGGGAATTCGACGTTGGCGACAATCTGCTGCTCGTGGGCGAGTGCCATTTTTAACCACTGCGCCATGCCGGGGCTTTGCACCAGAATAAGTTCTTTTTGAAAGGGATCGGACAGCGGTCGCTGTTGGATCAGGGAGACCAACAGCGATTTTAACAGATCGAGCCGATTAGAGTGATAAACAGTAAACACAAGGCGCTCACATGGGAAAGATAACTGGCATCGATTGTGGCCGATTGCCGTGATAAGCGCAAATCGCCACCGACACGCCGCGACCTTGCACACGACTTGCTAACTGTGTGATAGCACAGCAAATCGCTGAGCGATTAAACGCGATTATCACCCACACTGAAGGCAATCAGCTGGCTGATATGGTTCAGTGAACGGCCTGACTCTTGCTGCCACTGATTAAATGCCTGTTGCGCGGCTTGCATCGCCCGCTTGGTCTCTCGGCCGCTATCAACGATTTTAGTCGCGCGCAGATAGTGCTCAATATCGCGGGTGAATAAGAAGGTGTCCTTGCCCATTCGGCGCAACGTATAAGCACCCGTATTACCGCCTAAACGCTTACCGTGTTTTTTTAAATACTGCCATAAACCAACAATATCTTCGCTGGGCCAATCGGCGACAAACTGGCTAAAACTGCCGTGCGATTGCTGCACGCGGTGGATCATTTCCGCATTGTGTGGAATGGTCATCACCTTGGTTAAGTGGCGAATGATCGCGGGGTTCGTCGCTTTCTCTTCCCACATTTCTGGCGGCATCAACAACATTTTGTCGATATCAAATCCCCAAAAAACCTCTTCGAACCCCGGCCACTTTTTGCGTACCACCTGCCAGCTAATTCCAGATTGAAAAACCTTCTGGCTAAACGCTGCTAACCAGCGATCATCCGGGATCTCACACAGAGCCTGATGTTCAAGCGGTGCCACCAGCATGCGCTCTAATTCTCGTTGACCACCTTTGCGATCGGCGGCACGTTGATAAATGGTGCTAAATTTTTCTCTCATGTCACAATCACGGCAGGGTCGGTAGACAATGGCCCTTATCCTACTGTATAAAAAGGGCTCTTCACCGGATGTGGTGGAAAGTGTTTCTTTTCAAGTTTTCCGATTAATTGGACAATAAGGAAACACTCTGCACTTGGGCCCTGAATCAGATGAAAGATACAGCACTCTATCAAGCGATCCTTGGACTGATTCCGCCATGGACTGTCGACTCTGTCCAAGTGGATAAAAAGAGCCAACGTATTACCGTGACCAT
>NZ_MUFD01000015.1:0-79702 GCF_001995405.1 Salinivibrio sp. AR640 | reverse complement strand
TTGGATGATTGAGGGGAGCTGCTCCTAGTACGAGAGGACCGGAGTGGACGAACCGCTGGTGTTCGGGTTGTGTCGCCAGACGCATTGCCCGGTAGCTAAGTTCGGCACAGATAAGCGCTGAAAGCATCTAAGCGCGAAGCTGGCCCCGAGATGAGTCATCCCTAGAGCTTCGAGCTCTCTAAAGGGTTGTYSTAGACTASRACGTTGATAGGCAGGGTGTGTAAGCGCTGTGAGGCGTTGAGCTAACCTGTACTAATTGCCCGTGCGGCTTAACCATACAACACCCAAGAGGTTTTGGGTTGGACTYRAAATAAGCCAGTTGATTGTGGCGAGAACGAACAGCTTTCTAGATACGTGTTTTGACTGAAAAGTGAAGACACACCAAATTTTGCTTGGCGACCATAGCGCTTTGGACCCACCTGAYYCCATGCCGAACTCAGTAGTGAAACGAAGCAGCGCCGATGGTAGTGTGGGGTCTCCCCATGTGAGAGTAGGACATCGCCAGGCTCTCATTGCTTATCTTGTTGATAGCTCGATGCTTTTGATATCTTCGATGCTCATGTATTGGCATACACTGCGCGTCTCGATTCAAAATCCTCATCGCATCAAGCAAGATAATCTAATTAGAGCTTAATATTGGGCTTTAGTTAGCAAACATTTAAGCATCAAAGCAATGATATGTAAGACTTTGATGAGTAGAAATACAAAGCCCTGACCTTGCGGTCGGGGCTTTTTTGTATCTTTAATCTTTGATGAAAAACCAATAAAGCCCTGGCCTGACGGTCAGGGCTTTTTGTTGTAATGAGTCTTCAATGCAGACTTTAGTGATGATAAATGCGGTGATAATAAAGCGGCTAAAGGTAACCCGTTGCTCTGATCTTACTCACGTGTTTTATATGCGTGATAGACCGCGAAGCGTCGAGTCTTGGCGATCGATTCACACTGTCCGAGACTGTCTTTAATTATCGGCGGATAGCGTAAGAAACTATTGGCCACCACAATGAGCTGGCCACCTTTGGAGAGGTGAGAGGGGACGTTACGTAACAAAGACTCGGTTGGTGAGTAGCGGGTATCCAGTCCATCATGGAAAGGGGGATTACTAATGATAGTATTAAATGTCGCCTCAACACCATCAAGCATATCTGAAGGTAAAACTTGCCCATCTAAGCCGTTAGCGGCAAGTGTGGCTTTGCTTGATGCAATGGCGAGGTAATTAACATCCACAAGCGTCACTTGGCAATCAGGATAAGTAGCAAGGATATAGCTACCTATCACGCCTGCGCCGCAACCTACGTCTAATACGTTTCCTTTGATCGACGGAAGATGACGAAGCAACAACTCGGTACCGTCATCTAAACTTTTTTGGCTAAATACGCCGGGTAACGCACGAATGGTCAGTGACGTCTCGCCGAGGGTTAATGGGTAGTCAGTAAACCACGCTTCCAACGAAAAAGAGCTCGCAGGGGTGTGGCAGGTACCGTAATACATACTGCAGCGCCGCGCAGCATCGTATTTGCTAATAGACCCGTAGGGAGCGAAGCGTTTTTCAATGCTTTTGATGCCACTACGGTTTTCACCCACTACCATCCAATCAACCTCTTTCCCCAATGCGTGTGTCAACATTGCGAGTAAGTAATCAGCTTCTGCTTTTGCTTTAGGCCAATAAAATAAGACCAGATCGATGGGATGATCGATATCGAGCGTCGCGCCTGCATGAACAGTAATCGACGCTTTTTTCTGGCGTGTGGCGAAACCGTGATGCGTCGTAAAGACAGTGACGCTTGCGGCACGTTGCGATAATTGTTGGACAAAGTCATCTTCGAGCTCTCCTGCCAACAGCAGGTGTTTATTATCAAACAACGGAAGGTGACGCTGAGCAATTTCACTGGGGGCCGTGAGGGTCATGATTGTTCTCTTTGCATTATCGACGGTAATAAAGCGCACCGAAATAACCTGGCGCGTCGGGAGTCGAATTTTCCCACAAAGCACGCACCAGGCCAATCTTTAACGGGTTAGGCGTTGTCTTGGCGATCAAGGAAGTGTGCAAACTCGAGCTCATACATCCGGAATAACACCAATGTTAATGAGAAAATAATCGGACCGTAAATTAACCCCATTAAGCCAAAGAGGTGCAAACCGCCCAACAATGAGAAAAAGATAAGCAGGGTGTTCATGCCAGAGTTTCCCTGCATCAAAAAAGGGCGAAGTAGATTATCAATGGAGCCGACAACCACAACGCTCCATACTAAAAGCGCGAGCGCCCACTGCCAGTCACCGATTACTGCGAGATATAGCACTGTTGGTAACCAGATAAGTGCTGTCCCTATCACAGGAATAAAAGAGGCAAAGGCCATCATGGTGCCCCAAAAAAGGGCCGGTAAGCCTACTGCCCACATCGCTAGTCCGCCTGCAGCACCTTGTGCTAAAGCAGTGAGGAATGAACCGAGAACAGCCGATTTGGCGACTTTCTCCACTTCATCAAGCAGTTGGTCTTCTTGGCTACGTGACAAAGGGATAACATGACGCAGTGTTTGGATAATGTTGTCGTGATCGCGCAGTAAAAAGAACAGCACAAATAACATCAGCATAAAGGTGATAAAAAAGTTAGTGACATCGCCCAGTACTCCAGAGCTGAACTCAAGCATTTGACCGCTAAAAGAGGACATCCACGCGGCCAGTTTTTTAACCGTCTCTTGAGGGTCGATGACATCAAACGGTAGCCACTGATTGACAAAGTGTAAGGCTGATTGTATCTGCGGGTTATTGATCAGTTGCCTGGCCCCGCCGTTATTAAGCCATTCATAGCTACGAGTGAAAAAGCTCACACCTTGATCGATGATTGCACCCGCCACGACAGTGAGTGGAATAAAGATGATAAAGGTGATCAGAATGCAAGATAAGACCGATGCAGTATTGGGTCGCTGACCAATCTTTTCTTCGATGCGTTTATGGACGGGGAAGAACAGCAACGACACGATAAAGGCGAGCACAATCGCACCAATATAGGGCTCGATCAAAAGGTAACAGGCGTAAACGGCGATAATAAGGGCCGCAATTAAGGTCCAATGCTTGGGCTCGACGCGAAATGACGGAGTCACAGAGATATCCTTTTTAGCTTGTTGAATGATAGGGCTCGCCTTATGTTCCGGCGCCTAATTTATAGGCACCTTAACACATCGTTTGTTGCATTAGTCGGCTAAAAAAATGGCCAGCAGATCATTGAGAAATAATTTACCTTTTGGCGTGATTTGCCAATGGGTGCTTGTTTCTGTGATTAAGCCTTGCTCAGAAGCTTGAGAGATAGGCGCGGCGAGATGTGACAGCGGTAGCCCAGTGTGACTGACAAAATCAGCTTTGGGGCAGGGCTCGAGCAAGCGAAAACGGTTCATAAAAAACTCAAACGCAAGATCGGTATGTTTTACCCACTGGCTGTCGGTGAGGTAGGCTTTGTCTGGATCGAGGTAGCCACGTGGGTGTTTCACTTTGACGGTACGAAGTAAACGAGGTTGGTCATGCTTTAACAAGGTCAGTTTGCCATGTGCGCCGCAGCCAATTCCCAAATAATCCCCAAAACGCCAGTAGTTGAGGTTATGTGCACATTGGTGGCCTGGCAGGCTATAGGCGGAGGTCTCGTACTGCACATATCCCGCATCGGTCAGTCGTTGATGGCCTTGATCAAAGATGTCCCACAAGGTGTCTTCTTCTGGCAGGGTGGGCGGCTTAGAGTAAAACTGAGTATTAGGCTCGATAGTCAGTTGATACCAAGAAATATGCGGCGGCTTCAGTGCAATGGCTTGCTCCAAATCGCTGAGTGCTTCTTGTTCGGATTGATCGGGCAAACCATGCATCAGATCGAGATTAAAACTCGTCAGTCTCGCTTGGTGGGCAAGGTGAGCTGCCCGTTCTGCCTCACCAGGGCCATGAATACGGCCTAGCCGGGTAAGCTTATCGGCAGAAAAGCTTTGTACGCCAATGGATATACGAGTCACGCCCGCTTGGCGATAGCCAATAAATTTATCGGCCTCGACGGTGCCCGGATTGGCCTCCATGGTGACTTCCATATTGTTACTCGGGGTCAGTCGCGCATTGATCCCGGCGAGCAAACGCTCAATCTGAGCGGGCGACATCAGGCTGGGTGTGCCGCCACCGATAAAAATAGAGTGCAGTGGACGCGTGACTATTGAGGGATAAGCGGCCAGGTCGGTGTCGAGATCGTCGAGCAACGCATCGATATAATCGTCTTCTGGGATCGCGCCTTTTTGCGTGTGTGAGTTAAAGTCACAATACGGGCATTTTTGTACACACCACGGGATGTGTACATACAAACTTAATGGAATCATGGGTTATTGCGACGCTTTTAAGGCTTGAAATAGGGCGTTGAGGGCTTGACCGCGATGTGAGCGTTGTTTTTTCTCTGACGCAGGCATTTCGGCAGCGGTGCATTGCTGATCATGGGGCAAAAATACTGGATCGTAGCCAAAGCCGTTGTCACCTTGTGGTGCATGGGCAATTTGACCTTCCCAAACGCCATGACAGACCAATGGCGTCGGATCATTCGCGTGGCGCATGTACACCAATACGCAATGAAAACGTGCTTGGCGTGCATGGGTATCAGTATCATGCATTGCGTCGAGTAGCTTGGCGACATTATCGGCATCATTGGCGTCATCGCCAGCATAGCGAGCTGAATAGACGCCAGGTGCGCCTTTTAGCGCATCCACCTCAAGGCCTGAATCATCGGCGATGGCTGGAAGCCCGGTCAGTTTCGCCGCGTGGCGGGCTTTAATGATGGCATTTTCAATAAAAGTGGTCCCGGTTTCGTCAGCTTCTGTCACCGCAAAATCACTTTGCGGCAGAACCTCAAAACCAAATTCGCCGAGTAGCCCGGCCATTTCTTTTACTTTGCCTGCATTGCCGGTTGCCAGCACAACTTTATTCATGTCGGTTACCTATGTGTTTGTCACCCTGTTAAGGGGTATCGACGTAAAACGTGTAATTGTAGTCGAAGGAGGCACTGCGATTGCCCGCTGCGTTGAGATCAATCTGGAATTGATAGGTTTCCTCATCATCAGCGGCAAAGGTCGCAATGTAATAAATCGCGTCGCCTTCGCGGATCTCGGTAAAATCTAGCTCTCGACTGTTACCCACCAAGTTTTTGACTTGGCCTTGGACCTTGGCGGCAATCGCCGGTTTTCCAAGCTGCATGGTGTCGAGAACCGCGATATTAACCAACCCGCGATAGCCGCTGCGGGTAATATCATATTGCTTGGCGATGTCAGGGGTTAAAAACGTCGTTGATAAGGTGTTGTAGTGCACCTCTAATTCGCCGATTTCTTTAAACTGGCCCGCCCAAGCTGGGGTCATGACTATGCCACAGAGGCTAATCATCAAAGCAATGAGGTTACGCATAATCTTTCCTTGTTGTGATCGCATGAGCATACCGAAACCAGTACGCACGAGCGCCTCAGCCCGATCCTTGTCAGGGTGAGGCGCATATCCCTTATAGGGCGTACCAAACTGGGCCGACCATGTCGCCAATTAACATATTGATAAATTGTAGACCAATAAAGATCACCAAAATACTGAGATCCAGTCCACCGATAGGAGGGAGGATGCGACGCACTGGGGCGCAAACCGGTTCGGTTAACTGATGGAACACTTGCTCTACAGGGTTATTGCCTTGGCTAACCCAGCTGAGAATAGCACGTAGGATCAGCACCCAAAACAGCAGTTTACCGGCTGCTTTAAGCAGCGCAATGGCAGAAAACAGGAACATTCCTGAACTCATTGCTAATGGATTGCCGGCGACTAAATCCAGTGCCACAAATTTAGCGACCATCAGCAGATAAGCAAAGAGGACGGTCGCGAGATCTAATCCACCGAGCGCGGGAACCATCCGGCGCAGTGGACCCACAACAGGTTGGGTCGCCTTCACCACAAATTGAGAGAACGGGTTATAAAAATCGGCCCGAGACCATTGTAGCCATATACGGAGTAACACCACCATAATGTAAAGATCAAACGCGGTGTTGATCAGAAAGGTCATTGCATTCATATCGTCGCCTTAGTGATTAAAATTCTTGTTCCATTTGCTCAGCACGGCTCACCGCCGCCTGCATGGCCTGTGCGACTATGTCGCTAATATTGTGCTGCTCGAATACTTGCAACGCTTCTGCGGTGGTTCCTCCTTTTGAAGTCACCTGCTCGCGTAGTTCTCCAAGCGTGGTGTCTGGGTTCGCGGCCACCATTTCTGCCGCTCCCAGTGCGGCTTGTTGTACCAACGCCCTTGCTTGCTGGTCAGTAAAACCCTGGCGAATGGCTTCTTGCTGCATGGCTTCCATAAAGCGGAAAAAATAGGCCGGCGCACTGCCTGCAGCCGCAATCACACCATTGATACTCGCCTCATTATCGACCCAGCAGACTTCACCCACCGCTTTCATCAGCGCGGAGGCATAGTCTTGATCACCCGTCGTCACACCCGGTGATGCGTACAGGCCGCTCATGCCTTTACCCACCAGCGAAGGTGTATTCGGCATCACGCGCACCAGATTAAGTGATGTACCAGCCATTTGATTAAGACGGGCAACATTGATGCCAGCGGCTATTGAGATCACCATTTTCGACGACCAATCGACCGCTGGCAAGTCGCTTAGTACTTTTGCCATTAATTGGGGTTTTACCGCTAAAACGATCACTTCCGCTTGTTGGCAAGCAAGAAGGTTGTTTGTGGTGGTTTGGATCCCGTATTGCGTTGTCAGCACATCGTTAGGATGCGCGCTGGGTGACGCGGCTGTAATGGCTGAGGCGGGATATCCTGCATCCACGAGTCCGGCAATGATGGATCGAGCCATGTTGCCAGCCCCAATAAAGGTGAGAGGGCGATGTTCCATGTATTCGGTTCCTGTTGTTCTCATCATTCTGTGTAGGTGTCGTTAGCGGTAATCACGTGCACCAAAAACGGCGGTGCCGATTCTTACCATGGTACTGCCACATGCAATGGCAGCTGCCATATCACCGCTCATACCCATCGATAAGGTATCAATAGTCGGCGTGTGTGCGTGGAGCGAATTAAACGCGGTCGCTAAAGGCTCAAACGCGGCACATTGGCGCTGATAATCTGTTTCCGGTTGCGGGATCGACATGAATCCTCGCACGGTGAGGTTGGGTAAAGCCCGCATTGATTCAATCAAATCCATGGCTTCATCCAGTGTTATGCCTGATTTAGACGCCTCACCGCTGGTATTCACTTGTACTAAAACGTTGAGTGGCGGCAAATGTGCGGGACGTTGCTCACTCAGACGTTTAGCAATTTTTAACCGATCGACTGAGTGGACCCAATCAAAGTGGCTGGCGATCAAGCGCGTTTTGTTCGACTGAATTGGACCAATAAAGTGCCATTCAATCTTTGTGTTTGGGGCATGTGTGGCAAAGTGCTCCACTTTTTCGACGCCTTCCTGCACGTAGTTTTCGCCAAATGCGGTTTGACCTGCGGCCACGGCCTCTGCGATCGCCTCGACGGGTTTTGTTTTACTCACCGCAAGCAACTGCACCGAATGATCGGGTCGGCCGCATTTTTGGGTGGCGAGGTCTATCTGTTCCCTGACCTGTTCAATATTCTGCTTAATATTACACATACCTGATTCTACGAGGAAAATGAATGGAAATTACTGAGCTATTGGCCTTTAGTGTAAAGCATCGTGCGTCAGATCTACATCTTTCTGCGGGCGTGCCGCCAATGGTGCGGGTAGATGGCGATGTGCGCAAGCTCAGTCTACCTGCGCTCAATCATCAAGTGGTCGAGCAATTGATTATCGCTGTGATGAATCCCCAGCAACGCCAAACGTTTGTAACCGAATGGGAGGTGGATTTTTCGTTTGAGCTGGCCTCGGTTGGCCGGTTTCGGGTGAACGCTTTTCATCAGCAACATGGGTGCGCGGCGGTATTTCGGGTTATCCCAGAGGCGCTGCCAACCTTGGAAGCGTTAAACGCGCCTTCTGTCTTAACAGAGCTCGCGTCGCTCACTCAGGGGCTGGTACTCGTGACTGGGCCGACGGGATCGGGCAAATCAACGACGTTGGCAGCGATGGTTGATCATATTAATCGTCATCAACAAAAGCATATTCTTACTATTGAAGATCCGATCGAGTTCATTCACTCGCCGCAACAAAGCTTAGTGAATCAGCGGGAAGTGAATCGTGATACGCAATCCTTTCAACAGGCGCTGCGTTCGGCCTTACGGGAGGATCCAGATGTGATTCTGGTCGGCGAGCTACGAGACTTAGAGACGATAAGCTTAGCATTGACGGCCGCAGAAACTGGCCATTTAGTCTTTGCCACGTTACATACCGCGAGTGCGGCGAAAAGCGTTGACCGGATTATCGATGTGTTTCCAGGGAGTGATAAGCCCTTGGTTCGCTCTATGTTGTCTGCCTCTTTGCAGGCGGTAGTATCGCAGCAGCTCGTCAAAAACACCCAGGGCCGACGGGTCGCTGCGTATGAAATTATGAAAGCCACCCCTGCGATTGCTAACCTTATCCGTGAAGACAAGGTGGCGCAGATGACCTCCATGATGCAAACAGGCGTCGCTCAGGGGATGCAAACTATGGAGCAGGCGATAACACGGCTGACCGACCAAGGGGTTATTCCGAGGCGTGAAACGGCTCAGCATATTGGCGCTCAAACCAGCTTTCAATAATCACAACGGCTGACTGGGCGTCGACAGCTCCTTTACCTAAGGCTTTGTAGCCGCCTTGTTCAAAAAGTGCTGCGCGGGCTTCGCGTGTTGATAGGCGCTCATCATGTAACGAGACCGGGAAACCAAAGCGCCCATGTAAGCGATTGGCAAATTTTTTCGCTCTGGGTGTAATGGTATCGAGAGGTTCACCTTGTAAATCTAATGGCAGCCCAACCACTAAATAATCAGGTTGCCATTCTTTTAATAGGGCATCAATGTCATCCCAGTTAGGAATACCATCGCGCGCTTTCAAAGCGCATAAAGGGCGAGCGGTGCCGGTTAACGACTGACCGATGGCAACGCCAATGCTTTTTACCCCGTAATCAAAACCCATCACGGTTTGTGCGTTCATGCGTGTCCTACTTGTGAAGAAAGGTTGGCGGCGTCAATGCCGAGTTGGTCGAGCGCTTTTTGCCAACGTTGGTGAACAGGGGTATCAAAAATTACGCTGGGATCGGCCTCCAGGGTGAGCCAACTATTTTCGGCTAACTCTTGTTCAAGCTGTCCGGCCTCCCAGCCTGCATAACCCAAGGCCACCAAAAATTGCTCTGGCTGTTGCTCGGTCCCGAGAATCGATAAGATATCTTTTGAGGTGGTCACGGCTAATTGATCCGATACGGGCACACTGGTGCCATACGAACAATTGGCCGGATGCAGCACAAATCCTCGATCTTCAGACACCGGCCCGCCAAATAAAACGGATTGAGTCAGACTTTCGGTTGTATTGGAAAGCGGCACGTCGCGCTCTACCTCAATTTGGTCCAGCATTTTACCCACGGACAAGTTAATAGGGTGATTGATCATTAACCCCATGGCGCCGTCATGATTATGCTCACACACGTAGATAACACCCTGTTGAAAACGGCTATCGGCCATGCTCGGCATTGCGATTAAAAAATGATTTTTCAGATCCATATCGCCGTCTCCTGTTCGTACGCTTACGTTGAGTATGCGCAAAATATGTGTATTTAGGCAATCATAGAGGCGCAATGCGCCTCATTTTTTATTTGCAGCGTTGGGCGATCGCTTCCATCAAGATGTCGCCTACGGAAATATCATACGCGGCGTCAATTTCACGAATACAGGTCGGACTGGTGACATTGATTTCTGTGAGCTTATCGCCGATCACATCGAGTCCAACGAAGATCAGCCCTTTTTCTTTCAATGTCGGTGCGACTGCACGTGCAATTGCCCAATCCGTCTCCGATAAAGGACGTGCTTCACCACGGCCACCGGCGGCGAGATTACCGCGCGTTTCACCTTCTGCTGGAATGCGGGCCAAACAGTAGGGCACCGGTTCGCCGTCAACAATTAAGATGCGCTTATCACCATTGCTGATGTCAGGGACGAAGGTTTGTGCCATGCAAAAACGTTGGCCATGCTCAGTAAGGGTCTCAATGATCACACCAATATTCGGATCACCTTGTTTGACCCGGAAAATAGAGGCGCCCCCCATGCCATCGAGCGGCTTCAAAATAACATCACCGTGCTGGGCTTGGAATGCACGAATCTCGTCGGCACGTCGTGTCACTAAGGTGGTGGGTGTGTGTTCAGGGAACCAAGCGGTATAGAGTTTCTCGTTACAGTCACGGAGGCTTTGCGGTTTGTTCACAATTAAAACACCGGCTTCTTCTGCGCGCTCTAGCATGTAGGTCGCATAGATATACTCGGTATCAAAGGGGGGATCTTTTCGCATCAAGATCGCATCAAACGCGCGCAGCGGTAGGGTTTGTGTTTGGTGTACTTGATACCAATTGTTAGGATCATCCATGACACTCACTGTTTGGGTGCGAGCACTCGGTTCACCCTGCAGCATCGACATATCATTCATCGAAATAGTATGTATTTCCCAGCCGCGTTGTTGTGCCGCCAACATCATGGCAAACGTGGAGTCTTTTTTTACACTGATGGCCTCAATGGGATCCATCACTACACCTATTTTCATCATGTCTCTCCTGTTTGCCGTTAACCCAGGTCGCCAAAACGGACTTGTAGCGCGGTAATGGCTGTCAGCGCCGCCGTTTCTGTGCGTAAGACCCGAGGGCCCAATAAAATTTCTTCAAAACCACGATCACGTGTCATCGCTATTTCTTCTTCTGACAATCCGCCTTCTGGCCCAATCAGCAAACGCAGCTTAGAAGGGGCTTGAGGAAGTGTATTGAGAGAATACGGTGCGCGAGGATGAAGGTTGAGTTTCAGTCCATCAAATGCCTGTTGGCACCAAGTGTCTAGGTTGATCACGGGATTCACGGTGGGGACGATATTGCGCCCACTTTGCTCGCAGGCGCCAATGGCTATTTTTTGCCATTGTTGGCGTTTTTTCTCCAGTCGATCAGCATTGATCTTGACCCCACATCGCGCCGATAAAAGTGGCGTAATGGTATTTACCCCTAACTCAACCGATTTTTGTACGGTAAATTCCATTTTCTCACCACGAGAAATAACCTGTCCCAGTTCAAAATCTAGTGGCGATTCAACACCGACCTCTTCGCGGGCTGAGATGGTTGCGGTGACGTGTTTCTTACTGATTTGCGTCAAGGTCGCTGGGAATTGTGCCCCAGAACCATCAAAAAGCAGAATTGGTTGCTCTGCTTGCATTCTTAATACGCGGCCTAGATGATTCGCCGCTTCATCGCTTAAGGTCACCGTGCCTTGAGACGGTAAAGGCGCCGGGTGATAAATTCGAGGAATTCGCATGGTGTTCGCTTTCCATTATCAATCAGCCTCCAGTGTAACATGGCTACCGGTGGCAATAGGTGATGTGTTAATCGGGAACGTGTCAATAATATGGGGACGGTGAACGGAAAAGCAAATGGCTAATGTTTTTCGCTAACCGGCGTCAGTATCTGTTGGCACTGTTTGCACCGATAGGTTGCCTGGCCGCGCAGAACTTTATGATGACGGCGTATCGTTAAGGCCACTGGCCCACAACGGCACTGGTACGAGAAGGTTTTCCCTTGTACCGCTGTAATATCAAGCTGGTGGGTCGTGTTTGCTGGAACATGAAACAAGTTAGTCATTAGGTCGCGCCATTCCGGACCATGAGGTTTGACACGCCCATGCAGCGCGAACGTGACTAAATGACAGACTTCATGCGGGATCACTTCATGAAAAAAAGCGTCGGCGTGCTGCTGGAGCAATACCGGATTAAACCTTAATCGCCATTCTGTCGGATGCGCGGTGCCTGCGGCGCGCCCTCGTAACGTAAAGCCAATTGTTGGATAAATCAGTTGGCGATCTAGTTGTCGATTGGCACGATCAATACAGGCGTGAACCTGGTCGGTGACCGATTGTATCAAGGTGTTAGAAAGAGAAGGCATAGGTGTCGACTCACACTGCGATCAAAAAAGGGAAGCGAACGCTTCCCTTTGTAAAAAGCGAATCAGGCCAGATTAACCAAGCTTGGCAAATTCACGCAATAGGTCTGCTTTGTCGGTTTTCTCCCATGGGAAAATTTCACGACCAAAATGGCCATATGCAGCAGTTTGCTTATAAATAGGTTGCAGTAAGTCGAGCATTTCTTGTAGGCCATACGGACGTAGATCGAAGTGCTCACGAACGGCTTTAATAATCACCTCTGGCGCCACTTTTTCAGTGCCAAAGGTTTCGACCATGATAGACGTTGGCTCGGCCACACCAATGGCGTACGACAATTGAATCTCACAGCGGTCAGCAAGGCCAGCTGCGACGATGTTTTTCGCTACATAACGTGCGGCGTAGGCGGCAGAACGATCCACTTTTGATGGATCTTTGCCTGAGAATGCCCCGCCACCGTGACGGGCTGCGCCACCGTAGGTATCCACGATAATTTTACGGCCGGTTAAACCACAGTCTCCCATCGGGCCACCAATCACAAAGCGACCTGTTGGATTAATAAAGAATTTGGTCTCTTTGGTGAGCCATTCTGCAGGCAGAACCGGTTTGATAATTTCTTCCATGACCGCTTCGCGGAGATCGTCGGTTGAAATGCTGTCGCCATGCTGTGTTGACAGCACCACGGCGTCAATGCCCGCAATCTTGCCGTTGTCGTAGGCGAAAGTGACCTGGCTTTTTGCATCAGGACGTAGCCAATCTAAGGTGCCATCTTTACGCACTTGCGCTTGGCGCTCAACCAAACGGTGTGAGTAAGTAATAGGGGCTGGCATCAGTACATTGGTTTCATTGGTGGCAAAACCAAACATAATCCCTTGATCGCCCGCACCTTGATCTTTGGGATCAGCGCGGTCAACGCCTTGGTTTATATCAGGCGATTGCTTGCCAATGGTGTTCAATACTGCACAAGAATTGGCATCAAAACCCATATCGGAATGGACGTAACCAATATCGCGTACCGTTTGGCGAGTGAGCTCTTCAATATCAACCCAGGCTGAGGTCGTCACTTCCCCGCCTACCATGACCATTCCGGTCTTCACGTAGGTTTCGCAGGCAACGCGCGCTTTGGGATCTTGCTCAAGAATGGCATCCAAGACCGCATCAGAAATCTGATCGGCGATTTTATCAGGATGGCCTTCAGAGACGGACTCTGAGGTAAACAGGTGCTTAGCCATGTGACACTCTCATTGGTTATCAAGAATACCGACGATACGTAGCGAGTTGTCTCGCCGATCATCTCAGATGTTTTAACTTCTAGACGTCTATTTTATTCGCAAATACGATAAACGCAAGTCAGTTAATGCATCAGGGGGCCTCTCTAGGTATAGCAAAGGCGAGCCGTATCGTATTGTCCTAAGTAACGGCTTGAGGCGATCTTGCGGGTTGCCAGCCGGTTGGAGCCGCTTCTTGCAGCCAATGTTTGAGTGACTCGACACGCAGAGGAAGGCGGCCAGCACTGCAATAAAGATGTAATGGGACCGGCGCTGAGTGCCATTGCGCTAAACACCGTATAATTTTATCAGGGTGGTGTTTCTGATAGCCAGCTGCACTCCAAGTCGGCAGAAGTCCGACACCTTGTCCATTTGCAATCGCATCTAACTGGATCGCTATCATGTCGCAATTGAAACGGCTAGGCATGGCGCTTAAATGGTAGGTGTTATCGTGATTATGGAGCGTCAACCCTTGCCGCCGAAGGGCAAAAACATCCAGCCATGGATGGCCGTCCAAAGCGCTTGGATGCATAAAAGGGCCGTGTTGTGCCACGTAGTGTGGTGCAGCATAAATACCATATTGCCAAGTGCCTAGCTTATGAGCTCGACAGTTCATCGGCAGTATAATATCGCCCGCCCAAATAATCAGATCCGCAGACTGGATACGCGCTGGGCTGACGTCACTCGTTAATGTAATGGAAACCTTGGGGTGTTTCGCTAAAAAGGCATTTATCGATGGCCCTGCCCATCCACGCATCATGCCTGGGTGGCAAATCACGTCAATTGGCCCTTGAAGGTGATTATTTAACCCTTGGATCGCTTCTTCACTTTCCTCGACCAAATCGAGAATTTGTTGGCAGTAACGGGAGAATATCTCGCCTGCTTTGGTTAACACTAGCCGGTTTCCTTGCCGTTGTGTCAGTGACTGCCCCATATCTGTCTCGAGCTGCGCTAAACGACGACTGAGAGTTGATTTGGGCTGTCCCAGTGCTTTCGCGGCCGCCGTTAGGCTTTGATGTTGGCATAAAGCAACAAATGCACGAATAGAGGAGAAGTCCTGCATAATCGTCCTTTTTGATTCCGTTGAAAGTCCACACCTGTCGTTTGGTGACTATGACGTCGTTCTATCACTGGAACGAAGTGTTCCTGTTTTGCCACTAGTTGTTCTGACTTAGATGTGAATAATTATCATATAACAAACGATAATCATTATCACAGAATGGAGTTGATTATGTCCAGTTGTCTTCGTCCCTGCGTACTTGGGATGGTTTTAGCCGGTATCCCCTTAAGTGCCATTCATGCGGCTGAAGCGGTCGATCAAAATACTGAAACCATGGTCATCACGGCCTCAGGATTTGAGCAAGCCACAGCAAAGGCGCCAGCAAGTATCAGTGTGATTAGCCGTGACCAACTAGAAGGTCGTTATTATCGAGATGTCACGGATGCCCTAAAACGCATCCCTGGCGTGGTCGTGACAGGCGGTGGCGATACCACGGATATAAGCATTCGCGGTATGGGGTCAAAATATACCTTGATGCTGGTGGATGGAAAGCGTACCACCAGTCGAGAAACACGCCCAAACAGCGACGGACCCGGCATTGAACAAGGTTGGCTGCCGCCTTTGCAAGCGATTGAGCGTATTGAGGTGATTCGCGGGCCGATGTCGACATTGTATGGCTCTGATGCCATTGGTGGGGTAATTAACATTATTACGCGTCGTAACCAGCAAGAGTGGCACGGTAACGTGCAGCTGAGTACGTTATTACAAGAAAAACGCGCATCAGGCGATGAACAAAGTGCCAACTTTTACCTTTCTGGCGCCCTAAGCGATAAACTGGGTATGAAGGTATCGGGCCAAACGGTTCAACGTCAAGAAGACGACATTACTTTCGGTTACGAGGATAAATCTTTACGCAGCCTATCAACCTCGTTGACCTATGATGCCAGCGATTTTCAACAATGGACCCTGGACCTAGGCGCGAGCTCGCAAGAGCGCAATGGCCAAATGGGTAAAACCGTGCCGACCGATGATAGCCAGTGTCGAGGCAGTTGTGAAAACAGCAATAATGAATATCGGCGACAATCGGTAGCGCTCGGCCATGAAGGGCATTGGACGTGGGGCTGGTCAGACTCACACCTACAGCACGAGCAAAGCCGCAATAAAAGTCGTGAGATGACGATTAACAACACCGAGTTTAAAACCCGTCTGATCCGTGATTTTGACACACACACTTTGACGGTTGGCGGCTCGGTGACCCATGCCGAACTGGAAGACTTTTCCTCTAATCAAGCATCGAGCCAAACTGAAATTGACAATACTCAGGCCGCCTTGTTTGTGGAGGATGAATGGCGAGTGATTGACCCATTTAGCGTGACGCTAGGCTTACGCGTTGATCATGATGAAAACTATGATTATCACGCCAGTCCACGCCTGTATGGTGTTTATCAGCTCACCGATAGCTGGATAGTGAAGGGTGGGGTCGCGACCGGATTCCGTTCACCACAACTGCGAGAAATTGCGCCGAATTGGGCGCAAGTGAGTCGTGGCGGTAATATCTATGGTAACGCCGACCTGGAACCTGAAACGTCTGTGAACTCAGAAGTGAGTATTAACTATCAAGGCGACACCGGAGTCAGTGGCTCGTTAACAGTATTCCATAATGACTTTAAAGATAAGATCACCCGTGTGACTTGTCCCGCGTCAACTTGTCCACCTACTGTCTATACAGGCAAAGACCAAGACGATAAGAAAGTGACAAAAACTAAACCGTCCACTACTCGGATTAACGTTGATGAAGCGGTTACTCAGGGGGTTGAAGCGAGCATATTCGTGCCTGTCATGGAGACGCTCGATGTAAGCGCCAGTTATACCTACACCGATTCGGAGCAAAAGACCGGTGCGTATAAAGGTCAACCTCTGAATCAAATTCCTCAGCAGCTCGCGTATGGCGAAGTAAACTGGCAAGCCACCGAGCGGTTGAGCCCTTGGGTCAGCGCGACCTACCGTGGCGAAGAAATGGATCCTGTCAAAGGCCCATCCTCTCGAAGCAATATAGAGCCGAGCTACACCTTGGTAGACGCTGGGATGAACTATCAGCTCAGCGACGCCATTGAGCTTCAAGGTGCGGTTTATAATCTATTAGACAAAGAACGTGACTATGAGGATTACGGCTATATCAGTGATGAGCGCCGATATTGGTTAGGCATGAATATCAGCTTCTAAGTCACAATAAAGGATGGTCTTGCTGCATCGATTGAAGCCGCCATCACACTGCCACGCCCGTCTCGGACTTTCACCGGACGGGCGTTTTTTTTACTACGCTTTGTTCTCAACTCGCGTGAGAAGACTCACACAATACGTGCGTCTTTTACGTGCTTGAGATACACTGTGTACCATCGTCAAACAAGCACCGATGGACATGGCACTCAGAGTCGCAATTAATGGATTTGGCCGCATAGGGCGCAGCGTATTGCGTGCCCTGTACGAGAGCGGTAAGCACGATCGCATTCAAGTGGTGGCGATTAATGAACTCGCCGAGCCGGAAGCGATGGCGCATCTGCTCCAGTATGACTCGAGCCACGGTCGATTCGGCTGGCCTGTTTCTTACAATCAAGAACATTTGTTTGTCGCCACCGACAGCATTCGCCTTCTTCACTTACCGGAATTACAACTGTTACCTTGGCGTGATCTTGATGTCGATATTGTCTTAGACTGTACGGGCAAATTTGGTACCCGTGAAGACGGCGAAGCACACATTGCCGCTGGCGCTAAAAAAGTCTTGTTTTCACACCCTGCGAGCCAAGATGTCGACCGAACCGTGATATATGGCGTCAATCACGAGGCATTGACGACAGACGATCGTATCGTCTCCAATGGATCTTGTACCACAAACTGCATTGTGCCGGTGATTAAAGCGCTGGATGAGCACTTTGGTATTGAGTCTGGCACCATCACCACCATTCACTCTTCAATGAATGATCAGCAGGTGATCGATGCCTACCATTCCGATCTTCGTCGTACACGCACGGCTAGCCAGTCTATCATTCCTGTCGATACCAAATTGCATGTTGGGATCGGTAGGATTTTTCCGAAATTTTCTGACAAGTTCGAAGCGATTTCTGTGCGTGTGCCGACGATAAACGTGACAGCTATGGATTTAAGTGTCACTGTACGTACTAAAGTGAAAGTTAATGACGTAAATCAAGCTCTGCAAACCGCATCTCGATGTACATTAGACGGTATACTGGATTATACCGAAGCGCCCTTGGTGTCGATAGACTTCAACCACGACTCACACAGTGCCATTGTCGATGGGTCGCAAACGCGGGTGAGTAATCATCAGCTGATAAAAACGTTGGTTTGGTGCGACAACGAGTGGGGCTTTGCCAACCGAATGTTGGATACCACCTTGGCGATGGCGCAATGAGTGCGCTAACGCAAGGGGGTCGCCCTGATTAAGTCAGTTTCAATTTGCAACCTTATAGAGAGGACCCTATGTCTGTAATTAAGATGACCGACTTAGATCTTGCCGGAAAGCGTGTCTTTATCCGTGCGGATCTGAACGTGCCGGTAAAAGACGGTAAAGTTACCTCTGACGCACGTATTTTGGCGTCATTGCCTACCATCAAACACTGCTTGGAAGCCGGCGCGAAAGTGATGGTGACCTCTCACTTGGGGCGTCCTGAAGAAGGACAACCTGAAGACCAATACTCACTGCAACCTGTCGTGAACTATCTTGACGACGCGCTAGACTGCAACGTTAGCCTGGCTAAAGATTACTTAGACGGTCTTGAACTGAACGCCGGTGAGCTCGTCGTGCTAGAAAACGTTCGCTTTAATAAAGGCGAGAAGAAGAACGACGAAGCACTGTCTAAAAAGTACGCCGCACTGTGCGATATTTTTGTGATGGACGCCTTTGGTACTGCGCACCGCGCGCAAGCATCAACCCATGGTGTGGGCACGCATGCACCGATCGCATGTGCCGGACCATTACTGGCGAACGAACTCGACGCGCTTGGTAAAGCAATGGATAACCCTGCTCGTCCAATGGTGGCGATTGTGGGTGGGTCAAAAGTGTCGACCAAACTGACCGTTTTGAAATCACTGTCTACCGTTGCAGACCAACTGGTTGTCGGTGGTGGTATTGCCAACACCTTTATTGCAGCGGACGGCCACAATGTGGGCAAATCGCTTTATGAAGCAGATTTGGTGGATACGGCGAAATCTTTGATGGAAGAGTGCCATATTCCTGTTGCGACCGACGTTGCGTGTGCCAAAGCGTTTGATGAAAATGCAGAGGCTGAAATCAAGCGTGTTGAAGACGTGCAAGACGATGACATGATCTTCGACCTAGGGCCAGAATCTACCCAAGCACTGGCTGACATCTTGAAAAATGCCAAAACCATTCTTTGGAATGGCCCAGTGGGTGTTTTCGAGTTTAAGAACTTCGAAGCAGGCACTGCAGGGATTTCAAAAGCAATCGCTGAGTCTGAAGGCTTCTCGGTTGCAGGCGGTGGTGATACCTTGGCTGCAATTGATAAATTTGGCATTAAAGCCGATGTGTCTTACATCTCAACCGGCGGCGGCGCCTTCCTTGAGTTTGTTGAAGGCAAACCACTTCCAGCGGTAGAAATGCTGGAAGCGCGTGCGAAAGACGCATAAATCCGACGATAAAACGGGAGTGATGTCTCCCGTTTTTGCTTTCGTTTGACTACAATAGGCCGAGTCGTAAACGATTGCACCGTATTGATAAGGGTGCCGATACGCATCTTTACTCAGTTCAGCAAAGACAACCCGATTTAATAGGACAAGAGCCATGTCTAAAGTTTTTGATTTTGTAAAACCTGGCGTTATCTCTGGCGATGATGTTCAGAAAGTATTTGAAGTTGCTAAAGAGAACAAGTTCGCGTTGCCAGCGGTTAACGTGGTAAACACTGACTCTATCAACGCTGTAATGGAAGCTGCGGCGAAAGTAAAAGCGCCAGTGGTTATTCAATTCTCTAACGGTGGTGCAGGCTTCTTCCCAGGCAAAGGCCTGAAGCTAGACGGTCAAGAAGCGCAAATTAAAGGCGCTGTTGCCGGTGCGAAATACGTTCACGCGATGGCTGAAGTGTATGGTGTGCCAGTGATTATGCATACTGACCATGCAGCGAAAAAACTGCTGCCGTGGATCGACGGTCTGCTTGATGCCGGTGAAGCTTTCTTTAAAGAACACGGCAAGCCACTGTTCTCTTCTCACATGATTGATCTTTCTGAAGAGTCACTGGAAGAGAACATGGAAATCTGTGCCGAATACCTGGCGCGCATGGACAAAATGGGCATGACGCTGGAAATCGAACTGGGCATTACTGGTGGTGAAGAAGACGGCGTGGATAACAGCGATGTTGATACCGCTGACCTTTACACCAAGCCAGAAGAAGTGGCGTACGCATACGAAAAACTGTCTGCTGTAAGCCCTCGCTTCACCATTGCCGCTTCATTCGGTAACGTTCACGGTGTTTATAAGCCAGGTAACGTGGTACTTAAGCCAGAAATCCTACGTGAATCACAAGCTTACTGCTCAGAGAAATTTGGTCTACCGACCAATGGCCTAAACTTCGTCTTCCATGGCGGTTCGGGCTCTTCAGAAGCGCAGATTCAAGAGTCTATTGGCTATGGCGTGATCAAAATGAACATCGATACCGATACCCAGTGGGCAACATGGGATGGTATCCGTCAGTATTATCAAGACAACGAAGGTTATCTGCAAAGCCAAATCGGTAACCCGAAAGGTGATGATCAGCCAAACAAAAAATTCTACGATCCACGCGTATGGTTGCGTAAAGGTCAAGAATCAATGGTTGCACGTCTTGAGCAAGCCTTTAAAGATCTTAACGCGGTTGACGTACTGTAAGTTACAGTACTGATAGCAAAAGAAGACATGAGCCCGCCATATTTGGCGGGCTTTTTTATATATGTTGGGCGGGCTTTTTTTATATATGGTGATGCCGCGTTCACTGAACGAAGACGCGAAGATAGACAGCGGAGGGTAAAAGCCTGTTACTATTAGGTTATGATTTATTCCAATCATAGAAGGAAGAGGGAATGAGTGAAGAGAACACGGTAGTAGAAGGGGCGAAGTGGGCACAAACATGGCTCACCAACAACCAAGATTTATTGATTCAATATGGGGTCAATATTGTCTCAGCATTATTGATTTTAGTGATCGGTAACATGGTGGTAAAAGGGCTCGCCAATTCCATGGCGGGAGTGATGCGCAAGCGTAATATGGACAATGCGGTGGTTGAGTTCATCCATGGCTTGGTTCGATACTTGCTTTTTATCATCGTGCTGATTGCGGCACTCAGCCGTGTTGGCGTACAAACCGCTTCTGTGATTGCGATTCTTGGTGCTGCTGGTTTAGCCGTCGGTTTGGCCTTACAAGGATCGTTAGCTAACTTTGCCGCTGGCGTCTTGATTGTGATGTTTCGCCCCTTTAAATCAGGGGATTATGTCGAGCTGGCAGGTGTTGCAGGCTCTGTCGAGTCGATACAAATTTTCTCTACCGTGCTGACTACCCCTGACAACAAAATGGTGGTGGTGCCGAATGGTTCAGTGATCAGCAGCCCTATCACTAACTATTCTAAGCATGCGACACGTCGCATTGATTTAACCATTGGTGTGGCGTACAGCGCGGATTTGAAGAAAACCAAAGCGGTGTTAACCGATATTGTGACGCAGCATCCGCTTATTCTAAAAGATCCTGAGCCTAATGTGGCGGTGATGACATTGGCCGACTCATCGGTGAACTTCGTCGTTCGACCTTGGGTGAAAACAGAAGATTACTGGAGTGTGTATTTTGAGCTGCTGCCGACCATCAAAGAAGCGCTGGACGCAAACGGTATTGAAATCCCTTTCCCGCAAATGAGTGTTCATTTCGAGCGCGGTGAGAGCCAAGCGTAAGCAGTCTATTGGTTTTAGCAGTCTATTGGTTTTCACTGGTATGGGTGCGGTAAGAGTGCCGCATCCATACCCATGGCTTAACTGGCGAGCAAGCGTGCATAAAGACCGAACGCCAGTTTGCCGGCAACAAAGATCATCATACTGGCCATTAACAGGTCGAGTAATCGACGTATCGATGGCGTCGACAGCCAAGGCGATAAGCGGGCAGCCCCTGCGGATAAGCCATAAAACCATAAACATGACCCCATCAGCGCGCCGATCGTAAAGGCAATTCGCTCATCGAATGCAAACTGGCCGCCAATCGCCCCTAACACCACCACGGTATCAAGGTAAACATGCGGGTTAAGCAAGGTCACCGCAAGCGCACCAATGATCACTGCTCGGCGCCCGCGGCTCATGCTCGGTACCGTTAAGTCGTCTTCCTGATGTTGCTGACGCGCACTTTGTATAAACTGCCACGCATACACACTGAGAAACGCGATGCCAGCGATAGTTATCGTATTCAGCAATAAAGGATAGCTCGCTAATAAAGCGCCTCCACCGAAGATACCTGTCGAGATCAAGACAATATCGCAGACAAAGCAAATGGATGCAGTGATCATATGGTGTTCACGACTGATCCCTTGGTTAATCACATAGGCGTTTTGCGCGCCAATGGGGATAATCATGGTGAGACTTAATCCTAAGCCTTGAAGTGCGACTAAAAAACTGCTCACGGTTTATTCCTTTTATCTCGTGTCATTCCCCTCACTTTAAGCAGAGCGACCCGGAAAGGGAATCGAATTTTCTTAATCATGTAACGGATACGGGAGCAGGAAGAGAAATTGCCGATCACACACAGGTTTGTGCCGAGTCATAAATGGCGTTGAGCGGGTTTTAACATAAACTTGACCTAAGCGAGGGAGTCTTTCGCTGATAAAAGAGTCTGACCTGTAACCTCATGATAATTTGAATCCATAAAAGGAGAGATGATGCGTAAGTTTAAAGCACTAATATGGCTCACCGGCGCGTTGGTTATTTCCCCGGCGGTGATGGCCAACATCGATTTTCCTCATTTAGAGATCACAGGTGTTGGGGAAATCACGGCAGCGCCTGATATGGCCAATATTGATGTTGGCGTGATCACTGAGCGAAAAACCGCCAAAGCAGCAAAAAGCGCATCAGATAAAGCGGTTGCTGCTTTTATCGAACGGCTGGCAAAACAAGGTGTGAAACGTGAACAGATAGAGAGCGCCCATATCCAGCTATCTCCACGTTATCAACATACAAAAGACAAAGCGCCTGAACTGATAGGCTATCGTGCCGAACGACAGGTGACGGTGACGCTAAATCAGCTAGACAAATTGAATGCAGTGCTAGATGGTGCGTTGGGCGAGGGGATCAACCGTATCCGGCAGGTACAGCTAACCAGTAGCGAACAGTTGGCGCTTAAAGACAAGGCGCGCGAGGCTGCTGTTAACGACGCAAAAGATAAAGCAGATGCCTTGGCTAAAAGCCTGGGGATGCGCATTGATGGCGTTTGGCAAGTTCGCTACCGCTCAAGTCATCCGCGCCCGGTAATGATGAACGCACAAATGCGTAGTGACAGTGCTGAAGTGGCAGCGACCTATCAGGATGCGACTATGCAGATACGCGATCAAGTCGATATTATTTTTCGTTTAGAAGACTAAGCCTGTAATACGTAATGCGCACGGCATTACCGCTATACCCATAAAAAAGGGCGCCCTCTAAGGCGCCCTGTATTTTATCGCTTTAGGATGGATTACGCGGTTGGATTAATCGGCTTTCCATCTGCATCTGTTGCTTGGCTGTCCTGAGTACCATTGCGACGCGCCAAGCGCTGCTCCCAGTAGTCAGCATTTTTGATTCCTAGTTTGACGGGATCAAAGGTGTAAGTTTCAACCCCTTGGGCTTGCTGCTCTTCATAGTCTTTCAACGCCTTCATCGCCGGTTTGGACATGAAGAAGATGATGATGATACCGACAATGTTGAGCCAAGCCATTAAGCCAACGCCAGCGTCACCAAATGCCCAAGCGAGGTTAGCACTACGAACACAACCATAGAATACCGCGGACATCAGCACCAGTTTCAGTACAAACATCATACCAGGCACTTTAAACGTGCGACGTAGGTACGCAATGTTGGTTTCCGCAATGTAGTAGTAGGCAAGAATGGTAGTAAAGGCGAAGAAGAAAAGTGCAAACGCGATAAAGGGTTTGCCCAGTCCAGGCATCGCCGCTTCAATGGCAAGCTGAGTAAACTCAGGGCTATTGGCTGCCACCGATGAGGCTAAGTTTTGTACGATAAAGGCGTCACCGGCACCGTGCACATTGTAAGCACCGGTAATGATGATCATAAATGCGGTGGCTGAACAGACCAATAGCGTATCAATATACACGGAGAACGACTGCACCAAACCTTGCTGAGCTGGGTGCTCAACGTTCGCAGCAGCGGCGGCATGAGGGCCTGTTCCCTGACCGGCTTCGTTAGAGTAAACCCCACGTTTCACCCCCCAACCGATTGCTGCGCCAGCACCGGCCATTGGTGTGAAAGCATCGCCAACAATCATGGCAAACACGGTAGGTACTTCGCTGATGTTGAGCAAAATGATGACGAAGGCGATAATAATGTACGCCAGCGCCATAAATGGCACGACGATCTGGGTAAAGTGGGCGATACGCTTCACACCACCAAAAATAATGAAACCCAGTACGACAGAAATAAAGGCGCCGGTGATGATTTTAGACACCTCGAGTGCGCCAAACATGGCGGTATCAACCATAGCACCTGAGCCAAAGGCGGTTTCAACGGCATTACCAATGGCATTCGACTGTACGCCCGGCAACATGACGCCACAAGCGAGGAGTGTCGCGAGTGCAAAAAGAATGGCATACCATTTTTGGCCCATCGCTTTTTCAATATAATACGCTGGCCCACCGCGGAACTCACCGTTGTCTTCTTCTTTATAAATCTGCGCTAGGGTTGACTCGGTGAATGCCGTTGCCGCCCCCAAGAAGGCAACAACCCACATCCAAAAAACAGCGCCTGGACCGCCAAAACCGATCGCTGCTGCCACACCGGCAATATTACCGGTACCGACACGACCAGAAAGGGAAACGGCGAGCGCTTGGAATGAAGAGATCCCTTTTTCCGAACTTTTCCCAGAAAAAAGCAGTCGCCACATCTCGGAGAAATGACGGACTTGCACAAAACGTGTCAATATGGAGTAGAACAGTCCTGCACCTAGGCAGGTGTAGATCAGCACTGGGCTCCATATGATGCTATTTAAGAAATCGACAAACGATTGCATAGTGAGTTCCTTCTACTGTGTTTGCATCATGTTTTATTGTAATCGCGCCTAGCATCTTAAACTGATTTGCAGCTCAATTGTTAATATTTTGTGTCATTGCATTGCGTGATGTGTGAAATTGATCGTTTAGTGTGCAGTAAAATGGACGTGACAGGCGAAAAAAAGGAGACCGTGTAGGGCCTCCTTGAGTAAATCCTTATATTTCAGCCAGTCAGTGTGACGGATGGATGTCTAAATCTATTTGCGTTTTTTGGGCTTTTTAGCTGTGGTTGTCTTTTTATCGCTTTGCTTCTTTTTTTTCTTTTTGTGCTCTGCTTTTTTATGTTTTGGCTTCAAACCATCAATGGTTCGCTCTTTGATATCTTCATCCATATAACGGGTGATCCGATCCATCATGGGCTGATCGTGGGCCTCAACCAGCGAAATGGCAGATCCTTTCTTACCCGCGCGTGCTGTGCGACCAATACGGTGTAAATACACATCGGCAGTCCGCGGAAGATCGTAGTTAATCACGTGGGTGATATCAGGCACATCAATGCCGCGAGCGGCCACATCGGTCGCGAGGAGAATACGCACTTTTCCCTCACTAAAACGGCTGATGGCATTATTGCGTTTGGCTTGTTGCATTTCACCTTGAATCCAGGCGCATTCGAGTTGTTGTGACTGCATATACTCGCGAAGTTCCGCCAAGCGTTCACGTGTTTTTATGAAGACAATTGCGCGCGCCGCTTGATCGTTCACAATGGCTTTGAGTAGCGCGCGTTTATGATTGAGGTCGTCACAACGGTAATACCACTGGGTGATTTTTTTGCGTTCACGGCGAGGAGGAGTGACATCGATTAGCTCTGGCTCGTCCAAAAGACTGTCAGTGAATCCGCTAACCCCGCGACCTTCAAGTGTTGCTGAAAATAGCATGGTCTGACGACGACGTTGGCACTCATCAGAGAGGCGATTGACCGTATTGGCAAAGCCCATATCCAACATGCGATCTGCTTCATCGAGAATAAGGCACTCAACGGCGCGACAATCGAAACGCTCTGCCTCGATGTACTCCATTAAGCGACCTGGGGTCGCGACGACAATATCCTGGGTTTTTCCCAATTGCTCGGCGTGCTCTTGATACGAAATCCCGCCCGTAATGGTGAACACCTTTAGACTTGTGTTTTTGGCTAATGCACGCGCTTCATCAGCGACTTGTATTGCCAGTTCACGCGTGGGGGTCAGAATAAGCACGCGGCCTGGTCCTGGCTTTTGCCGTGGGAAATCTAACAAGTGCTGCAGCATTGGCAGCAAAAAAGCCGTGGTTTTTCCCGTTCCGGTTGGTGCCGACGCGAGGATGTCGCGCCCATCCATACCATGGGGGATGACCTCCGATTGGATAAGCGTTGGGCGCTGATAGCCCATATCGTCGAGTGCACTGAGCAGTTCAGGATCCAGCTCTAGTTCGGCAAAGCTTCGCACAGGGTAATTCTCCAAGGATAGTTAAGCGCGGCATTATAGACGCAAATGGTGTAAATAGGCAGCGCGTCATCACCAATACAGGTTGTCCTACACTGCGATGTTTTGCTTACGGCAATTTGAGATAAAACGCGCGCGTCAAGGCGGCAAACGTTTGGGTGTAGTCGCCATGTTGATCACGTACGGTGATCGTATCAGATCTTAGCGTTCCCGTCGTGGGACTTAAAGTGAACAATAATCGTGATGGCGGTTTATTCGAGCTAGGCTTCACGCGGACATAGCGGCGTAAGTAAAGACCACATTCAGCGGCCTGTTCGATCAACGCCTCGGCTTCTTTGAGGGGTAAAATCAGATCAGCACATCCTGTTGGCGTTAAAAGGCGAGCCAAGCAGTGGACTAACTCTTCATGGCTAAGCGTTTGCGTGTGTCTGGCGATCGCACGTTGCTTGTTTTTTGATGAAATACCACTGGTAAAATACGGCGGATTACACACAATGTGAGGCCATAGATGCGGGCTGCGATAGGTGTTGATATCGGTCTGTTGTACCTGAATTTGATCCACAAACCGTGACCTTGCCACATTGTCGTATGCACAGTGAAACGCTGACACGTCATAGTCGACGGCTGTCATTGCTAGGTTAGGAAAACGTTGTGCCAACATAAGGGCTAATAATCCGGTGCCAGTCCCTATATCTAAACTGTGTTGTGCCTGATTCGGTTCGGCCCACGCCCCTAACAGCACCCCGTCGGTACTGACTTTCATGCCACAGTGACTGTGTTCAATCGTGAACTGTTTAAATTGAAATTGACTCACAAGATGCTCAGTGTCTCCGTAGTTTGGTCAGCAAGCCGATAGCATTTTTTGCTTTAATGTGATCAGAGTGTTGCAAGATATCGTTATTGAAAAATGCCAGAGATAATTATTTAGCCAGTTTATTGAGCTGATTGTTATTGCTAAAGCAGAAGATCACAAGGTTTTTTGCCAATGCCTTTACTGTGACAGGGAACTTGTTCATTATTCTGCATTCCGCCTATCGTCTGAAACAAAATATTATAAATCAGCGTTTCAGATGGGCGAAAGATTATTCATTTGCAAACACCCTCTAAAGCTGTAGGTATTCATCGTGACTAAACGTTTAAAATTAGTAGATATTTTAGCGTTAGGTTTTATGACCTTTGCCTTTTTCTTAGGCGCGGGAAATATAATCTTTCCACCACAAGCTGGCATGTTAGCTGGCGACCATTACACCGCCGCCATGATCGGATTTTTGATCACTGCCGTCGGTCTTCCGCTGATTGGTATTATCGCCGTTGCCATTGCAGGAGGGGGCTGGAAAGGGCTCACTCGTGATTTGCCAACCGGTGTCGCGACCCTAATGGCAGTGTTGATTTTTATTATCATTGGCCCGGCTTTTGCGGCGCCTCGTGCCGGATTGGTCGCTTACGAGATTGGTTTTAAGCCTTTTTTGTCATCGCCTGGACAGCTTGAGCTGGGTGCGTTTTCTGTTGTCTTTTTCGCCGCCGCGATGTTTTTCTCTCTTTCGCAAGGAAAACTGATCGACACGATCGGTAAATTCTTGACGCCTTTATTATTTGCGGCATTAGCGATCTTGGCGATCGCGGTGATTGTTAATCCACAAGGTGAGGTGGCCGCCGCGCAAGGAAGTTACGTTGAGAATGCGCTGACGACCGGTTTTCTTGAAGGGTATAACACCATGGATACCTTCGCCGCCTTGATGTTTGGTATGTTGATTGTCGATGTTATCCGCAAAAAAGGTATTGAAGACAACAAAGCGACCTGCATGTATCTGATTTACGCCGGTATTATTGCTGCCGCAGGCTTAGCGTTTGTCTATGTTTCCTTGTTTTATTTAGGCTCAACCGCGAGTGTGGTGGCACAGGGGACACAAAACGGTGGCGAAATCATGGCCGCCTATGTGGATGCGCTGTTTGGTCCGGTTGGACAAATGATCCTTGCCGCCATCATCGGTTTGGCGTGTTTGACCACGGTAATTGGCTTGGTCAGCGCATGTGCAGACTATTTTAGCTCACTGACTTCATGGACATACCGCCGCTGGGTGGTAGTGGTAGCAACCGTCTGTGCCGTGGTTGCCAATGTTGGCCTAAAGCAGTTAATCGCCATTTCCGTTCCGGTGTTGTTCGCTTTATACCCCGTCGCGATTGCCCTGATTGGCTTGACCTTTATTCGTCGTTGGTTGCCGAATCCAGCACTGGGTTATCGTTTAGTGATGGGCGTTGCCTTGGTATTTAGCTTACTCGATGCGGTAAAAGTAATGGGAGTCGATATGAGCACCTTCAACTTCTTGCCATTGTTTGATGTCGGTATGGCGTGGTTACTGCCGACGTTAGTCGCCATGGTAGTAGCCAAGTTTGTTGGCGCCCGAGACTCGGCCTTAGCCGAAGCGTAATCGCCTTGCATTAAGATAAAAACCGCGCCAAGTAGCGCGGTTTTTTTATTATGGTAGTGGTAACTCTATCACCGCCTAGGCGATTCAAGCGCTCACGCTTAGCAAGTGTTTAGCGTCGGATTGATTGCGCGCAGTGCGCGCTAAAGCATTGCCTGATATTCTACCAGCACTTGCTCGCACCAGGTTTGAATGCGCTCATCACTGAGATCGTATTCGCTGTCTTCATCGAGGGCTAAGCCGACAAACTGTTTGCCATCCTCGGTCACCGCCTTGGATGCATCAAAGCGGTAGCCTGCGGTTGGCCAGTAGCCAATAAACTGCGCGCCACAACCTTGTAACTGCTGATGAAGCATGCCCATGGCATCGAGATACCATTCCGCGTAGCCTTCCTGATCCCCTAAACCGAACAGGGCGATGGCTTTATCGTTTAGCTGCAAGCTATCTATATCTTGCCAAACGGCTTCCCAGTCTTCTTGGAGCTCACCGAAATCCCAGGTGGAAATACCTAGCAGTAGTAAGTCATAGTCTGCCATCTTGGCGAGCGGCGTTTCTTTAACATTGTGGAGCTCGACCAGATCGTCACCGATAAAATCACGGATTTTTTCCGCGGCCATTTCGGTGTAGCAGGTGGTAGAGCCATAAAAAAGACCGATTTTCATAGCGCGACTCTGTTGTTTATCATGCGGGCAGTTTACCTGTTGAACGGCAATTTGATCCAGCAAGGGCTAGCGACATTTTGTATAATGTTGGTCGTCCCTACCCCGGCAAACCACGTATTTTCCGATTTATAACCAAGCAGGCTGAACGTGAATAAAAACATTGAATTAATCGAACAGTTTCTGGACGCCATGTGGATGGAACGCGGGTTATCCGAGAATACCTTAAATTCCTATCGTGCCGACTTACTCAAGCTTTGTCACTGGCTCGACCGTCGTGCATTGGTGGCAGTGAGTAAGCAAGATTTACAAGATTATCAGTATTGGTTACACGAACAAGGCTACCAGTCCAGCTCTCGCAGCCGAATGGTGTCGGCATTACGTCGGCTTTTTCAATATGTATACCGTCAGAAGTTGCGTCCCGACGATCCGAGTGCGACGCTGATAAGTCCCAAACAACCTAAACGATTGCCAAAAGATCTAACTGAAGCGCAGATCGACGATTTATTAGAGGCACCGAACACGCGCGATCCGTTAGAGTTGCGAGATAAAGCGATGCTAGAGCTACTCTATGCCACCGGGCTACGTGTAACCGAATTAATTGAACTCACCACTGAAACCGTGAGCCTTCGCCAAGGTGTCGTGCGTGTCTCAGGGAAAGGCGATAAAGAGCGGTTAGTACCGATGGGTGAATCGGCGGTGGATTGGCTCGAACAGTATTTAGCTCACAGTCGTCCCGTCTTATTGGGCCAAACCAGCACCGATGTGTTTTTTCCGAGTAAACGCGCGCGGCAAATGACACGACAAACTTTTTGGCATCGAATTAAATATTATGCTCAACTGGCCGGTATTGAGACCGATGATTTATCTCCACACGTCCTTCGACATGCTTTCGCGACCCATCTGCTTAATCATGGTGCGGATTTGCGGGTAGTACAGATGTTGTTGGGGCACAGTGATCTTTCAACGACGCAAATTTATACCCATGTGGCGACGGAGCGTTTGAAACAGCTTCATCAAGCGCATCATCCTCGAGGTTAACCCGCAATTGGTAATCACTTCATGATAGAAATAAAAAGACGGACGCCGTCAGTCACGCCAGCATTCAGCGATGCCATTCCTCCGCTCTTACAGCGTTTATATGCGCACCGTGGGCTACAAACAGATAGCGAGCTAAATCGCAGCGCAGCGGGGCTCCATCAATATCAAGCGCTCAAAGGGATCGATGCCGCCGTACACTTGCTTGCCGAGGCCTTGGCGGCCCATCGGTCTATTTTAATCGTTGGAGATTTTGATGCTGATGGCGCGACTTCATCGGCGCTATCAGTGAAAGCACTGCGTATGATGGGCGCGACACGGGTAGATTATTTGGTGCCCAATCGCTTTGATGATGGTTATGGCTTGAGCCCAGAGGTGGTTGATCAAGCCGCTGAGCGAGGCGCAGAGCTGATTATGACCGTCGATAACGGCGTATCTTCATTAGCAGGTGTTGCCCATGCCAAAGCCCTCGGTATGCACGTATTGGTAACCGATCATCATTTGCCCGGCGATCAACTGCCGAATGCGGATGCGATGGTCAACCCGAATTTAGATGACTGCCACTTTCCCTCTAAAGCGTTAGCAGGGGTCGGGGTCGCGTTTTATTTAATGCTTGCTTTGCGAGCGCACTTGCGTGACCAAGGTTGGTTTACGCAACAAGGTTTGGCTATCCCTAATCTGGCTGAGCTACTCGATTTAGTCGCACTCGGCACGGTGGCGGATGTGGTGGCGCTTGATAGCAACAACCGCATTCTTGTTCATCAAGGGTTACAGCGGATCCGAGCAGGTCGTTGTCGGCCAGGGATTCAAGCCTTGATCGAGGTCGCCAATCGCAATATGGCAACACTGGTCGCCAGTGATTTTGGTTTTGCGCTAGGGCCCAGAATCAATGCGGCAGGACGGTTAGATGACATGGCCTTCGGGGTAGAGCTATTACTGTGCGACAACATCCATGCGGCCAGACGGATGGCGTCCGAGCTGGATGCGTTAAATCAAACGCGTAAAGATATCGAACAAGGTATGAAGCAAGAAGCCGTGGCTTGGTGCGAGCGCTTGATTGCCGAACACTCTGAGCAAGATTTACCGGTGGGACTGGCCTTATTCCAGCGCGATTGGCACCAGGGTGTCATTGGCATTCTCGCGTCGCGCTTAAAAGATCAATTTCATCGTCCGGTGATCGCCTTTGCCGACGGTGGCGAGGGGCTGATCAAAGGATCGGCACGCTCGATTCCCGGCTTACACATGCGTGACACGCTAGATAGGATAGATACGCTCAATCCCGGGTTAATTAAAAAGTTTGGCGGCCATGCCATGGCCGCGGGACTGACCATCGACGAAGCACAGTTTGATACGTTCGCCAAGCAGTTTGATGCGCAGGTGCGCGAGCAAGTCAGTGAGGATGATTTGAAAGGGGTACTATTGAGCGACGGCGCGCTGCAAAGCCATGAGCTGGGGATAGAGACTGCCGAGATCATTCAATCTGGCGGACCTTGGGGACAAGGGTTTCCAGAGCCGCAGTTCGATGGCAACTTTCATGTATTACAGCAAAAGCTGGTGGGAGGAAAACACTTAAAATTGATGGTTGAGCCTGAAGGTGGTGGCACCATGATAGATGCGATCGCATTTAACGTGGATGTGCGTCGCTGGCCGGATCCCAGTGTCAAAACGCTTCACCTCGTTTATCGACTGGATATCAATGAGTTTCGTGGTAATCGCAGTGCTCAGCTGATTGTTTCTTACCTTGAACCGGCTTAATTGTGCGGCTTTTTCCATCACGCCCTGTTTATTAGCGCGACAATTCGCTAAAATTCGGCGGTTAAATTTCCGCAAATAATGAAGATGCTTGACCATGTTTGAGATTAATCCAATCAAAAATCGCCTCGCGGATATCGCTGAACGCACCGATGTCCTTCGGGGGTATCTTTGACTACGATGCTAAAAAAGAGCGTCTAGAAGAAGTTAATGCCGAATTAGAACAACCCGACGTATGGAATGAACCACAACGTGCCCAAGCGCTGGGTAAAGAGCGTGCTTCACTGGAGGCAGTGGTTGAAACCATCGATCACTTGACCCAAGGGGGCGAAGAGGTCAACGAGCTGTTGATGCTGGCGGTCGAAGAAGACGATCAAGAAACCTTTGATGAAGTTGAGCCTGAGTTGGCCGACCTTGAAGCAAAGCTCACTAAGCTTGAATTCCGTCGTATGTTCTCTGGCGAGCATGATGCATCCGATAGCTATATTGACTTGCAAGCAGGGTCTGGCGGCACAGAAGCGCAAGATTGGACCAACATGATGCTCCGCATGTACCTGCGTTGGGCGGATGCGAAAGGCTTTAAAACCGAAGTTATCGAAGTGTCTGAAGGCGATGTCGCTGGGCTTAAATCCGCGACTGTGCGTATCTCGGGCGAATACGCCTATGGGTGGTTACGTACGGAGACAGGCGTACATCGCTTGGTGCGTAAGTCGCCGTTTGATTCTGGCGGGCGCCGTCATACCTCATTTGCGTCTGCCTTTGTGTACCCTGAAATTGATGACGACATTGATATCGAGATCAATCCTTCTGATTTACGCATTGATGTTTACCGTGCGTCGGGCGCTGGTGGTCAGCACGTTAACACCACAGAATCAGCGGTCCGTATTACCCATGTGCCGACCAATACTGTGGTGCAGTGTCAAAACGATCGCTCGCAACACAAAAACAAAGATCAAGCGATGAAACAGCTAAGAGCTAAGTTGTTTGAACTTGAGCTACAAAAGCAAAATGCGGAAAAACAAGCCAACGAAGATGCAAAGTCGGATATTGGTTGGGGCAGTCAAATTCGCTCCTATGTCTTGGATGATTCGCGTATCAAAGACTTGCGTACCGGTGTTGAAAACCGTAATACCCAGGCCGTTCTTGATGGCGATTTAGATAAATTTATTGAAGCCAGCCTCAAATCTGGCCTGTAATCACGATTTAATGTAAAGGGTTTTCTATGACTGACCAGTTACCAGACGAAAATAAGCTGATTGCCGAGCGTCGCGCCAAACTGAATCACATTCGTGAAAACTGTAAGGCAAACGGCCATCCTAACGACTTTCGTCGTGAGCATCTTGCCGCAGACCTGCAGGCTGAATTTGGTGATAAAGACAAAGCCGAGCTTGAAACACTTGATCACAAAGTTACGATCGCAGGCCGTATTATGGCCAAGCGCGGGCCATTTATGGTGGTACAAGATGTCTCGGGCCGTGTGCAAGCCTATGCCTCGAAAGACGTACAAAAAGCGCTGAAAGCCGAGTATCAAGGCTTAGATATTGGTGACATTATTGGCGTGCATGGTGCGTTGCATAAGTCGGGCAAAGGCGATCTGTATGTCAACATGGAGCGCTACCAGCTACTGACCAAAGCATTGCGTCCGTTGCCAGAAAAATTCCATGGCTTGGCTGATCAAGAGCTGCGTTATCGTCAACGTTATGTCGACTTGATTGTCAACGAAGAGTCACGTCACGCATTCCAAGTACGTTCAAGTGTGGTGACTGCCATTCGTAACTACATGGTAGAAAAACACTTTATGGAAGTGGAAACACCGATGATGCACGTTATCCCAGGTGGGGCAACAGCACGTCCATTTACCACTCATCATAATGCGCTTGATATCGACATGTATCTACGTGTCGCGCCTGAGCTATACCTCAAGCGTCTCGTTGTCGGTGGTTTCGAGCGTGTGTTTGAAGTGAACCGGAATTTCCGTAACGAAGGTTTATCGCCACGCCATAACCCAGAATTCACCATGATGGAATTCTATATGGCGTACGCGGACTATAACGATCTGATGGATCTCACCGAAGATATGTTATCGCGTGTGGCGCTGGAAGTGATGGGGCAATCTGTAATGCCTTATGGCGAACATGAGATTAATTTTGCTGGGCCTTACCCACGCATTACCATGCTTGATGCCATTAAGCAGTACAACCCTGATCATGCTGAGATTCAAGCGCTGAACGATGAGAATGTGCAAGAGCGAGATCATCTAGCCACCATTGCGAAATCACTGAATATCAGTGTCGAATCGTTTTGGACGGCTGGCCAGTTACTTGAAGAAATCTTCGGTGAAACAGCGGAGCCACAATTAATTCAGCCGACCTTCATTACCGAATACCCAGCAGATATCTCACCATTGGCTCGTCGCAATGACGACAACCCATTCGTGACTGACCGTTTTGAATTCTTCGTGGGTGGGCGTGAAGTGGCCAATGGCTTCTCGGAGCTGAATGATGCCGAAGATCAAGATGCGCGCTTCAAAGCCCAAGTTGATGCCAAAGATGCCGGTGATGATGAGGCCATGTATTACGATGCCGATTATATTAATGCGCTTGAACATGGCTTGCCGCCAACGGCAGGGCAGGGGATTGGCATTGATCGCCTGGTGATGCTCTTTACCAATACACATACCATTCGCGATGTGATTTTGTTTCCAGCGATGCGCCCTCAACAAGGTAGCTAAAACTGGAAAGACCACCATGGAAGCGGCTCACAGAGCCGCTTTTTTTGTGCCTTATACCCGATATTTAGGTCAAAGACTCAACATTTTATCGGGTTTATTCGTATATTTGACTAAAATAATGCTTATGGTGTCCAGCTGATGTCTCTTTATTGAGACAGATTTAAAATCGGCCATCTTTATAATAAGGCTTTGTTTGGCAAGTAGTATGACAGACTGGATGTAAGGCAGGTGTTATGGGATTTGATGCAGGGAGTGACAAAACCTTAAGCTCACTCGTGGTGGTCGGTGGCGCTTATGAGCCTTGGCTGGCAACCCTTGAGCAAGCTGGCTGGCATTGTCATCGCTGCTATGATTTGCGTGCTGCGCAGTCATTGTTACAAGATATCGGCCCTTGTATTGGTATTGTCGATCTCAGCCATAACGACTTTAGCCTCAATGGTGTCGCTTCGCTAGTTAACCGTAACAAGCAGGTGCGTTGGTTAGCCTTGGTGAGAGAAAATCAGCTTACTAATGAAGCGATCTGCCAGTTTATTGTCAGTTTCTGTATTGACTACTTCACTTCGCCTGTTCCTAATTCGCAACTGATGAGTACCATTGGTCACCAACTCGGTATGCTGCGTCTTGAGCGCCATGTCTGGCCACAACTCGGTGACCACAGTGATATGGGACTAGAGGGAACGAGCCCGGCGATGAAAAAGTTGCGTGATCAAGTACGTCGTGTCGCGCCAACCGATGTGTCTGTGTTAATCGCCGGCGAGAGCGGTACCGGTAAAGAGCTAGTGGCCCAAGCGATTCATCATGCATCCACTCGTGCGAAAGCGCCGTTTGAGTCGGTGAAATGCTCGGCGTTAGCCGATGAGTCGATGCAGCATGCGTTGCTGGGCGATGAAAAGATGCCAGGGAAAATCCGCCAGTGTCATAAAAGCACCTTGTTTTTTGATGAAATTGGCGATTTACCTCTGCACTTACAAGGGCACTTACTGCATTTGCTGCAAGAAGGCACCTTAGATATCACCCATGACCAATATAATCGTGATCTCGATGTGCGCGTGATTGCCTCCACCCATATGGATTTAGAAAAGCGTGTCGCCGAAGGATTATTTCGTGAAGACTTGTATTATCGATTGAATGTGCTGCGTATTAATATGCCGGCGCTCAAAGATCGCCAGTCCGATGTGCCTGAGTTAGCAGAGTATTTTTTGCTTAAGTTTGCACGTCAATATAATACGCAAGCACGAACCTTTTCTGATGAAGCCAAGCGCGTACTGAGCAGTTATTCGTGGCCGGGCAATGTGCGCGAGCTTATCAACCAGGTGAAGCGCGCGGTATTGCTGGCCGATCATCTGGTGATTGATGCGGAGCACTTAGATTTGCCCCATCAGGGTGATTATAAACAAAGCTTACGTAAAATCCGTGAAGAGTCGGAACGCGATGCGTTAATTGCTGTGCTAGAGGAAAATAAGGGACAAGTATCGGCCGCGGCTAAAGAGCTCGGTGTTTCACGTGCGACCATGTATCGGCTTTTAAATAAACACAATTTGATCCCCGCGCCACGCACGTTTCGTCAATAAACCTTTTGACGTATTTCTATGAAGGTTAATGTACTCAGCCTTGTTTTGAGTGGGGAGCTGGGATCGGAAACAAATAGTCATACAGCCAGTTATAAACAAACGCATAAATCAGATAAAAAATGACGAGCCCAATATCCATGCTCAGAGCTTGCCAAAAGCTCATCGACAGCCACCACATGATAAAGGGAATAGTGGCGACCAGAAGCCCAGCCTCAAAAAGCACAGCATGCAACAGACGCAAGGGGAGGGTTTTGATCACTGAGCCCCGCCAAGCCAACATCGCTTTATCAAAGCCAATGTTGTAGACATAATTCCAGAAGGTGGCGAGCACCGAAAAAATCGCGCCCATGATCCCAAGATGACCGATGTCCGCTCCCAGAATCCAATTGAGCCCCAAGACCACCAAGATCAAGCCCGTTAGTTCAAAACCGATAGCATGGCGCCATCTGTCTGCTTTTGTTCGCATCAGATTTCCGGTTGCGGTTGGATAATGCGGCCAGATTACACGTAATGACCAGCAACTCAACCAAGATGTTCTCCACCTTATTGTCGGTAGTGATCTCCGTCACTGATAGAGCACCGTGTACCAGTGGGTATCGATACATGGATAGAAATAGTACAAATGTTTGTATATTTACGTATACCCTGAGTGAGAGCAGCACAATCCCCCATGTCTTTATTACCAGACAGACTGTTGCGCTTTATTTGAACAATATTAATATAAATTATTGATGTTGAATATAAGTTATTGAATAATAATAGCTCCATTCACGCAGATTCTTATGCCTAGGAGGTAACTGCCATGACTTATTATCCGATGAAAAAATTCGCTGTCATCGTTGCCTCTGCGCGTCACTGTGCCAACCACTTGGCGCAGGATACCCGCTCACGCATCTGACTCTGCGTCCAACTGTAACTGGTCGCAGGTATAACGCGACCAGTTTGCAGTCCCACTTCGCTTTATGCCTGTGGCCTCCTATAACCCAAAAGGAGAGCCATCATGACTCAACTATCTTTATTACCTTTAGCCCAAGTACTGGTACGTTTGGATGCGGCTCGTCAGCGTCGTACAAGCACACACCGTCACCGCTACACAGATGTGGCGTTAAATCGTCATCTGCAGCGTGATATTGGTATTGCGCCTGACAAACAATACGCCTTGCCCGTTAGCACACAATTTGCGGCAAAACGTTATCTTGTGACATGGCGACGACGATGGCGGTGGCTATAATGGGTCCCAGGAAGCGGCGTATCGGTTGATACGCCGCCCCATCATCGAATAAAACACCGCGCGGCGGCCAATTTGGCTGCCGTTTGCGATCTAAGGGCAGGGGTTAGGGTAGCGGTTAGCGATCTCATCAATACCGGCAAGCACATCGTCACTCAGCGTTAGCTCCAAGCTATCGAGATTACTCTCCAGCTGTTTTAGCGTCGTGGCGCCAATAATATTGGAAGCGACAAAAGGACGACTGTTGACGAACGCGAGTGCCATTTGCGCCGGATCAAGACCATGACGCTGAGCCAGATCGACGTATTCTTGCGTGGCCTTTTGCCCTGATTCAGTAAAATAACGGGCGAAGCGTTGGTGCAGTGTACAGCGTGCGCCTTTTGGACGTGCACCTTGCAAATATTTACCGCTCAGTGCGCCAAAGGCAAGCGGTGAGTAAGCCAATAACTCCACCCCTTCTTGGTGGCTGATCTCAGAGAGCCCCACCTCAAACGTCCGGTTAAGCAGGTTATACGGATTCTGAATAGAGACGATACGTGTGAGGCTGTGCTTCTCTGCCAGATGCAAATAGCGCATCACGCCCCAAGGGGTTTCATTAGAAACGCCGATATAACGGATTTTTCCCGCTTGTACTAGCTCGTTCAGTGCATCCAAGGTATCCAAAATCGTCACCCCAGAATGCTCGTCTTGATAAGGATAATTGAGCTTACCAAAACAGTTATTATGCCGTTGCGGCCAATGGACTTGATACAAATCGATATAGTCGGTTTTCAGTCGCGTCAGGCTATCTTCAACGGCTTGATGAACATGACGTCGGTTGAGCGACATGTTGTCACGGATGTAAGGAACATTGCGCGGGCCAGCCACTTTAGTGGCGAGGATCACACGATCGCGCTTTCCCGACTTTTCCAGCCAGTTACCGATATATTGCTCGGTTAACCCTTGTGTAGGTTGGCTTGGGGGGACGGGGTACATCTCTGCGGTGTCGATAAAATTAACACCGCGCTCAAAAGCAAGATCGAGCTGAGCATGCGCGTCGGCTTCACTATTTTGCTCACCAAATGTCATTGTGCCAAGACACACTTTACTCACGTCTAGCGAGGAATGGGGCAAACGGTGGTATTGCATCCTATCTCCTTGTCTGCAATCGACCTATGGCAGTCCATAGTAGAGAATTTTGCCTTTAATCGAAAGCGGTTTAACCGCACCGCTCGGCTTGACAGGTGTGCAAACTTTAACCATTACTTGTATGGGTGACGCCATGAATTGCCGGGCGATGGGGTGTATTGGGTCAGGTAGCAACAGGCGCCAAAGAAAGCGACAAGAGGAAAGTCAAATGAACTATGCACAACTCAAGGCGTGGATGCGCGCGGATCCCCAGTCATGTCCGCAATGCTACATCATGGCTCATGCGGGAGGCGCCAAGTATTCGGTAGAAGTCGAAATCAAGAAGCAGCTCGAGCCTTTACGTTCCGATCAAACCGGCGAGGTGATGCAGTTTGATCATGTGGGACAAGTAGGGGATAAGCTCAAGGCGCTTGGCATTGAACAGGGCGTGTTACGCTTAATGGATCCCTATGATGAGTTCGCGACCGGTGGGGAGCCTGGGTGTCGCGAAGACATGCCGATTCGATTTTAAGGCACTATTATTGTGGATCGAGGAAGTAACGGTTCAGGATCTGGTGGGTAAATTGTGTCCGTAAATAAAACCCTCGTGGTAGCGTTCGAATTGGCTCGCCATGAGGCCCAAAGGCGTCGGTGAGTACGCTGCCATTAGCAGCCTTGGGCCGCAATTGTAGGTATTGGCCTTGACGTGCCGTGATTTCTGTCACGCGTCCCAATGCCACCCAATCCATTAATTCTTCCCAGTCGGCGCGTAAGCATGCGTCTTCTTCTGAGCTAGGAGACCACAGCAGGGGAGTCCCTATCCGTCGCTTCGCCACGGGAATATCACGCTCGCCTTCCACGGGGACCCATAACACGCGTGATAGTTTTTGTCTTACATGGCTGGTTTCCCAACGAACCCCCGCAATCCCAGTGAGCGGCGCGACACAGACAAAGGTTGTTTCTAGAGGCTTACCGTTTTGGTTGACGGGAATGGTTTTTAGCTCAATCCCCAAATGTGCGAAGTCTTGTTCAGGCTTACTCCCCGCATTGGCACCTAAACAGGTCTCGAGTAACATACCGATCCAGCCTTTTTCCCGAGAGAGTGTTTCCGGACAGCTTATCCTTAGTGACTGGCTCACTTCACCCAGCGTCAGACCTGCAAGCTCTAGTGCTCGGTCCATCAGTATCTGTTCAGACTCAGGAGGATGTATCACAGTGGCTCGATCCTGTTTATGAGCATAACGGTCGTGCATTATCGAGAACTGTCATCAGTGCTGCAAGTGGATCCTTGGGGAGAGAATGTCATGACTGTCCTTTAGTTATCCACATGGATATCATTTTATGCGCGTAAAATGAGGCGCATGATCATATATACAGTAATAAAAATCAGAGAAAAATGGATAAAAGAGCTAATCTGTCGTTTTTTTGAGCTATCGATGTGGATAATTCACTAACTGGTGGATCTTTGAGCGATCTGTGCGTATTTAATGATCGTCTGATCTTGTTAAGGATCCTATCTTAGCAGTTTACTTTTAAATTTCTGAATTTAATGATTTATTTTATTTTTATGACAATATTTCTTTCCGTTAGATGATCGATGCCTGATGCTTTAATGCACTTTTTCTAGGCTTCTTCACAAATCTATCCACAGAAAGCGTGAATAAATGTGCGCAAACTCTCATTGCTATGTTTATAACTTCCTGTTAGAGGGTGAGTTATCCTCAGATGACGACGAGAGCGCAAAAAAGAAGGTCAATCCACAATGTTTGTTTACCCTCAGCCGCTTTTTGTGAAAAAATCAGGTTCAGTAGAGATTTATCATTGAGGTTGTCCAGTGATTGATGGCGATGGCTATCGTCCCAATGTGGGGATAGTAATTTGTAACGGCCACGGTCAAGTACTCTGGGCTCGTCGATATGGTCAGCATTCATGGCAGTTTCCACAAGGTGGTATTGATGAAGGAGAAAGTCCTGAGCAAGCCATGTATCGTGAATTGTATGAAGAAGTTGGACTGACCAAAAAAGATGTGCGCATCTTGGGGACTAGTCGACATTGGTTACGTTATAAATTACCGAAACGCTTGGTGCGGTGGGATTCTAAACCCGTATGTATTGGGCAAAAGCAAAAATGGTTTTTGCTTAAGCTTGAGTGTGATGAGTCACACGTGAACGTTTTGCGTGGCGGGACACCGGAATTTGATGGCTGGCGTTGGGTCAGTTATTGGTATCCTGTGCGTCAAGTCGTGGCATTTAAGCGTGAAGTCTATCGGCGTGCAATGAAAGAGTTTGCGCCGCTTGCGATGCCTTTTAAAGAACGCAAACCTCGACGTAAAAATAAGCGAGGGTAAAGGAGAAACTCGGTGCTCACGCAGTTAAGGAATATTGTGCAAAGCGTTGCAGTGTCAGCCGATCTCGATCAGGCGCTGCATACGTTGGTGCAACAAACCTGCTTGGCAATGCGTACCGAGTGCTGCTCTGTCTATCTCGCCAACCTTGAGCAACAAAGCTTTGATTTGATGGCAACGCAGGGGCTCGATCCGTCGGCGCAAGTGTCGATGTCGTTTGGTGACGGGTTAGTTGGCGTGGTTGGTCAACGAGCTGAGCCTTTAAACCTCGCTTATGCACGACGACATCCTGCGTTTAAACCTTTTCCAGCGACAGGAGAAGATGCGTTTCAATCTTTTTTGGGTACGCCCATTATTTATCGAAAAAAGGTGCTGGGCGTATTAGTCGTTCAGCAACACCAACCGCGTCAATTTGATCAAAGTGAAGAGTCGTTTCTTGTCACCTTAGCCGCGCAGTTGGCGGTGGTATTTGCTCATGCGGACGCGCAAGGGGGATGGCAAGGTACCCGATCGCCTGTTTTACTTGAAGGGATGCCGGCGTCACCGGGGATCGGTATTGCTCAAGCTTGGTGCGACGAGTCGCAACCAAGGCTAGAAGACGTTGCTCCGGCAAGCAGTCTCGATGCGTCGCGAGAGCTCGACCGCTTAGACGCCGCGATTGATGAGGCCAGTACCGAGTTCCGGCGTTTGCGTAAGCGCTTTGATAAGGAGCTACAAAAAGACGCATTAGCGATTTTTGATCTGTTTGTACATCTGCTCAATGATCCCATGTTGCGAGAAGACATAACGGTCAGGATCCAGCAAGGCGATGAAGCGACGTGGGCCGTGCGACAAACTGTGGAGGCCTTTTCCGCACGCTTTTCCCTGATGGACGATCCTTATCTCAAAGCGCGCGCAGACGATGTAAAAGAACTGGGTCAGCGATTACTCTATTTTTTGATGGCCCCGGCAGGCAGTGCTCCAGCGATTTCATCACCGGTTGTGTTACTGGCTCACGAGCTGACAGCCGGTATGCTGGCTTCGATTCCTCGTACCTTACTGGCAGGCGTTGTCGCCGAACAGGGAGCGGCTAATTCTCATGCTGCCATTCTCGCGCGGGCATTGGGGATCCCTGCGATCATGGGGGTCAGCTTTTCTCCCTCACGCTTGCACCACAAAACCGTTATCCTCGATGGACACAAAGGGATATTAATGATCGAGCCTGCCGAGGCCTTGATCAACGAATACCAGCAATTGGTTCAAGAAGAAGCCAGCTTACAATCGACCTTTGAGACAGCACTGGCCAGCCCGGGACAAACCCAAGACGGCACCCGGGTTGAGGTCCATTTAAATGCCGGTCTCAGTGCCGATAGTCAAATTGCGATTAATCAAGGGGTGGATGGGGTAGGACTTTTTCGCACTGAAGTCCCTTTTTTAATGTTACGCCGGTTCCCCTCTGAAGACGAACAAGTGAAACAGTATCGCGCCATTCTTGCCAGTTACCCTGATAAGCCTGTGGTGATGCGTACGTTGGATATCGGTGGAGATAAGCCGCTTCCTTACCTAAGTGTGGAAGAAGATAATCCTTTTCTGGGGTGGCGCGGTATTCGCTTCAGCTTAGATCATCCGGATATCTTTTTGATCCAAGTCCGTGCGATGTTACGCGCGAGCATAGGTTTAAATAACCTTAAGTTACTACTGCCAATGATCTCTGGCCGCAATGAGTTATTGGAAGCGAAAACCTTGGTCAGCCGCGCGTATCAAGAGGTCAGCCAAGAGGCCGAGAGCACGGGTGAGAGCGTTAATATCCCTATGCTCGGGATCATGGTCGAAGTCCCCTCTATTTTGTATCAGTTGGATAATATCGCGCGTGATATCGATTTTTTATCGGTAGGGACCAATGACTTGACCCAATATTTACTCGCCGTTGATCGCAATAATGCGCGGGTCGCGGATATTTTTGATGCCCTGCATCCTTCAGTACTCCATGCCTTATCATCCATTGCAACCATGGGGGCGCGCCATCAATTACCGGTAAGTGTCTGCGGTGAGTTGGCCGGCGATCCTGTGGGTGCAGCATTATTAGTAGGATTGGGTTACCAGCAACTGAGTATGAACACTCGGAATGTCGCCAAAATCAAATATCTGTTAAGCCGATTACCGTATGAGGCGCTAGTGGTGCAGGCGAATACTATGCTGACATTAGACGACCCTGATGCGATTCGAGCATCGACCGAGGCCTTTCTCGCCGAACATGGGCTTGATGCGCTAGTCAAAATCGGACAAATGCGATGATCACTGGCCTAACACTGTTGTTGTTTGTGGTCTGCATGCTAGTCGGTGCGTGCGTAGGTACCTTATCAGGGCTGCTTGGCATTGGCGGTGGACTGGTGGTGGTACCCGCTTTAACGTTTCTATTGCCGGTTTTTGGCATTTCACCGACGGTGGTGATGCCCATTGCTCTGGCGACGTCGTTAGCAACGATCGTTTTGACCTCAAGTGCGTCGGCATGGCGGCATTTTCGCTTAGGTAATGTGCATGTCGAGGCGGTCAAAGCTCTTGTTCCTGGCATGTTGTTAGGCGGTAGTCTTGGGGCCGGATTTGCTGACTTGCTGCCTCCTGATTGGCTACCCCGTTTATTTGGTGTGATTGTGCTTGCGATGGCACTGCAAATGTTACTTAATCGCCGCGTCTATCAAGCGCGCCCATTGCCGCATTGGTGGCGGCTTTCTGCGGCTGGAACCTTGATTGGGACGCTTTCTAGCTTGGCAGGCATTGGTGGCGGATCCTTTACTGTTCCATATTTACACTGGCGTGGGGTCAGCATGCATCAAGCGATCGGTAGTGCCTCAGCGGGGGGAGCGGTATTAGCGTTCGGTGGCATGATTAGCTTTGTGTGGTTGGGCTGGCGACAGACGGAACCCTTACCGCCACTCAGTGTCGGATACTTGTATTTACCCGCGTTGCTCGGGGTGGTTTCCACGTCTGTGTGGATGACACGGGTAGGCGCGCAGCTTGCGGTGAAGTTACCTACTGAGCAAATAAAACGTATTTTTGCCGTCTTTCTTGTTATTGTCGGCGCTAGCATGTTATTGAAATAAAGGATAAAATTCATGGCTGAAGGTTATTTCACCTTTCCGTCAATCGACCCGATATTAATCGAGTTAGGCCCCATTGCGGTACGCTGGTACGGGTTGATGTATTTGTTAGGGTTTGTGTTTGCTCTTTGGCTGGCAAACCATCGTGCGACAAAACCCAACAGTGGTTGGAACAAAGAAGAAGTCAGCGATCTGCTGTTTGCCGGCTTTCTTGGCGTGGTATTGGGTGGACGCATTGGCTATGTGCTTTTTTACCAATTGGATGCTTTTATCGCCGACCCCTTGTTTTTGTTCAAAGTATGGACAGGAGGCATGTCCTTCCATGGTGGTCTGTTGGGTGTGATCACCGCCATGGCATGGTATGCACGTAAAACGCAGCGCCACTTTTTTACCGTGGCTGACTTTATTGCGCCGTTAGTACCATTCGGCCTTGGCGCTGGCCGGTTGGGCAACTTTATGAACGGTGAGCTATGGGGGCGCGTCACGGATGTGCCTTGGGCAATGGTCTTTCCAACCGGGGGCCCGTGGCCACGCCATCCCTCGCAGCTTTATGAGTTTGCATTAGAAGGCGTCGCGTTATTTGTGATCCTCAATATGTACATTAAAAAGCCACGCCCAATGGGGGCGGTCTCGGGGCTTTTCTTGGCCGGTTACGGCACGTTCCGCTTTACCGTGGAGTATTTCCGCGAGCCAGATGCACATCTTGGGTTATTTGCAGGAATATTCAGTATGGGGCAGCTTTTATCGTTGCCGATGGTGATCGTAGGGGCGTTGATGATGCTATGGGCGTATCGATGCCAACCCGCCAAGTGACCGAATAACGCGAATCGGTTATAGTAAGTGATACACCAAGGCACCTCAGCGGTGCCTTTTGTTTGTTCGGTCAATGATAGGAAACACTATGAAGCAGTATCAGGCGTTGATGCAGGATATTCTCGATAATGGGACAGATAGGGGAGATCGCACTGGTGTCGGAACGCGATCGGTATTTGGACGCCAACTACGGTTTGACCTTGCTGAAGGCTTTCCACTGTTAACGACCAAAAAACTCTATACCCGAGCGATTATCCACGAGCTTTTGTGGTTTCTTAACGGCGAGACTAACATCCAGTACTTACAAGACAACAAGGTACGTATTTGGGATGAATGGGCCACCGAGCAAGGTGATCTCGGTCCCGTCTATGGCGCTCAGTGGCGCTCTTGGGCGTGTCCAGATGGTTCAACCGTGGATCAGATTGCGCAATTGATCGAGCAAATTAAAACCAAACCCAATTCGCGTCGCCATATTATCACTGCGTGGAACCCTGCCGATTTGCCGGATGAGTCCATCAGCCCATCAGAGAACGCGGAGCAAGGCAAAATGGCCTTAGCCCCTTGCCATTGCTTGTTTCAGTTCTACGTGGCGGATGGCAAGCTCTCATGCCAGCTTTATCAGCGTAGTGCAGACTACTTCTTGGGTGTGCCGTTTAATATTGCCAGCTATGCGCTGTTCACCCATATGGTGGCGCAACAGTGCGACCTAGCGGTCGGTGATTTTGTCCATACTTTCGGTGATGTTCACCTTTATCATAACCATCTGACCGATGATATTGTCCATGAACAGCTAAAGCGTGAACCGCGTGCGTTGCCGACATTGACCATTAAACGCAAGCCTGCCTCTATCTTTGAATATAAAATCGATGACTTTGAGATTGCAGGCTACGATCCGCATCCGACCATTAAAGCGCCGATTGCGGTTTAACGCATTGCTGTTTAACACATAGCTGTTTGATAGGCAGTAACGTTAACGAGACGACTTGGTGTCATCTTGAGCCAATTTTCAATAAAAAAACGCAGCCAGCTGGCTGCGTTTTTTGTGTGCGACCTAAATCTTAGGCTTATTGGGATAAGAGGACGATGCTGCCTGGGATTACAACAAAGACCATGCTGATATAAACGAGGACGGCCATTTTTGATTTGGCGGCCATTTTTCCCAACAAGTCTGCACCTTTGAGCGGTAATTCGCGTAAAAACGGCACACCAAAGATAAGCGCGGTGGCTAGGATATTAAAACTAAGGTGTACTAATGCAATTTGCAGCGCAAAGACGGCGAACTCGCCCGTGACGGCTGTGGCAGCAAGTAACGCGGTAATGCAGGTACCAATGTTTGCGCCCAATGTGAATGGATAAATATCACGCACCTTTAACACGCCTGAGCCGACCAATGGCACCATCAAGCTAGTGGTCGTTGATGAAGATTGCACCAACACAGTGACGATTGAGCCTGAGAAAATACCGTGCAATGGACCGCGACCGATCGCATTTTTAAGCATGTCTTTTGCCCGACCCACCATCAGTTTTTTCATCACGCGACCCATCACGGTGATGGCAACGACAATAGTAACAATCCCCATGGCAATCATCACGAAGCCACCAATGTTGCCCGGAAAGATAGCATCCAAGGGCGATTGCACAGCATTAACGACGGGTTTGGTCAATGGCTTAATAAAGTTTAACCCCTTGATACTCATATCGTTCGCTTGTGCCAGTGGCGACACCAACCAGCCAGAAATTTTATTCAGTATTCCAAATGCCATTTCGAGTGGGAGAAAAATAGCAACGGCAAAGAGATTAAAGAAGTCATGAACAGTGGCACAACTAAAGGCTCGACTAAACTCTACTTTACAGCGGGCATGGCCTAAACTGACGATAGTATTAGTCACTGAGGTACCCACGTTGGCTCCCATTACCATGGGAATCGCCGCTTCAACCGGCAAGCCACCCGCGACCAGGCCGACGATAATAGACGTCACGGTACTTGAAGATTGAATCAATGCAGTGGCAACAATACCAATCATTAAGCCAGCTACGGGATGAGACGCAAACGCAAAGAGCGTCTTCGCTTCGTCGCCTACGGCCCATTTGAAGCCGCTTCCTACCATGGCAACGGCCACCAGTAGGAGGTAAAGCATGACGGCAAGCTTGGTCCAACGGAACCAATTTGAGGAGCTCTGAGTTGCCTCTACTGCTGTAGCATGGGGAGTCATAAGATATCTCCGTGACAGTTCGATGTCAGTTTAGTGTCAAAGCAAAATCTGAGGCGATAGTAAGAAGGGAATATTTCAGAAATATGACATAAATACTGCAGTGAGTTGAAAATACGATCTTGGCACGGATATGCCGCAGCAAAAGGGCTGTTAGCCCCCTGATTCCTAGCGTTATTTGTCCCTAAATACACGGATGGAAAAAACAGAGATAAAAATTAATAACAAGGTTGAAATCGACACTATGCTAGAGAGAAAGCGTTAGGCTATAAATCGGTAAACAGGATATAAAAGCGTTAGACTACGAATAAATCAATGGTAAGTTAGTTTTAACATCGGTTTTCCCGATGTTTACTATCAGAACAAACGATTTTTCTAAAAGTGGTCTGACTGTCTAGACTACTGAAATCCACTTTTATTGTATGGAGTGCTCTAAATGACTGATGTCATTCGTCAGTTTCTGAAAATGGAATCCGCAGGAGGTATTGTGCTGATTGTAGCGGCGGTATTAGCGATGTTCGTAGCGAACTCGGATTTACAGCCTTTATATGACAGCACGCTTCATACCTATGTAGCAGGCTTATCCGTTGGTCATTGGATCAACGATGGTCTGATGGTGATTTTTTTCCTGCTGATTGGTTTGGAAGTCAAACGTGAGTTGGTTCAAGGTGCCCTAAACTCAAAAGACAAAGCCACATTCCCTGCGGTTGCAGCGATCGGCGGTATGCTCGCTCCCGCACTGGTTTACTTGGCGTTCAACTGGGGCGACCCACTGGCCGTGTCTGGTTGGGCTATCCCAGCTGCTACGGATATCGCGTTTGCGCTCGGTGTGTTGGCGTTGTTGGGTAATCGTGTCCCGCTTGCGTTAAAAGTATTCTTACTGGCATTGGCGATCATTGATGATCTTGGGGTGATTGTGATCATTGCCCTGTTTTACAGTAGCGACTTATCGCTGGTTGCCCTAGCGTCAGCCTTTATAGCCACTGTGGTACTAGTGGCGATGAATATGCGCAAAGTGACCAGTATTCCTGCGTACGTCGTGGTTGGACTGATTTTATGGTTCAGCGTGTTGCAATCGGGCGTTCATGCGACGCTTGCCGGTGTGGTGCTTGGTTTTGCCATCCCGCTTAAAGGTAAAACGGATGATGCTCCCTCGCCATTGAAAAAAATGGAACATGCGCTACATCCATACGTGTCGTACCTGATCCTGCCGATTTTTGCGTTCGCGAATGCTGGGGTATCGCTTGACGGTGTATCACTGGCTAACTTGACGGAAATGTTGCCGCTAGGTATTGCCTTGGGCTTGCTTCTGGGTAAACCACTAGGGATCTTTACCTTTAGTTGGGCCGCAGTGAAATTAGGTATTGCCAAACTGCCAGCACGCGTGAATTTCACCCATATCTTTGCCGTGTCAGTGCTCTGTGGTATTGGTTTCACCATGTCTATCTTCATCTCATCACTGGCTTTTGTTGGTGTGAATGGCGAGTTCGTCACACTCTCTCGTCTTGGTATCTTGATAGGATCGACCTTGGCGGCCGTGATTGGCTACGTAGTGTTGCACTTTGCACTGCCACCAGCCAGCGCGCTTGCAGATGAACAAGGAGACGAGTATGAAGAAGGTAATACTGGCGTTGATTACTAGCCTGGTTACCGTCTCTGGCTCTGCCATGGCGGTAAACCAAGATATGTATTGCAACGGAAAGCAAGACCAAAGCGATGTTTGCCAAGCCTATCGCGCTGGTGTCGCGGCCGGAAAGGCGATGGTGACATCGAACGTTGATAAGGTTGATAGAGAAGAACAGGATAAATCCTCAAGCTTCTCAGAGCGTGCTTTAGAGCATCGAGCGGGTGAGCGGGTAAGAAAGCCGCTTGATAAAGACGATGTGAAAAACTAAAACGCGTATGCCACTTGAAGGCGCCAGAGAGGCAGCGTAAGCTGCTTCGTCTGGCGTTTTTTTATCTATCAGCATGGCTCACCTAAATTACAACCACCTGTACTACTTCTGGATGGTCTGCAAGCAAGGTTCAATCACCCAAGGGGCGGATAAGCTTTGTTTAACACCACAAACCGTTACTGGGCAAATTCGGGCTCTGGAACAGCGCTTAAATGGTAAGCTCACTAAACGCAATGGGCGCTACGTAGAGCCCACAGAACTCGGCCAGCTGGTTTTTAAATATGCTGATCGTATGTTTGGCCTGAGCTACGAATTGCTAGATATTGTCAATTACAGCCAGCAAGAGAATATCTTATTCGATGTAGGGGTTGCTGATGCATTATCGAAGCGGCTGATTAGCCAAATTCTCTTGCATGCGATACCTCACGATAACGCCATCCACCTGCGCTGTTTTGAATCCACGCATGAAATGCTGCTTGAGCAACTCGCAGAGCATAAATTAGATATGATCCTTTCAGATTGCCCGATAGATTCGACCCAACAGGCCGGCTTATTTAGCGTCAAGTTAGGTGAAAGTAGCATGAGCTTATATTCCTCAAACCCTGCAGAAGACCTCGATGTGCCGTTACCCATACGTTTAGCGACACAGAAAGTCTTAATTCCTAGCAAATCGACCGCAATGGGACGTAAGTTAACGCAGTGGTTTGATCAACAAGGCATCGTACCTAATATCCTGGGAGAATTTGACGATTCCGCCTTAATGAAAGCGTTTGGGATTAGCCATCAAGCGTTATTTATTGCGCCTACGACCTATGCTGAGGAAGTTACCCGTTTGGGTCAAGCGATACAAATTGCTGAGCTAAGTATGGTAAAAGAGGAATATTTCGTCATCTTTGCGGAACGTATGATCCAGCACCCAGCGGTAAAAAGGATTTGTGAGGCAGATTACAGTCACTTGTTTGTTTAATTACAAGCTAGCATAAAGATCGTGCTAGACTCGTGCCATTGAGTATTAACTGATGATGGAAGTTGAATGGATTTAGCCCGCATGCAGCAGAATGGGCCTAAGGCAGTCAGCCTGCTAAAAGCCATGGCCAATGAAAAACGCCTTTTTATTCTGTGTTATTTACTACAAGGTGAATTGTCGGTGGGGCAGTTAGTGGAGCGGGTTCCTCTGAGCCAGTCAGCCTTATCGCAGCATCTTGCTTGGTTACGAAAAGATGGTCTGGTGACAACGCGCAAAGAGGCGCAGACGGTATATTATTCGCTAAAAAGTGATGAAGTCGTCGCTGTCATTCAGCTTTTACATGACCTCTACTGCAGCGAAACCGCAAATTAGCACCTAGGTAAGCAACAAGTGATAAGCAAAAAAAAACCGGCCAGGGCCGGTTTTTTTTATCTATAAGCAAAGAGCAATCTTACAGCGCTTTAATTTGTGCTGAGAATGCTGCTTTGTAACGAGCTGCTTTATTCTTGTGGATCATGCCTTTAGTGGCTGAACGATCAAGAATAGGCTGAACTTGTGCAAAAGCAGCAGTTGCCGCTTCTTTGTCGCCTGCAGCAATTGCTGAAGCAGTTTTCTTCATATAGGTGCGCATCATAGAGCGACGGCTTGCGTTGTGCTGGCGACGCTTTTCAGACTGGATCGCACGCTTCTTAGCAGATTTGATATTCGCCAAGGGTCTAACTCCCAAATCTTTTTGTTCGGTGACATTTCAAGGCGGAGGACTATGCCTCTTTTTGCCTCTATTGTCAATTCATTTGTGCAAAGATCCGCCGCTCCAAGGTAGTATTGGCGCTGCGGGGTTATCACAGTTAATATGGCGGCTGATTCTATCAGCATTTCAGCCCCGACGTCACCTATATTTCGATTTGTTCTCCCTTTCGGCGTATCGCCAGGGGCGAAAAAGTAGAAGCAACGCGCGCATCGGGCACGTGTTTTCAAGAGGTAACCGTGAGTAAGCGACTTTTACGCTCTGGGCTCATCGTGAGCACCATGACATTAGTGTCCCGTGTTTTAGGATTGGTGCGCGATGTTGTCATTGCCAACTTAATGGGCGCGGGTGCGGCCGCCGATGTCTTTTTCTTTGCCAATAAAATCCCTAATTTTTTGCGTCGTCTATTTGCCGAAGGGGCATTTTCACAAGCGTTTGTGCCGGTATTAACCGAATACCAGGCGCTTGATAAAGATGATAACACCCGAGCCCACTCACGTGAGTTGGTGGCCAATGTGGTCGGCACGCTTGGTGGGCTGGTCACTGTTGTGACATTGCTCGGTGTGGTCGGTTCGCCCGTTTTAGCCGCGTTGTTTGGTACCGGTTGGTTTGTCGATTGGCTAGACGGCGGGCCTGATGGTGCAAAATTTGAGTTGGCCAGCTTGATGTTGAAAATCACTTTCCCCTATTTGTGGTTTATTACCTTTGTTGCGCTATCGGGGGCTATCCTTAACACGCTGAATAAATTTGCAGTTTCCAGCTTTACGCCGGTGTTTTTAAACGTTGCGATTATTGCTGCGGCGATCGGTCTATCCCCGCATTTGGCACAACCTGAAATAGGCCTTGCGATCGGTGTGTTTGCAGGCGGTGTGATTCAACTTTTGTTCCAACTGCCTTTTTTAGCGCAAGAGGGGATGCTCGTGCGGCCTAAATGGGGATGGCATCATCCCGGCGTTGTCAAAATTCGACAGTTAATGATCCCAGCATTGTTTGGGGTATCCGTCAGTCAGATTAATCTGTTATTCGATACCTTTATTGCTAGCTTCTTAATGACGGGTTCTATCAGTTGGCTGTATTACTCCGATCGTTTATTAGAGTTCCCACTGGGGTTATTTGGCATTGCGATTGCGACGGTGATCTTGCCCGCGTTATCCAAAAAACATGTCGATAAATCGGCGGATCAGTTTGCTGCGACCATGGACTGGGGCGTACGTATGGTTCTGCTACTCGGGATCCCCGCCATGGCCGGATTGATTGTGCTTGCCAAGCCCATGTTGATGGTGTTGTTTATGCGGGGTGAATTTGGTGTACCTGACGTGGAGGCGGCCAGTCTATCTCTGGTGGCTTATGCCTGTGGTTTGGTCAATTTTATGGTGATCAAAGTCCTGGCGCCTGGTTATTATGCGCGCCAAGATACTAAAACACCGGTCAAATACGGTGTCATCGCAATGGTCAGCAATATGGTCTTTAACGCGATTTTTGCCTATTTCTTCAGCTACGTGGGGCTAGCAATGGCCACGGCCTTATCGGCGCTGATTAATGCAGGCCTGTTGTATCAAGGGCTACACCGTCGTCATATTTATCGCCTTTCTCGAGAAACAGTGATGTTTATTGTTAAGTTACTGGTGGCTGTTTGTGCCATGGTTATTGGGCTTTATGTTTTAATGCCAAGTTTGTCACAATGGGTGGCCATGCCATTATTCTCTCGCAGCATTAGCTTGGCTGGCTGTATTCTTGGCGGGGGGAGCCTCTATCTGATCACGGCAGTGATGTTTGGTGTGAGATTAGGCGATATCCGCCACCGAGGATGATGGTAAGCGCGGAATATCAATCCAGGGCTGATTGCCAGCGCTGACTAGTATATAATCCGCCAGTTTTTATAGTTCAAATAGTCAGCAGGCGATGGAATTAATTCGAGGCATTCACAATATCCGGGCCAAACACCGAGGCTGTGTACTCACCATCGGTAACTTTGATGGTGTCCACCTTGGGCACCAAGCGGTCTTGCGCCAAGTGGTCGAGAAGGCCAGGGCCCTCGATTTGCCTGCGACTGTCATGCTGTTTGAGCCTCAACCGCTCGAATTGTTTCAAGGCGATCAGGCCCCTGCACGTTTATCCCGGCTGCGCGACAAATATACTCAGCTGGCTAAGTTAGGCGTGGATAGGCTTTTGTGTGTCAGCTTTACACCAGCATTTGCCGCCATGAGCCCGGATGCTTTTGTTGATCGCTTGTTGGTCAATCAATTGGGTGTTAAGTTTCTGGTAGTGGGTGACGACTTTCGCTTTGGCCTCAAGCGTGCCGGTGACTTCTCTCGATTAGAGCAAGCCGGGAAAGCGCATCACTTTGCGGTGGTGAGTACCGAAAGCTTTTGTGTCAGCGACCGACGGGTGAGTAGCACCGCTATCCGAGATGCGCTTCTCGCGGGCCAGTTAGAGGCGGCAGCCGATATGTTGGGGCGACCCTACAGTATTTGCGGGCGGGTCGCGCATGGGCGAAAGCTTGGACGCACGATCGGCTTTCCTACCGCGAATGTGCTGCTTAAGCGGCGAGTCTCTCCTGTATCGGGTGTGTACGCGGTAACCGTGTCCGGTGCGCGTGCAGGGCAATCTTTGCCGGGCGTTGCCAACGTGGGTAATCGACCGACGGTCAATGGCACCCATCAGCAGTTAGAAGTGCATCTATTCGATCAAACGCTCGATTTATACGGCAAACAATTAGAAGTTAGCCTACTGCACAAATTGCGTGATGAAACCAAATTCGCGTCAGTAGACGCATTAAAAATGCAAATTCAACGAGATGCATCGGCAGCGCGTGCGTGGCTGGCTGATGGCAATAATGTCTAGAGTAACCTCCATACGGAATCAATAATCAATGAGTGACTACAAAGATACCTTAAACCTGCCGGAAACTGCGTTTCCGATGCGAGGTAATCTTGCTAAGCGCGAGCCTGATATGCTCAAGCGTTGGTATGATGAAGATCTTTACGGTGCAATCCGTCAAGCGAAGCACGGCAAAAAAACATTTATTTTGCACGACGGCCCTCCGTACGCGAACGGCAATATTCATATTGGTCACTCTGTTAATAAAATTCTCAAAGACATTATTATTAAATCGAAAACGCTGGCGGACTATGACGCACCGTATGTCCCTGGCTGGGACTGCCACGGTCTACCTATCGAATTGATGGTAGAGAAAAAAGTGGGCAAGCCGGGTCAGAAAATCTCCACCGCCGAGTTCCGTGAAAAATGTCGTGAATACGCGGCCAAGCAAGTGGAAGGTCAAAAAGCCGACTTTAAACGTCTTGGCGTGTTAGGTGAGTGGGATAAGCCCTATCTCACCATGGACTTTAACACTGAGGCCAGCATCATCCGTGCCTTGGGTAAGATTGCTGGGAATGGCCACTTGCACAAAGGGTTTAAACCGGTTCACTGGTGTACGGATTGTGGTTCAGCCCTTGCCGAAGCCGAAGTCGAGTATCAAGACAAGACCTCCCCATCGATTGACGTCATGTTCCGTGCGGTCGATGAGCAGGCGCTCGTGAACACCTTTACCCTTGCAGGTGAGCATCAAGGCGAAGGGCCTGTTTCGGCGGTGATCTGGACGACGACGCCTTGGACTCTGCCGGCTAACCGCGCCGTTGCTGTGTCCGCGGATCTGGAATATGTGCTGGTGCAAGTCGAAGGCGAGCAGCCACAGCGCTTAATTCTGGCGGCAGAGTTGGCCAAAGACGTCATGGATCGTGCTGGTATCGAGCACTATCACAACCTTGGTTTTTGTAAAGGTGAAGCGTTAGAGCTGCAACGTGTTCAACACCCATTTTATGATTTTGACGTGCCGGTGATCCTTGGCGATCACGTGACAACTGAGTCGGGTACGGGGGTTGTCCACACTGCGCCTGGACACGGCCAAGAAGACTTCGTGGTGGGGAAAAAATACGACCTAGAAGTGGCCAATCCTGTGGGGAGCAATGGTGTGTATTTACCTGATACACCACTGTTTGCCGGTCAGCACGTGTTTAAAGCCAATGATAATGTCATTGAAACGCTTAAAACGCACGGCGCGCTGCTGCATCATCATGCCTATGAACACAGCTATCCGCACTGCTGGCGCCACAAAACGCCGATTATTTTCCGAGCGACGCCACAATGGTTTATCGCCATGGATAAAGCCGGTCTGCGAGATAAAGCCTTACAAGAGATCAAAAACGTTGAATGGATCCCGGACTGGGGGCAAAGCCGCATTGAATCCATGGTTGAAGGCCGTCCAGACTGGTGTATTTCTCGTCAGCGTACCTGGGGCGTACCCATTGCCCTGTTCGTTCACAAAGAAACGTCAGAGCTTCATCCCGATACGATTAACCTGATTGAGCAGGTTGCACAGCGGGTAGAGCAATCGGGCATTCAAGCGTGGTGGGATTTGGATCTTAACGAACTGCTTGGCGATGAAGCAGACCAGTACGAGAAAGTGTTGGATACGCTCGATGTATGGTTTGATTCAGGCGCGACGCACTATGCGGTGGTTAACCAGCGTGACGAGTTCAACGGCCAAGAAGCTGACATGTACCTCGAAGGGTCGGATCAGCACCGTGGTTGGTTCCAATCATCGTTAATGACCTCGGTCGCCATCAAAGAGAAGGCCCCGTATCGAAAAGTGCTGACTCATGGTTTCACCGTTGACGGCAAAGGCCGCAAGATGTCGAAATCTTTGGGGAACACCATCGCGCCGCAAGACGTGATGAACAAGCTGGGTGCCGATATTTTGCGTTTATGGGTGGCATCAACCGATTACACGGGTGAGATCACCGTCTCGGATGAGATCCTAAAACGCAGCGCCGATGCGTATCGTCGTATCCGCAACACCTCGCGTTTCTTGCTGGCTAATCTACATGGCTTTGATCCTAAAACCGACTTGGTTGCCCCAGACGTTTTGGTCGCGGTCGATCGTTGGGCGGTGGGACGTGCGTTGGCGGCACAGCAAGAAATTACAGAAGCATTTGAAGCCTGTAATTTCCACCAAGTCACGCAACGCTTGATGCAGTTCTGCTCGATTGAGATGGGCTCTTTTTATCTCGATATTATTAAGGATCGCCAATACACCGCGAAAGCCGGCAGCCATGCGCACCGAAGCTGCCAAACGGCACTGTTCCACATTGTCGAAGCCTTGGTCCGTTGGATGGCTCCTATTATGTCGTTCACGGCGGATGAAATTTGGAATGAAATGCCGGGTGAGCGTAGCAAGTTTGTCTTTACCGATGTCTGGTATGACGGCCTGTTTGATCTTGAAGACAGTGCTGCCCTTAATCAGGCGTTCTGGGCGAAATTGTTAAACGTACGCGATGCGGTCAATAAAACGCTTGAACAGGCCCGTAACGAAAAAGTCATTGGTGGCTCACTAGAAGCCGAAGTGACCTTGTATGCGCCCGCCGATTTTGCCGAAAAACTGCGCTTAATGGGCGATGAACTTCGCTTTGTGCTGTTAACGTCAAAAGCAACTGTGGTCGCCGGTGAAGCCCCAATATCTGCGACGAAAACGGATGTTGAAGGCCTTGCTGTTGAGGTGACGGCTTCAAGTGCGGCGAAGTGCGAACGCTGCTGGCATCACGTCGCCGACGTGGGCACCATTGCTGGCCATGAAGAGATCTGTGGCCGTTGTGTGACCAACATTGCAGGAGAAGGCGAAACTCGCCAATTTGCGTGATGCAGACTCTTTCCCTCTCGCAATCAGGATGGCGCTGGCTTTGGCTGGCGCCTCTGGTGTTTGCGCTCGATATTGGTAGTAAGTGGCTGGTGATGCAAACCATGGAATACGGGTTTGCTAACCGCATTGAACTGTTGCCTTTTTTTAATCTTACCTACGTGCACAACCATGGCGCAGCCTTTAGTTTTTTGAGTGATGCTGGAGGCTGGCAGCGTTGGCTGTTTAGCGTGATTGCACTAGGAGTCAGTGGCTTACTGGCTTATTGGATGCGGACTACCCCGGCAAGCCAACGGCTGATCAATATTGCCTACGCGATGATCATCGGCGGCGCATTGGGCAATTTGTTCGATCGGCTTGTTCATGGTTATGTCATCGACTTTTTAGATTTTTACATTGGCACATCGCATTGGCCGGCGTTTAACTTGGCGGATTCCGCGATTTGTTTGGGAGCGGCGTTGGTGATTCTGGAAAGTTTTCGCCAGGACGCGTCATCGACCAAGCAGGGATAATGCGTATCTATCAGCACACTCTGACTTGCAAAAAGGATGAATTATGAAAGCGATCAGCGCCGCTAGCGAAGTGATTATGCATTTTACCATCAAACTTGAAGATGGCTCGGTGGCCGATACCACCCATAATGCGGGGAAGCCAGCGAAATTGGTGATGGGAGACGGCAGTCTGACCGAAAATTTTGAAAACTGCTTGTTGGGCTTAAAAGAAGGCGCCTCGAGCAGCTTTACCTTAGCGCCTGAAGATGCCTTTGGGCAGCCAAACCCTGATAATATTCATCATATGGACCGTCGTCATTTCGGAGGAGAAACACCCGCCGAAGAAGGGGCGATCATTGCGTTTAGTGGTCCTCAAGGGCAAGAAATTCCCGGAATTATTACCGCGGTCTCTGGCGACTCAGTCACCGTTGACTTTAATCATCCTTTGGCGGGTAAAACCGTCATTTTTGACGTTGAAATTATAAGTGTGCAATAAGGCGTAGTCATGAAGATCCTACTTGCTAACCCCCGTGGCTTTTGTGCGGGCGTCGATCGTGCAATCAGTATTGTTGAACGCGCGTTAGAAATCTATCAACCGCCGATTTATGTGCGTCATGAAGTGGTGCACAACCGCTTCGTCGTGGAAGGGTTAAAGCAGCGTGGGGCGATTTTTGTTGAGCAGATCAGCGAAGTGCCTGACGACAGTATTGTGATCTTCTCTGCACACGGTGTATCACAAGCGGTGCGGAACGAGGCGAAATCGCGTCAATTGACCGTGTTTGATGCCACCTGTCCATTGGTGACCAAGGTCCATATGGAAGTGGCGCGCGCAAGCCGCAAAAACATGGAAGTGGTGCTGATAGGCCATGCGGGCCACCCAGAAGTGGAAGGCACCATGGGTCAATACGCCAGCGAAACGGGTGGCATGTATTTGGTTGAAACTCCAGACGATGTCTATACCCTCAAGGTCAACGATCCAGATAACCTACACTATGTCAGTCAAACCACACTGTCTGTGGATGAAACGGCAGATGTGATTGATACCTTGCGGCAGGTATTTCCCAATATCCAAGGCCCGCGCAAAGATGATATTTGTTATGCCACACAGAACCGCCAAGATGCAGTACGCGATCTTGCGCAAAGCTGTGATGTGATGATTGTCGTTGGATCGAAAAATAGCTCAAATTCAAATCGCCTCCGTGAGCTTTCTGAAAAGCTAGGTACGCCTGGGTATTTGGTCGATACAGCACAAGACATTGCCCCCGCTTGGTTAGACGGCAAGCATACCGTTGGGATCACGGCAGGAGCATCGGCGCCTGAAGAGCTGGTGAATCATATTATCGAGCGCATCAAGCAGCTTGGTGCCACAGAGGTTGAAAATCTCTCTGGACGAGAAGAAAACATGTTCTTTGAAGTGCCGAAGGAATTACAAATTCGTGAGGTCACTTAACCGTGATGATCCAGACCAAAACGGGAAGCGAAAGCTTCCCTTTTTTTCGCCAATATACAAGTGCCAGGGAACGCGCTAGAGTGGTCAGTTATGATCAAGGAGCCAATTTGCTGGCAAAGTGACAAAGGGGAAAATCATGGTACGTATTGCCATTGCAGGCGCGGCTGGACGAATGGGCCGCAACCTTATTCAAGCGGTTGCACAATACTCGGGCGCAACATTGGGGGCGGCGAGTGAGCGCCCTGAGTCTAGCCTAGTAGGCACAGATGCGGGTGAGTTGGCAGGGATTGGCCGTTTAGGGGTTAACGTAGTGGACGACCTTGCCAATGTCAGTGACGACTTCGACGTGATTATCGACTTTACCGCACCGTCGGCCACGATGGCGCATTTGGCGTTATGCCAACAGCAAGGTAAACAATTAGTCATTGGCACCACCGGGTTTGACGAGGCGCAAAAACAAGCCATTCATGAGGCCGCTGAGTCAACTGCCTTAGTCATGGCGCCCAACTACAGTGTGGGGGTGAACCTAGTGTTTAAGTTGCTCGAGCAAGCCGCCAAAGTGATGGGGGAGGAATGCGATATTGAAATTGTTGAAGCCCACCACCGCCATAAAGTGGATGCCCCTTCAGGCACAGCGCTAGGTATGGGCGAAGCGATTGCGGGGGCAATGGGGAACAACCTCAGCGATGTGGCTGTCTATGCGCGAGAAGGGAATACCGGCGAGCGCAGCAAAGACGAGATTGGTTTTGCCACCCTTCGAGCCGGTGACATTGTTGGCGAACATACTGCGATGTTTGCCGATATCGGTGAGCGTGTTGAGATCACGCATAAGGCCTCAAACCGTAATACCTTTGCCAAAGGCGCGGTCCGTGCAGCGGTTTGGCTCAATCAGCACCCGTCGGGTTTTTATACCATGCAAGATGTCCTCGATTTAAAATAACTATTCATCGCGCTTCGGCGCGATGTTTTTTTATCACACCGAAAACGGCCTGCCTGCTGGTTTCACCTTCTCTTTTGTCTCTGTAGTTTATCGGGCTTATCCCTGCTTACGTGAGTGAGTTGTTCCTTGTGAATCATTAACTGTCCAAAGTAAACGTTTGCTCTGATGATTTGTTTTTTTTAGGTCTTTCCCCCCTGATGCATGATTAAAATAAACGTATTCGGGTCGTTTTTTGCACGATAAGGTCGGTTTAGGCTGTATGTTATGGCGGTTTATATGAGCAATCGTATTGAGTGACGAATAAAAGAAAGAAAAATAGGGCGCTATAATTGACAGCTACGCTACGCATCCCTAGAATGCGCGCAATTTGTCAAAATTCAGCTTGACGCGGGTTTTGATCTTAGATGGAATACCTAGATGCAAGTTTAGTCGTTAAAAGTGCATTGTTATATAAACTGGAGGTTGTCTTGAGCAAGTTTGCGCTCTTAGTCCTAGAAGATGGGACAGTGTTCCACGGTACCCCGATCGGCGCGGATGGCTCCGCGGTGGGAGAAGTGGTTTTCAATACCTCGATGACGGGGTATCAAGAAATTGTTACCGACCCCTCTTATTCCCGTCAAATCGTCACTCTTACTTATCCCCACATTGGCAACACCGGTACCAATACCGAAGACGAAGAATCCTCCCAAGTTCACGCTCAAGGCCTCGTGATTCGTGATCTTCCTCTGTTAGCTAGCAACTTCCGCAATCAACAATCCCTTTCTGATTACCTCAAGCAACACAACATTGTTGGCATTGCCGACATTGATACACGCAAGCTCACCCGTTTGTTGCGTGAAAAAGGGGCGCAAAATGGTTGCATTGTCGCTGGCGACAGCGTGGATGAAGCATTGGCTTTGGTTAACGCGCAAGATTTTCCTGGCCTCAAGGGCATGGATCTCGCCAAAGAAGTGACCACTGAGGAAAGCTACAGCTGGACACAAGGCTCTTGGCAACTTCATCAAGGCTTACCCGATGCTTTACCTGATAGTGAATTGCCTTATCACGTAGTGGCGTATGACTTTGGTGCTAAACGTAACATTTTGCGTATGCTGGTTGACCGTGGCTGTCGTTTGACGGTGGTGCCTGCCACCACGCCCGCAGACGAGGTGCTGGCGATGAATCCGGATGGCGTTTTCCTATCCAACGGTCCTGGCGATCCAGCCCCGTGTGACTACGCGATTGCGGCGACGCAAACCTTCTTAGCGAAAGGCGTGCCTTTATTTGGTATTTGCTTGGGCCACCAAATTTTAGCACTGGCGAGCGGTGCTAAGACGGTGAAAATGAAATTTGGCCATCATGGTGCCAATCACCCGGTGAAAGATTTAGACCGAGGCGTGGTGATGATCACCAGCCAAAACCATGGCTTTGCGGCCGATAAAGATAGCTTGCCAGACACATTGCGGGCGACCCATGTGTCTTTGTTCGATGGCAGCTTACAAGGCATTCATCATATTGAAAAACCCGCCTTTAGCTTCCAAGGCCACCCAGAGGCAAGTCCAGGACCGCATGATGCGGCGCCTCTTTTTGACCATTTTATCGACCTTATCAAACAACATCGCGCCTAATCGGAGTCGTTGAGCATGCCAAAACGCACAGACATAAAAAGCATTCTAATCCTGGGCGCAGGCCCGATTGTCATCGGCCAAGCCTGTGAATTTGACTACTCGGGGGCACAAGCGTGTAAAGCGCTACGCGAAGAGGGGTACCGGGTTATTCTCGTGAACTCGAACCCAGCGACTATCATGACTGATCCCGAAATGGCCGATGCGACCTATATCGAGCCGATTCAGTGGCAGGTAGTGAAACATATTATTGAGAAAGAGCGCCCCGATGCGGTGTTACCGACCATGGGCGGTCAAACGGGATTAAACTGTGCACTGGATCTCGAGCGTCACGGCGTACTGGCGGAATTTGGCGTAGAGATGATTGGTGCAACAGCCGACGCCATTGATAAAGCGGAAGACCGACACCGTTTTGATGAAGCGATGCGCAGCATTAACCTTGAGTGTCCGCGTGCGGGCATTGCCCACAGTATGGATGAGGCGTACAAGGTACTCGACGAAGTGGGTTTCCCTTGTATTATCCGTCCTTCATTTACCATGGGCGGCACCGGTGGCGGTATTGCCTACAACCAAGAAGAATTTAAAGACATTTGCGAGCGAGGCTTGGATTTGTCGCCAACCAACGAGCTGTTGATTGATGAATCCTTGATTGGTTGGAAAGAGTACGAAATGGAAGTGGTGCGGGATAAAAACGATAACTGCATCATTGTCTGCTCGATTGAAAACGTCGATGCGATGGGTGTCCACACTGGTGATTCGATCACCGTCGCGCCCGCCCAAACGTTGACCGATAAAGAATACCAATTGATGCGCAATGCCTCCGTGGCTGTGCTGCGTGAAATCGGTGTCGAAACCGGTGGGTCAAACGTTCAGTTTGGGATTAACCCTAATAACGGGCGCATGGTGATCATTGAGATGAACCCGCGTGTCTCGCGTTCATCAGCCTTAGCATCAAAAGCAACCGGCTTCCCGATTGCCAAAGTAGCGGCCAAATTAGCGGTTGGCTTTACCCTTGATGAGCTGATGAATGATATTACCGGCGGCGCCACACCGGCCTCATTTGAACCGACCATTGATTACGTGGTCACGAAAATCCCACGTTTTAACTTTGAAAAATTTGCTGGCGCTAATGATCGACTGACGACCCAGATGAAATCCGTGGGCGAGGTGATGGCCATTGGCCGTAACCAACAAGAATCGTTACAGAAAGCATTACGCGGTCTAGAAACCGGCGCGTCTGGTTTTGATGAGATGGTCAACCTGGATGATGATACCGCATTGACGCGTATTCGCCATGAGCTGAAAGAGCCGGGCGCCGAGCGGATTTGGTATGTCGCGGATGCCTTCCGTGCCGGCATGTCGGTCGATGGGGTTTTCAACCTCACTAATATTGATCGCTGGTTCTTGGTACAAATTGAAGACATCGTCAAACATGAACAACAAGTCCGAGAGCATGGGTTTGCTGGCCTTAATGCGGTCGCGCTGCGCCAATTAAAACGTAAAGGTTTTTCCGATGTGCGCTTGGCGAATCTTCTCGGGGTGTCTGAAATTGAAGTGCGCAAACTGCGGGATAAATTCAACATCCATCCGGTCTACAAACGCGTTGATACGTGCGCAGCTGAGTTTTCCTCTGATACCGCGTACATGTACTCAAGCTATGATGATGAATGCGAATCGCAACCAACCGATAAAAAGAAAATCATGGTTATCGGTGGTGGGCCGAACCGTATCGGACAGGGCATCGAGTTTGATTATTGCTGCGTCCATGCTTCGTTAGCGCTGCGCGAAGACGGCTATGAGACCATCATGGTGAACTGTAACCCTGAAACCGTCTCTACCGACTATGATACTTCCGATCGCCTCTACTTTGAGCCAGTGACCTTGGAAGATGTGTTGGCGATTGTTCGGGTCGAAAACCCTGAAGGGGTGATTGTTCAGTATGGTGGCCAAACCCCACTTAAACTGGCTCGAGCGCTAGAAGCAGCTGGGGTGCCGATCATTGGTACCAGTCCTGATGCAATTGACCGCGCGGAAGACCGTGAACGTTTCCAAGATGCGGTAGATCGCCTAGGGCTGAAACAACCTGCCAACGCCACCGTGACGGCATTAGAGCAGGCGGTGGAAAAAGCGAAAGAGATTGGCTACCCACTGGTGGTGCGTCCGTCTTATGTGCTTGGGGGACGGGCGATGGAAATCGTGTATGACGAAGTGGATTTGCGTCGCTACTTTAATGAGGCCGTGAGTGTGTCGCATGAATCCCCTGTCTTGCTCGATCACTTCCTTGATGACGCGACCGAAGTTGATATTGATGCCGTGTGTGACGGTGACATTGTTGTCATTGGTGGCATTATGGAGCACATTGAGCAAGCGGGGGTGCACTCGGGCGATTCGGCGTGTTCACTGCCTGCGTATACGCTGAGCGATGACGTTCAAGACCGGATGCGTGAACAAGTACGTAAATTAGCCTTAGAGCTTGGTGTACGCGGCTTGGTGAATACCCAGTTTGCGGTGAAAGATGATGAAATTTATCTGATTGAAGTAAACCCGCGGGCTGCACGAACGGTTCCATTTGTGTCTAAAGCGACAGGAGTGCCGCTGGCGAAAATTGCTGCTCGCGTCATGGCAGGACAATCACTTGCCGAGCAAGGGTTCGTGAACGAAGTGATTCCACCTTACTATTCCGTGAAAGAGGTGGTACTCCCGTTTAATAAGTTCCCAGGCGTGGATCCTTTGCTTGGGCCAGAAATGCGCTCAACCGGTGAAGTGATGGGCGTGGGCGATACCTTTGCTGAAGCGGTTGCTAAAGCGGATTTAGCCTGTGGCAAAGCCTATAGCGAAAGCGGGCGAGCTTTGTTGTCGGTTCGCAACAACGATAAGCAGCGCGTGGTTGATCTGGCCGCGAAGCTGCTGAAACTTGGCTTTGAGCTTGATGCCACCCACGGCACTGCCGTTATTCTGGGAGAAGCGGGGATCAATCCGCGCCTTGTCAACAAAGTGCACGAAGGACGCCCGCACATTCTTGACCGCATCAAAAACGGTGAGTATAGCTATATTGTCAATACCACCGAGGGGCGCCAAGCGATTGAAGATTCAAAAGTCTTACGTCGTGGTGCGCTGGCCGCCAAGGTCAACTATACCACCACATTGAATGCGGCCTTCGCCACGTGCATGGCGCTAACGGCGGCCGACATCACCAAAGTGAATCCGGTGCAATCGCTGCACGCACGAGTACTGACCAAGTCTTAACCCCGATGAGACGTTAATAAGCAGCCATCAGACCCGCCTTTTTGGCGGGTCTTTCTTATCGTGCGTTTATGGCTGAGCGCGAGCGAAAGCAGGTACGAGCTGGCCACGGATCAATGCGTGATAAAACTCACGTTCAAATTGGGTGATCGGTGCGGGTACATTGTCAGGTAACGCGTCTTCATCCGGGTGATAATGACTGACCAACTGCACCACAATATGCGCCTGCCCGGTGTCATCCTCTAGTAAACCGGCCAAGTTAAAACTGCCATAAAGCGAGCCGCTCTTGGCTTTTAATCGCCCTTTAATCGGCGCGTTTCGGACACTTTGACGATATTTGAGTGTGCCATCTATGCCTGCTGTGGGGAGCATATCAACCAGTCCCAGTTCAGGATGCGTCGAGATATAGTGAAGAACACTGGCCAACTGGCGCGCGCTTAAACGGTTGTTTCGGGATAAACCGGATCCGTCTACTAAAATCGCGCGGGATAGCTCGATCCCTGCCTTTTGCAAGATGGCTTTAACTGCCGCGACGCCATTGCGGTAAGATCCCGGCTGCTGAAAATAGCGCCGCCCGAGCGCTTTCAAAAGGTTATCCGCAATCAAGTTATCTGAGTCTCGCAACATGGTGGTCAGCAGTGACGGCAACGGGACAGAGTGATGGCGGGCAAGTTCACGATGTTGGCGGGGAGCCGGTGCGACCAGAATTTGACCATTGAGGTGCACATTCAATCGTGCGAGCTCATCGGCAACAACGGCTTTTACGTAGGCGGAAGGGGTTTGAACCGCAAAATTTAATGGTAGCGGCCTGTCTCGGTGGGCAAGACAGCCAGAAAAGTGATACTGATTATCCGCGGTGGCGGTTAAATCAAGCCCGCAGTGACGCGCTGTTTGCTGTTCTTCTGTCACCGCAAGGGCGTCGCTAGTCACTGAAATTGGCTGATGGCGAGGGATATGAACGCGTGTTTGTCCCTGATCGGGCTGGCTGTATATTGCCCCCTGCACACAATTATGATCTAGTGTTATTGCGGTTGAGGGAGCGCTGTAACAGACGGCGAGAATATCCCAAGGCCATCCGGGGGCACGAGAGCGACCGGCGAAGGCTTGGCCGTCCAGGTAAAGATGATTGATATTATCCAGCCCTCGACGAGGCAGTTGACTAAGTAGCTGACGAATATCTTTGCGAGTTAATAAGGGATCGCCATTAAAAATAAGCGCGATGTCATCGCCAGCTTGTACCAGCCGTGTCGAAAAACGGAAGGTACTGGGTAAATAAAGGCGTGCAGCGAGCCCGGTGAGTAGCTTTTGTGTACTCGCAGGGGGAAGCAATGCATCCACTTGCTGACTAAGCTGCGGTTGTGTGTGTTGGGGATCGCTGACCCACAAGGCGGCCTGACTGCCTTTGGGCAATAAAGGGGTCAGCTGTTCAATCGTCAGCTGATTCGATGCATAAGCTAGTGATGTCGTGAACAATACGCTAAGTGCGAGGCAGAAAATAACCGCTAGGCAACGTATCGGTGCTAGGCAGCGAAAAAGAGCGCGAATCATGAGTGAGAGCCTTTGTGTTATTGCATCGTGTTTATCCTACCCTGTCCAGCCTTGAAGACAAGCCGCCCGCATGGCCTGATACACCTCATCGGCTGGACAATCACCGGTTGGTCGGTCACGCTATTGCCGGATCAGAGATGATTTTGCGCCAATTCTTGTTTACAATCGAAAAAAAGCGTTGAATTCCGCCGCGCCCAAATTTTTGTTTGGGCGTGGCTTTGTTTTGCCAAAATCCCTTTGCTGTGGATTGAAAGAGGTAATGTCATTTATGGATAAAGTGCCAATGACCGTACGCGGCGAGCAGCTGCTACGAGAAGAGCTGGACAAGTTGACCAAACGTCGCCCAGAGATCTCTAACGCCATTGCAGAGGCGCGTGAGCTGGGTGATTTAAAAGAAAACGCGGAATATCATGCTGCGCGAGAAGAGCAGGGGATTTGTGAAGCGCAAATCCGCGATATTGAATACAAACTATCGGTCGCTCAAGTGATTGATGTCACCAAAATGCCGAATAATGGCAAAGTGATTTTTGGTGCTACCGTGACTGTGATTGACATCAATACCGACGAAGAACTGACCTATCGTATCGTGGGTGATGATGAGGCGGACATTAAAGCCAACCTTATTTCAGTGAACTCACCGATTGCCCGAGGCCTAATTGGTAAAGAAGAAGGCGAAGAAGTGAGTATCACCACACCGGGTGGTGTGAAAGAATTTGAGATTGGCAGCGTCGATTACGTCTAAGTAAAGTGTTACGAGATGTAACTTTTCGCTGAGTTTTCAACAGTAAAAAGGCCGCGACGCGGCCTTTTTTGTTATGCTTCAGCGCAAGTGCGGCAAACCACTAAGGCCACCCAAACTATTTGCGTGGTAATGTGATTTTACGCTCTTCGCTTTGACGGTAAATCACCAGTGTTTTGCCGATAACCTGCACTTTTTCGGCGCCAGTTTCACGAATGATAGCGTCGACAATCAGGTTTTTGGTCTCGCGGTCTTCTGATGCGACTTTCACTTTGATCAATTCATGGTGGTCAAGCGCAAGCTCAATTTCAGCGACCACGGCTTCGGTTAAGCCATTGGCGCCCATTAAGACTACAGGCTTAAGCTGGTGAGCCAGTCCTTTGAGATACTGTTTTTGTTTGGTGCTGAGTTTCATGTTGGCTCGATTTCTATTTGCTAGGGGTTGAAAACATGCCATTCTAACGCCATCTCATCACAAACTGAAACAGTATAAAGATGCTCCATGGCAACCGAATTATCTAGATAGCCGCTTTTGAGCTACCTTTAATAATAACATTCAGTGCGCAATCGATTGAATTTTATGATAATGCGTTGCCAACAATAGGGTTTGGTTAGGAACAACATGGCGAACAAAAAGCATTCAGCTAGCTCAGGACGTTGGTTGAAAGAACACTTTGACGATAAGTATGTGCACGAAGCGCAAAAAAAAGGTTACCGCTCACGCGCTATCTTTAAACTGGAAGAAATCCAGCAAAAAGATCGCATCTTAAAGCCCGGTATGACAGTGGTCGATTTAGGGGCCGCGCCTGGCGGATGGTCGCAGTATGCGGCGACGCAAGTCGGCGATGAAGGCCAAGTGATCGCGTGCGACATCTTACCGATGGATTCGATGCCAGGCGTCAGCTTTCTCCAAGGCGATTTTCGTGAACAAACCGTTCTTGATGCCCTTCTTGATCGTATACAACCTGACATGGTTGACGTGGTGATGTCTGACATGGCGCCGAACATGAGTGGCAACCAGGCGGCAGACCAACCGCGTGCGATGTATTTGGTGGAGCTGGCGTTGGATATGTGCCGGGAAGTGTTAGGCCCCAAAGGCTGCTTCGTGGTAAAAGTATTTCAAGGAGAAGGCTTTGATCATTATCTGGCCGAAGTCCGTAAAATGTTTACAGCGGTCAAAATTCGTAAACCCGACTCATCCCGCGCACGGTCGCGAGAGGTCTACATTGTGGCTACAGGTTATAAACTGTAGTACCCTTACATTTATCTATCTCAGTTATGCGAGGCTAACACCTTGAGTGACATGGCAAAAAACTTGATTCTGTGGCTGGTTATCGCCGTTGTCTTAATGTCTGTGTTCCAAAGTTTTGGACCAGGTGACAACGCCGGTCGTCAAGTCGACTATACCTCTTTCGTACGCGAAATCGGCAACGATCAAATACAGGAAGTAAAATTTGACGATCGCGAGCTGAGTGTCACCCGACGTGACGGCTCGAATTATGTCACCTACATGCCTGTTATGAACGATCCAAAGTTGTTAGATGACTTGCTTAACAAAAATGTCAGTGTCAAAGGGACACCACCAGAAGAGCCAAGCATGTTGGCGTCTATCTTCATCTCGTGGTTCCCTATGCTGTTGCTTATCGGGGTATGGATATTCTTCATGCGTCAGATGCAAGGCGGGGGCGGCAAAGGCGCTATGTCATTTGGTAAATCAAAAGCCAAAATGATGAGCGAAGAGCAGGTCAAAACATCGTTCACCGATGTCGCTGGTTGTGACGAAGCAAAAGAAGACGTCAAAGAGCTGGTGGATTACCTGCGTGATCCAAGCCGATTCCAAAAACTGGGCGGTAAAATTCCAACCGGTGTATTGATGGTGGGGCCTCCGGGTACGGGTAAAACCTTGCTGGCGAAAGCCATTGCAGGTGAAGCGAAAGTGCCTTTCTTCACCATTTCCGGCTCTGATTTCGTCGAAATGTTCGTGGGTGTGGGTGCATCACGTGTCCGTGATATGTTTGAGCAAGCCAAGAAAGCGGCACCGTGTATTATCTTTATCGATGAGATCGATGCAGTGGGTCGTCAACGTGGCGCTGGCTTAGGCGGCGGTCACGATGAGCGTGAACAAACCCTTAACCAAATGCTGGTCGAAATGGACGGCTTTGAAGGGAACGAAGGGGTGATTGTTATCGCCGCGACGAACCGTCCTGATGTCTTGGATCCTGCGTTATTACGTCCGGGGCGTTTTGACCGCCAAGTCGTGGTGAGCTTGCCTGATGTCCGCGGCCGTGAGCATATTCTAAAAGTGCACATGCGCAAAGTCCCCCTCGGCAATGATGTCGATGCATCGCTTATTGCACGTGGTACCCCAGGGTTCTCAGGGGCCGATTTAGCTAACTTGGTCAACGAGGCAGCATTGTTCTCGGCTCGCGGTAACAAGCGTGTGGTCTCCATGGTCGAGTTTGAACTGGCTAAAGACAAAATCATGATGGGTGCAGAGCGCCGTTCGATGGTGATGTCAGAAGAAATCAAAGAGTCGACTGCCTACCACGAAGCAGGCCATGCCATTGTTGGACGTTTAGTGCCGGAACATGATCCTGTCTACAAAGTCTCGATCATCCCACGTGGACGCGCATTGGGTGTGACCATGTACCTGCCTGAGCAGGACCGCATCAGCATGTCGCGTCAGCACCTGAACTCGATGATCTCAAGCCTTTATGGCGGTCGTTTAGCCGAAGAGCTGATTTACGGAAAAGACAAAGTCTCGACCGGGGCATCCAATGACATTGAACGTGCAACAGAAATTGCTCGCAAAATGGTCACGCAATGGGGCTTTTCAGAGAAACTAGGTCCATTGCTCTATGCGGAAGAGGAAGGCGAAGTTTTCCTTGGCCGTTCAATGGCACAGACCAAACATATTTCGGACGAAACGGCGCGCTTGATTGATGGAGAAATCCGTCAAATCATTGACAGTAATTACGACCGTGCAAAACAAATCTTGGAAGACAATCTCGATATCATGCATTCGATGAAAGATGCGTTGATGAAATACGAGACCATCGATGCGGCACAAATCGATGACTTGATGGCCCGTCGTGATGTTCGCGAGCCTGCAGGTTGGGAAGGCGGTGACGGGGGGTCTTCATCGGATGACACGCCCAAAAAACCGGATGAATCAGCGACGAAAGCATCTGATGAACAATCAGATGATAAAAAACAAAAGCCGTTAGATTCAGAAAACCAATCTGAAGCGTAAACCAACAGTAATACAAACCCCGATACGTCGGGGTTTTTTTGATCGTGCTTGGAAGTAAACGCATGGAAATAACACACCAGAATAAAACCCTGTCTCTTGATAGCCCCGTCGTTATGGGGATCCTCAATGTCACGCCGGACTCTTTCTCTGATGGCGGATTGTTTCAACAACAAAGCAAAGCCGTTGAGCGGGCACGACAGATGCTGGCTGATGGCGCGACGATTATCGATATTGGGGGCGAGTCGACCCGTCCTGGTGCCGCTGATGTGGCAGAGCAAGACGAAATTAATCGTGTTGTACCAGTGATAAAAGCTATCCGCGAGCGATCGGATTGCTGGATCTCGATTGATACCAGCAAAGCTGCGGTCATGCGCGCCGCTGTCGAAGCTGGCGCGAACCTGATCAATGATGTTCGCGCGCTCAGAGAGCCTGGCGCATTGACTGCCGCTGCCGATCTCCAGGTACCCGTGTGCATCATGCACATGCAGGGTCAGCCAAGAACCATGCAAGCGGCACCCGACTACACGGATGTTATCCAAGACGTAATGCAGTTTCTAAACCAGCGAATAGATGCTTGCCTAGATGCTGGCGTTATCAGGCAAAATATCATTTTGGATCCGGGCTATGGGTTTGGTAAAACCCTGGCACACAACTATCAGTTGCTCGCACAATTAGATCATTTCCATCACTTTGGTCTGCCGATCTTGGCGGGGATGTCGCGCAAATCTATGATTTACAAAGCGCTAGATAAAACACCTCACGACGTGCTAGGTGGCAGCATCGCTTGTGCCACGTTAGCGGCAGTGAAAGGCGCACAGATTATCCGTGTTCACGATGTTAAAGAGACTGCCGATGCGCTCAAGGTCGTGGCGTTGACGATGCAAGAAAATGAAGCACCAGGAGAATAAAAACAATGACAGAACGTAAATACTTTGGCACAGATGGTGTGCGCGGTAAGGTGGGTGAATTTCCGATCACCCCAGAGTTTATGCTCAAACTAGGTTGGGCCGCCGGGCGCGTCTTGTCGCAACAAGGCACCCGCAAAGTGCTGATTGGTAAAGATACTCGAATATCGGGCTACATGCTTGAGTCTGCACTTGAATCAGGCTTATCCGCAGCAGGCTTAGAAGCTGCCTTCACTGGCCCTATGCCAACGCCGGCGATTGCGTATCTGACTCAAACGTTTCGCGCTGAAGCAGGGATCGTTATTTCTGCCTCACATAACCCGCATTACGACAACGGCATTAAATTCTTCTCCTCCGAGGGCACCAAACTTCCCGATGATGCTGAGCTTGCGATTGAAGCGGAACTCGAAAAAACACTGACTTGTGTCGAGTCGGCGGAGTTAGGTAAAGCCAGCCGCATTAACGACGCGGCCGGGCGTTACATCGAATTCTGTAAAGGCACCTTCCCCAGCGCGTTGAGCCTGAGTGGGTTAAAAATTGTCCTTGATTGCGCCCATGGTGCCACCTATCACATTGCGCCTTCGGTATTTCGTGAGCTGGGTGCGGAGGTGACCACCATTGGCTGTGCCCCTAACGGCACCAATATCAATGATGAAGTGGGGGCTACCGATGTACGCGCGCTGCAGCAACGCGTGTTGGAAGAAAAAGCAGACCTTGGGGTAGCCTTTGATGGTGACGGTGATCGTGTGATCATGGTTGATCATCTTGGCAATAAAATTGATGGCGACCAAATTGCCTACATCATCGCGCGCGAAAGTTTACGCCGTGGTGAGCTGAAAGGCGGCGTGGTTGGCACTTTGATGACCAACATGGGCATGGAGTTGGCATTACAATCGCTCGGGATCCCATTCGCACGTGCCAAAGTCGGTGATCGCTATGTGATGGAGCTACTCCAAGAAAAAGGCTGGCGAATTGGTGCGGAAAATTCAGGCCATGTGATTGTCTTGGATAAAGTCACCACCGGAGACGGCATTGTGGCGGCATTGCAGGTACTGGCCAGTGTTGCCGCCACGGGAATGGATTTAAAAGCGTTAAGCGATGGCATGACGTTATTGCCACAAGTACTAGAAAACGTGCGCTTTAGTGGCAGTGTCGACCCACTACAAAGTGAGCCCGTACTGGCTGCCAAAGCCGCAGTGGAAAATAAACTGGGTGAGCAGGGGCGCGTGTTGCTGCGCAAATCAGGCACTGAGCCTTTGATTCGGGTGATGGTCGAAGGACCGGATGCCGATAACGTGAACGCCTACGCACTCGAAATCGCAGAGGCGGTGAAGGCGAACTGTTAATAATAAAGGGCGGGTGGTCATAGATTGCGCAAACGACGTCGAAATCAAGGTTTTTTGTAAATTTCTCTTGTTTCATCACCGCGCTTTCGCTAGTATTCACCCGCTCCCAACAAAGGGGGCTGCGCTGGCTGAGAAGTAACACTGCCGGCTCAACAACCTGGAGCATAGGTGGAACCATGTACGAAATTCTACTTGTGATTTATCTGTTGGCCGCAATCGGTGTAATTGGCCTGGTTCTGGTTCAGCAAGGTAAAGGCGCAGATATGGGAGCCTCATTCGGGGCTGGGGCATCAAACACCGTGTTTGGCTCTGGCGGCTCTGGAAACTTTTTAACCCGAATGACAACCGGTTTTGCAATCGCGTTCTTCGCACTGAGTCTTGTGCTCGGTAACCTGACAGCGCATGACCCTAAAGCAAAAAGCGGTTTTGAAGATTTAAGCGAGCCTGCTACACAACAGCAAGCTGCGCCAAAAGAGGATGAAATCCCTGTTGATAACAGTGAGATCCCTCAGTAAAAATTGAGCCGAGGTGGTGGAATTGGTAGACACGCTATCTTGAGGGGGTAGTGCCTTTATAGGCGTGCGGGTTCAAGTCCCGCTCTCGGCACCAAGTTCACAAAGGGCAATCACTTGCACCTTTGTTGTAAAAAGCGATATAATTATCGCGAATCGGACGCGGGATGGAGCAGTTTGGTAGCTCGTCGGGCTCATAACCCGAAGGTCGGCGGTTCAAATCCGTCTCCCGCAACCAATTTTAGGTTGGTGAAGCGATAAAAATCGCATCGCGCAACCAATTTTAAGTTTGTTGTTTAAATAACGGCTAAACTGAATAACGCGTCAGCGTTTGTTGTCAAAGCCACGCTGACCGGGCTAGCCACGTGCTAGCCTTTTTGCCCTCGGGGCAGCACGAAGCGGACCAATAAGCCTTTGTGTAGAGAGTTACTCTCTCGTTATTGTTGCGATGATTCCGACACCAGCAATAACGGCTATGCTAACGACTTATGTTGATGGCATAGCATCAGGGTCCAGTTACATTAAACCCCGATTTTCGGGGTTTTTTGTTATCTGAAGAAGACCATTCGGATAGTAACTGGGCTTTTAAGCCCTTTTTTTATTTCTGGGGTTTGGAATGACAGGATTAGAGAAACAACTGGCTGAACTTTTAACCGCGCCTGTTGAGGCGTTGGATTATGAGTTGGTTGGGCTTGAATTTGTTCGAGCTGGCCAGCATTCAACACTGCGTATCTTTATTGACCATGAAAATGGTATCACGGTGGACGATTGTGCCGATGTGAGCCGTCAAGTGAGCGCGGTAATGGATGTGGAAGACCCAATCACAGTGGCGTACAACCTAGAGGTGTCATCTCCAGGTGTTGATCGTCCACTGTTCACCGCTGATCACTATCAGCAATTCATCGGGCATGAAGTGAACATCGTGCTGAAAATGGCTATGCAAAACCGCCGTAAGTGGAAAGGCGAAATCCTTTCTGTCGATGGCGATACCATCACGGTTCGCGTGGACGGCCAAGATGAGGCGTTTGCCTTGAGTAACATCGCCAAAGCAAACCTGGTTCCTTCATTTTAAGAGTAAATGAGGCATTAGTAGATGAATAAAGAAATCTTGGCTGTTGTCGAAGCGGTCTCAAACGAAAAAGCCGTTCCACGAGAGCGTATTTTCGAAGCACTGGAAACCGCGCTGGCAACGGCAACCAAAAAGAAGTACGAGGCCGAAATCGATGTGCGTGTCGCCATTGATCGCAAATCCGGTGAATTCGACACCTTCCGTCGTTGGCTTGTCGTCGATGAAGTCACCCAGCCAACGCGTGAAATCACGTTGGAAGCGGCCCAATATGATGATGAAACCCTCGAACTAGGCGGGTTTGTAGAAGATCAAATTGAATCGGTTGTCTTCGACCGCATTACCACCCAAACCGCTAAGCAAGTGATCGTACAAAAAGTGCGTGAAGCTGAGCGTGCACAAGTGGTTGAGCAGTTCATGGACAACGAAGGTGAGCTTGTCACCGGTGTGGTCAAAAAAGTCAATCGCGATGTTATCATTGTCGACTTAGGAAACAACGCGGAAGCGGTTATCCAACGTGATGATCAACTCCCTCGTGAAAACTTCCGTCCTGGCGACCGAGTACGTGGTCTGTTGTATGCTGTGCGTCCTGAAGCGCGAGGCTTCCAATTGTTCATGACGCGCTCCAAGCCAGAAATGCTCAGTGAGCTATTCCGCATCGAAGTGCCAGAAATTGGCGAAGAGATGATTGAGCTGATGGGCGCTGCCCGCGATCCTGCTTCACGCGCTAAAATTGCTGTGAAAACCAACGACAAACGTATCGATCCCGTCGGTGCGTGTGTGGGGATGCGTGGTGCACGTGTACAAGCGGTATCAACTGAACTGGGTGGCGAGCGTATTGACATCGTGCTTTGGGACGATAATCCTGCCCAATTTGTGATCAATGCCATGGCGCCTGCAGACGTCGCCTCTATCATCGTCGATGAAGATACTCACTCCATGGATATTGCCGTCGAGGCTGATAACCTGGCGCAAGCGATTGGGCGTAACGGACAAAACGTGCGTTTGGCCTCTCAACTGACCGGTTGGGAACTGAACGTGATGACGGTTGAAGACCTCCAGAAAAAACACCAAGAAGAAGCACAAGCTTCGTTAGAGCTGTTTGTTAAATATCTCGATATTGACGAAGACTTTGCACAAACCTTGGTGGAAGAAGGTTTCACCACCCTTGAAGAAGTGGCCTATGTGCCAACCAGCGAAATGCTCGAAATTGACGGCTTAGACGAAGATACTGTCGACATTTTGCGCGCACGTGCGAAAGAAGCGTTGACCACCATCGCGCTCGCACAAGAAGAATCGCTGGGAGACGCTGAACCTGCCGAAGATCTGCTGGCATTAGACAGCCTTTCTCGTGAGATGGCCTTTAAACTGGCCGCGAAAGGCGTGAAGACGCTGGAAGATCTTGCTGATCAAGGCACTGACGATCTGTTAGATATTGATGGATTGGACGAAACCAGTGCGGGCGAGCTTATTATGGCAGCGCGTAATATCTGCTGGTTCAGCGACGAAGCGTAAAGACGGCAAAGGAGGAGCAGAATGTCAGAGGTTACAGTACATACACTGGCGAAGGAAATTGATACGCCGGTTGATCGTCTGCTGAAGCAGTTTAAAGAAGCTGGTATGCAAAAATCGGCGGACGATCAGGTAAGCCAAGATGAAAAACAAGCTTTGTTGACGCATTTAAAGCGTGAGCATGGTGACAACGGCAATGCTCCGACGCGTCTGACGCTTCAGCGCAAGAAACGTAGCACACTGAGCGTGTCAGGGGCTGGCGGAAAAAACAAAGATGTCCAAGTCGAAGTGCGTAAAAAGCGCACTTATGTGAAGCGTAGCGAGCTTGAAGACCAAAAGTCAGCGCAAGAAGCGGAAGAGCAAGCCCAACGCGAAGCCGAAGAAAAAGCGCGTCTAGAAGCGGAAGAGCAAGCAAAACGCGAAGCAGAAGAGAAAGCGAAACGTGAGGCCGAAGAAAAAGCCAAGCGTGAAGCACAAGAGAAAGCCAAACGCGAAGCTGAAGAAAAAGCTAAGCGTGAAGCCAAGCCGCAAGCGCAACCAAAATCTGAGCAGCCTGAAGACGACGCAGCGGATACTGCTGCCACTCGTGCTGCTGATGCGCAAGCGAAGAAAGAAGCTGATGAACTTAAGCGTCGCCAGGAAGAGGAAGCCAAGCGTAAAGCTGAAGAAGAAAGTCAGCGGCAGTTAGAAGAGGCACGCAAAATGGCAGAAGCAAACCAAGAGCGCTGGTCAGATCAAGACAAAGCGCTAAGTACCATGGAGGCGGCTGACCACCATACGGTTACCTCCGAATATGCCCGCGAAGCGGAAGACGAAGCGGATCGCCGCGAAGAAACAGCCGCGCCGCGTCGTAAGAAAAAGAAAAAAGCCACTGCAACAGAAGACAAAAACCCCCGCGGCCGTCGAGGCAAAGGTGGTAAAGGCAAAGGCCGTATGGCTAAGCCGTCTTCGATGCAGCATGGCTTTAAAAAACCTGCCCAGAAAGTCAACCGCGAAGTCGAGATCGGTGAAACCATTACGGTTGCTGAGCTCGCGAATAAAATGGCGGTGAAAGGTGCAGAAGTCATTAAAACCATGATGAAAATGGGTGCAATGGCGACCATTAACCAGGTGATTGACCAAGAAACCGCACAGCTTGTTGCGGAAGAAATGGGTCACAAAGTTATCCTGCGCAAAGAGAATGAGCTGGAAGAGGCCGTACTCTCTGATCGTGATAACGATGCACCTATGGCACCGCGTGCACCGGTTGTCACTATCATGGGTCACGTTGACCACGGTAAGACATCCTTGCTCGACTACATCCGTAAAGCACACGTTGCAACGGGTGAAGCTGGCGGTATTACTCAGCATATCGGTGCGTACCATGTACAAACTGATAACGGCATGATCACCTTCCTGGATACGCCAGGACACGCAGCGTTTACCGCGATGCGTGCACGTGGTGCGGGTGCGACGGATATCGTTGTGTTGGTGGTTGCGGCCGATGATGGTGTGATGCCACAAACCAAAGAAGCGATTCAACACGCCAAAGCCGCGGGTGTACCTTTGATTGTTGCCGTCAACAAGATGGACAAAGAAGGTGCTAACCCTGACAGCGTCAAGAATGAGCTCGCGCAGTATGATGTTATCCCAGAAGAGTGGGGCGGTGAGAACATCTTTGTTCACGTCTCTGCGAAACAGGGTGAAAACATTGATACCTTGCTCGAGTCCATCTTGTTGCAATCAGAAGTCCTTGAGCTGAAAGCGGTTGAGAAAGGCATGGCGCGTGGCGTTGTGGTTGAATCTCGTCTGGATAAAGGCCGTGGTCCTGTTGCGACTGTCTTGGTTCAAGAAGGTACCTTGAATAAAGGCGATATTGTACTTTGTGGCCTTGAATACGGTCGTGTTCGTGCGATGCGTGATGAGAACGGCCAAGACATCGAACATGCTGGTCCATCCATTCCGGTTGAGATCTTAGGTCTGTCAGGTGTCCCTGCCGCCGGTGATGAAGCTACGGTTGTACGTGACGAGAAGAAAGCCCGTGAAGTGGCACTTTATCGTCAAGGTAAATTCCGTGATGTGAAACTGGCGCGTCAGCAAAAAGCCAAACTGGAAAACATGTTCTCGAACATGGAAGAAGGTGAAGTCTCTGAGCTCAACATCGTTCTGAAAGCCGATGTACAAGGTTCGATTGAGGCAATTGCCGATTCACTGGTTAAACTGTCAACTGACGAAGTCAAAGTGAAGATTGTTGGTTCCGGCGTGGGCGGTATTACTGAAACCGACGCGGTACTGGCAGCGGCATCGAACGCGATCATTTGTGGCTTTAACGTGCGTGCCGATGCGACCGCACGTAAGACTATCGAGAATGAAAGCTTAGATCTTCGCTACTATTCTGTTATCTACACCATGATTGATGAAGTGAAACAAGCGATGAGCGGTATGCTTGCGCCTGAGTTCAAACAAGAAATCATTGGTTTGGCAGAAGTTCGCGATGTCTTTAAGTCACCAAAACTGGGCGCAATTGCCGGGTGTCAGGTGTCTGAAGGCTTGATTAAGCGTAACAACCCAATTCGTGTTCTGCGTGATAACGTGGTTATCTACGAAGGGGAGCTGGAATCGCTGCGTCGCTTTAAAGATGATGTGAACGAAGTGAAGAAAGGCTACGAGTGTGGTATTGGCGTGAAGAACTACAATGATGTTCGCGTTGGTGACCAAATCGAAGTCTTTGAAACGGTTGAAATTCAGCGCTCAATTGACTAATTAAGCGTATAAATCAACCAGGTTGTTTGGATACACCGTGGGGGGAGGCGCATGCGCTTACCCCCATTTTATTGAGAGAAAAGAAAATGGGTAAAGATTTTAGCCGGACGGACCGCGTCGCCCATCAGTTGCAAAAAGAAATTGCACTGATCCTGCAGCGTGAAGTGAAAGATCCACGTATCGGTATGGTGACCGTCTCTGACGTCCAAATCTCGCGTGACCTTGCTTACGCCAAAGTCTTCGTCACCTTTTTAACCGTTGACGAACAAGCACCGACAGAAAGCCTCAAAGCCCTCAATGAAGCAAGTGGTTATATCCGCTCTTTGGTCGGAAAGGCGATTCGTTTGCGTGTGACCCCAGAGTTGACGTTTGTATTTGATGAGTCGCTGACTGAAGGTATTCGTATCTCGAACCTGGTGAGCAAAGCGGTGCGCAGTGATAATGAGCGCCGTGATGATGATGACAAAGGTGAGGAATAAAAGATGGCGCGTCGTCAACGTCGTCGAGGTCGCCCCGTTGATGGGATTATCCTACTCGATAAACCCACGGGCATAACCTCTAATGATGCTCTGCAGAAAGTAAAACGTATCTTTTTTGCCGAGAAAGCAGGACACACTGGAGCCTTGGATCCGCTTGCAACGGGCATGTTGCCAATTTGCCTAGGTGAAGCGACCAAGTTCTCTCAGTTTTTGCTGGATGCCGACAAACGTTATCGGGTGGTGGCAAAATTGGGTCAGCGCACCAATACCTCAGACGCCGATGGTGAAGTGGTAGAAACCCGCGATGTAAAAGTCAATTTAGGATTGCTGGAGCGCTGTATTGCTAAGTTCCGTGGTGAAACTCAGCAGATCCCATCGATGTTCTCTGCGCTCAAATATCAAGGTAAGCCTTTGTATGAATATGCGCGTCAAGGTATTGAAGTACCGCGTGAAGCGCGTACGATTCATGTTCATCAAATTGAATTGTTGCGCTTTGAAGGTGATGAGATTGAGATGGAAGTCCATTGTTCTAAAGGCACTTACATTCGAACCATCGTCGATGATCTTGGAGAAATGCTAGGCTGTGGTGCCCACGTCACCGCACTGCGTCGCACGGGTGTTTCTGGCTATCCGACGCGCCAGATGGTGACATTAGAGCAGCTCGAAAGCTTGTTGAATGAAGCCAGAGAACAAGAGATCCAACCTAAGCAGTTGCTGGATCCTTTGTTACTTCCACTTGATACCGCGGTACAAGACTTGCGAGAAATCAACTTGTTGCCGGTAATGGCCAGCTATGCCTTACAAGGACAAGCGGTACAGGTGCCCAATGCACCTACCAGTGGCTTTGTTCGCTTAACCGCGGGCGAGGAACGTCACTTTATTGGTGTCGGTGAAATTGACGCTGATGGCTTGGTTGCGCCACGTCGTTTAGTGGCCAGTCGCCAGCCGGAAGCAGGCTAAAAAACACGCTGCCATTTGCACGTGTTTAACGGAAAAAGCGGCGTGGATAGATTGCTACCTTAGACGAAAGTCAGTAGAATACGCGCCTTCGGGCACCGGCTGAATCAGAGATTGGCTGGTGCATGATAATCACACACTCTTATTAGGAGAGCATTATGTCTCTGACTGCAGAAGCAAAAGCACAAATCGTTGCTGATTTTGGTAAAACTGAGAACGACACGGGTTCACCGGAAGTTCAAATCGCCCTGTTGACCGCATCAATCAACGATCTGCAATCGCACTTCTCTGAGCACAAAGGTGACCACCACAGCCGCCGTGGCCTGCTACGCATGGTTTCACGTCGTCGTAAGCTGCTGGACTACCTGAAAAAGAACAGTGTTGACCGTTACTTGGACGTTATCAAGCGTCTAGGCATCCGTCGCTAAGATTCTGGAGAAAAGGGAGCTCAGGCTCCCTTTTCTTTTTTTTACTCTCTCTGGTTTTCTCTCACTTCCCTAGTATTCTACCCACACCCACACCCACACCCACACCCACACCCACACCTATCTACTTCATTGTCAATATCAGCTTTAGAGCAGGCGTCCTTTTACGCGGATACCACAATCACCTTAAATTTATAATATT
>NZ_MUFD01000014.1:0-80811 GCF_001995405.1 Salinivibrio sp. AR640 | reverse complement strand
AAATATAATAAATAAGTATAATTTTCGCGCAGCAGACGTTTTATTTGGGTGTTGAACAACCCCGTTGCTTTATTAAGTAAATAGTTCGAATGCGCATAGGTAGGCGCTGCGTCTGACTCTTTTTTCAACACGAGCGCAGCCAAGAAGTGAGCAGATGAGATGTCACTTTTCTCGTTCCCACGCAGGAGCGTGGGAACGAGTTAGTGCTCGTGAGAGGTAGCATACCAACCCCAGCCATTGAACCAAACCGAACCCCGTTCGTACTAGGTATCGCTATGTTTAACCGATGCAATATCTAACGGGGTGAGTGTGAACCAAATCAATCCAGCCAAGTTACGCAATAGCAAGTGGACGGCGGTAAAACCCATCCATCGCGAGAAGCACTTTGTAGTCTCTGACGTTGAGTATGATGAAGACGGTGTGGTGGTGTTATGCGTGCTCGAGTCGGTGCTATCGAAAAAAGCGTATCCGATCGACTGGCGTGAGCTCAAAAATGATGAGAAGTGGCGTCAAGGATGGAAATGAATACACGCGGTGTGAGTATCTAAAATAGGCGAGGTTATCGAGCAGAGTGTGGTACAGTCCGCGCCCTGTTTTCACGCATCTTTGTGATGTTGGCTGCCGCTAAATAAAGGTCTCGTTCATGCCGTTTTCTGCTCTCTCCTTGTGTTCTACATTGCTTCACGCACTGCCCACCGCGTTTAAAAAACCAACGGCCATCCAAGCGCTGGCGATCCCTGAGCTGTTAGCCGGTAATGATGTATTGGCATTGGCAAACACCGGTAGCGGCAAAACGCTTGCCTACGGTTTGCCTTTGCTGGAAGCGTTAAACGCAAACCCTCAGCATCAAGCGCTGATTTTAGTGCCAACGCGTGAGCTGGCGATGCAGGTCAGTGACGCGATCAACCAAGTGGGTAGCGCCTTAGATCTCAGTGCCATTTGCTTGTGTGGCGGTGTTGATAAAGCGGCGCAACAACAAGCACTGGCGGAAAATCCCAATATTCTTGTGGCGACGACAGGGCGCTTGGTAGATTTAGCCAATAATGGTTTGGATTTGAGCACGGTACATTATCTTATTTTGGATGAAGCGGATCGTTTGCTCGATATGGGGTTTTGGCCGGATGTGCAAAATATTGCGATGCAAACTGCACGTAAACGCCAAACCGCGATGTTTTCAGCGACGTTTTCCGATGCGCTCAAGCAAAAAGCCAACCAGCTAATGATTGCGCCAAAACAGCTCGCCGCGCATCAAGAAAACAGCACCCATCAAGAGGTCACTGAAACACTTTACTTGGTCAACAAAGGCAGCAAAGCGAAAGCCTTGATTGAATGCATCAAGCAAAACGCGTGGTCACAAGTGTTGGTGTTTGTGGGAGCGAAAGAAAATGCCGATGGCTTGGCGAAAAAGCTCAACAAAGCGGGCATCTCGGCCAGTGCACTGCATGGCAATAAAGTTCAAACCGAGCGAGAGCAAGCCCTGGCGCAATTCAAATCTGGCCAAATCAACGTGTTGATCGCCACCGATCTATTAGCGCGTGGCATTCACATTGAACACTTACCGGTGGTGATTAATGTTGAATTGCCCATGCACGCCGAAACCTATATTCACCGCGTGGGGCGCACTGCTCGTGCTGGTGAACAAGGTGTGGCCATGTCTTTGGTGTGTCATGGTGAAATGGACGCACTCAACGCCATTCGTCATCTCACGCAAAGAGCATTGCCCGTGCAAGAGCTGGACGGTTTCCCGGTGACAGACAAACCATCGACAGGGGAAAGCAAACGCGCTCCTCGCGACAAGAGAGCCAACCGACGCACGAATGCGAAAAAGAGCATTAAGCAGTTCCAGGCGAAGCCGAAACGCCCAGCGCCGGGGGCAAAGTAAGGCGTGTCAGGGTTGTTATTTGAGGTGGAAGATTTGCTCTGTTTCTAGCGATGTCATCGCGCGTACCTGACGCCAAATGTAATAGAAAATACCGAACATCATCAACATGCTAGGGATAGCAATCATCGGATAACTGTATAGCGTCATCTTACCCAGCTCTTCATTAAAGGCGGGCGTGCCCGCAGGGCTGGTCACGATCCAAGTCGCCAGGAAGTAATTCATCGCCGATGAGAACGCAAAGGTGCTGGCGAATAGATAGTTAGACCGCATCAGACAACGTTCAAAGGCCGAGGATTGATCATTCTCTTTTAAACGCTGATTAATCAACGAGAGGTTGAGCACGGTGTCATTCAATATTAACTTTTGCATCAGTGGGTAGCGGGTAAAGGTTGAGCCCAACACGGTTAAACCGATGAGGCCCGGGATCAGCGCCTCTTTCAAGGCTAACCAACGCGTATCTAGCTCCAACAAGCCAATCCCGCCTGTCAGTAACACGCTGATAAAGCCAAGTGCAGCGATAAAATTGAATTTCTGGTTGCGGACCAGATCCATCCCGCCGTATATGAGAGGAAACGCCAAAGCGACGACCAATGCCATGGCTGTGCCTAGGTATTCATCCCCGCTCAACTTCATCAAGATGATCGAGGGGATAAAAACGTTGAACAGGATTTCAAACAGGGGACTCGGCTTCTTCGCCGTTGTGTTACTCATAGTATTTTACTGACTCTACGCGACATGAGCTGCCATTGTACTGTGCCACGCAGTGTTCATCTAGTCGCGATTGATGTAAAGCGTTACAGCGCACCGTTGTGTAACTATGTGTGAAATAGATACGAAGATTAGATTGGTATATTTAAATATTCGGATAGGTAAGAAAATATAATCGCTAAAATTAAGCTCCAAAACCCTAAAAAGTTTAACCACATAAAGGATTTGAACTTCCAGGAATGGGTCGTTTGGCGATATCGAATAAGCGGATAGGAAACGCAGTAAAGAGTAAAGCGGTTCACGATCTTATAAGATAATTGATAATCAAGCCTGCTGTGAAGTTGTTTTACATCTTTAGCAAGTTGTTGGTCTATAAATTCAATGCGTTTGATGTCATTAAGCGCCAAGATTGCGAGTATAAAGACGGCTGGTACAGCCCACAAAAAGGCGTATCCTCCAAAAATAAGTATTGAGCCCATTATTAAAAGATTCAAAAAATCAGGTGCATGCATGTAATTACTCCATAATGTACTCGTAGACTTGGTAGAGCTTATCGCCAGCGAACTCACCAGCTTGGCCACCATAGTGGCCGCCAGTAAAGCCGCCTACTACAAAAGCTGCTGGCGCGGCGACTGCAATTACTGGTGCCGAAGCGATCCCCACGGCTCCCAATAGTAATACTGTTCCGGCTGCAGCAAGTTGACCACCAACTGTGCCTGCGGGGATTGAACTTATAAATCCTACAGTTTTACGTGTAGTCGTTCTCCCACATTCACCATAACTATCAACATTACAGGCTTCATAAATGCTATCTGCGACACTTGCACCACCTAGCATTAATCCAACGTAACCACCAGCGCGTGATGCATCTACCCCAATAGAGATATTCGCGATGCGCTTTCCGAGATTACTAACATAGCCTTTGCTAATAATTTCGTCAGCGTGATGAATGACGGATTTAGTTGAAAGCTTTAGGTTACGCCTAACTTGTGTATATAAGGGGAGTTTTACGCTGCGCTTGGACAAACGCGCGAATGAGTCATCAAGCTTTTTGAACAAGCTTGCGCGTTGAGCAAAAAACGTGGCACTGGGTTTACCGTTCTTGGCCAAATCGTCGACATAGAGCTCATTGAGCTCTGACAAGATGCCTTGAATGTTCTCGAGATGTTTTTGAACAAATCCGGCGGCGATACCCACTCCGATAGAGGCATAATCATAATACTTACCGGACTCGCTTTCATCGATGGTACACAAGGCGTCGTCAGCAAAATAGTCAAGTAGCTCCAAATGACGATTAACCAATGAAAGAGAATCATCGCTCAGTTTTCCCAGCTCTAGGCTGCCTATTGCCGCCTCTTCTTGGAGCGCGATTAGAGCCTCTTTCTCTTTGGTATTCCTTGGCTCTGCGGTTGGAATAACAACGATTTCTCCTTCTCTAACAGGCTCGTTGAGGTGAGTGTTCGCTTTTTTTATAAGTTGTTGTTTTTCCTTAGATGTATCGTCGGTAAATAGCGCTTTCCATAGCGCACTTTGAGATTGAGTTTTGGGCGACTGCATCCAAGCTAAGTCAAACATTGCTGCCTGTATCTTCTCCCAGCCTTTTTCGGTTTCCTCAATTCGATTTTTACGTTGACGTGCTACTTTTTGCTGTGTGGTTTCTTGAATCGGTGTTGGTTCCGGCACTGTGCTGACACTTGGTATCGATCCACCGCCTGCAAAGTTCTTTGCTTCTGCACGTTTGATTGCTTCCTTGCTTTCCTGCATCAATCTATGGTTAACACAGGATGCACAGTTACATGTTTCTGGACTTTTGAAAAATGGACAATGATAAGACTGTTTAGATGTGAAGTAATTCATTGAGTTTTTCTCTGAGCCAACTGAGCGTTATCACAAACGAGCGACATAACAGGTGTATTGCGTGCGCGCTAACCCCCATAAAGGTTATTGTGCCTGTTTTTTAGTGCCTAATGCTAGCAAAGTTCGATACAAATGCTCGGCCTAATTTGAACCGGATGGGAAGGTAGATCAACTTATTGGAGCAGTATCGAATAAATTGTTTTACTTATTGGACTGACTTTCGTTTCGGTAGGAGCTATATCAAGCTCGGTGTGTTAAACGTTTGCGAAACCTCATCTATTTCCTACCACGTCGCATAAACCAGCATGCTGGTGTAACCCACATAGCAGGCGAGCAGTAATACCCCTTCCGCGCGGTTAATTTCGCGTGTCTTGCCAAAGCGAACAGAGACCAAAATCAGCAATACGGTCACAGCCAGCATCACCATCCAATCTCGCCAGAAGACTTCTCTACCAATCTCGTTAATGGGCTCGATAAGGCCGGCGATACCAATCACGGCCAGCGCATTGAACATGTTCGAGCCGACCACGTTGCCCACGGCGATATCGTGTTCGCCTTTGCGGGCGGCGATGATAGACGCTGCCAATTCAGGGAGGGAAGTGCCGAGGGCGACGATGGTTAGGCCAACGATCAAATCACTCACGCCAAGTTGTTGCGCGATTTCAACCGCGCCCCATACCAAAATCCGCGAGCTAATAATCAGCAGCACTAGGCCAATCACCAGCCATATCAACGCCTGTTTTCTAGAAAGTGGTTGATTGGTTAGCTCGGCATTCACCTCCTGCGCGAGCGGATCGTCTTTGGTTTGCATAGCATGCTTGATGGACCATCCAACCAGCAGTAAAAATCCACCGATTAAGATCAAGGCTTCGGTAAAGCTAATGGCATAATTCCATAGCATGGCGCCAACCGCCAAAGTGACGACGAGAAGAATCGGTAATTCTTTACGGACAATGGTGGAATGCACCGCAATCGGGGCGATCAGCGTGGTGACCCCGAGTATTAAGGTGATATTGACGATGTTAGAGCCTATCGCATTGCCCAGCGCTAACGCCGGGTTGCCATCCATCGCGGCCATCGCCGAAACCACCATTTCTGGCGCGGATGTGCCAAACCCGACCACCAACATGCCGATTAATAAAGGAGGCACGTTGGCGTACTGAGCACTCGCAGCCGCGCCGTCGACAAATCTGTCGGCACTCCATACCAACAACGCAAATCCAGCGATAATCGCAAGTGTTGCTAGCAGCATAGGTTCTCCTTCATTAATACTGGTTGATGAACGAGGTCTGTACCCATCAAACGTCGCGTGAGATCGGTATTAATGACATAGTTTTTAAGCTTTGCAACAAAAAAATGTATGGCAACGTTAACCCACACTCGCCTTCTTTAACGCATACCAATCAATCTCCTTTGGTAGGGGGACATCGTGATGATCGCGTGTCACAGCAAGAAAGGTCGCGTCGGTAGCGCTGAAATAACGACTAGTCATTGTCCATTGGCCATTACCGATAAAAAACTCTAATGAGCTGGTATCGGCGAGGACTTGTAGCGGTAACTCTTCCAACTGCTCAGGCAAGTGAATACAGCGACGCGTGTCTCCTTCCGTGGCGAGGCTTGTACTTCTATCAAGCGTTAGGGTGCGATTGTTGCCGTCAATGGTGAGGGCACAACCAGACGGCTCCGTCGATGTCGCATGAGAAGCAATGCCACTGCGACTGTGAAAATACAGAGTGTATTGTCCGCTTTTTGGAATGGGTAGATTGGTACTGAGCTCAAATTGCTTGGTGCCCAAATCCACGGAGGTCGCGTCGCTCTCGGTCCGAATCACTAAAAGTTGCTGAGGACCTCTGAGGCGTTGCAGTGCGGTCGCTGGACGCTGATAAATTTGCCCATTTTCCCAGCGTAACTCACGTGGACAGGTTAACTGATGCAACCAACCCGCACTTTGACTGGGTTGATCCACCTCGTCTGGGAGACCCATCCAAGCTATTAGCATGCGCTTATTGTCAGGGGTCTGAGCTGTCTGTGGCGCATAAAAATCAAACCCATGATCCAGTATCTGCCAGTCATCAAGTCTGATGCCGTCTGCTTCTAGTGTGGCTTTGGCGTAACCATTGTGGTGAGGCACGTGGTGATCGGGTGTTGGCGCTGTGCTGCCTTGTGGGCAGAGGATACACAGCCATTGGTCATTTAATGGGAACAAATCGGGACATTCCCACATATAGCCATGGTCGCCGAAGCTGTCGCCACTCAATCCGTCGTAGCGCCAATGCAGGCCATCAATGGAGGAATACTGCGCCAGGCGACCTATTTTGTCTTCACGCTGTGCGCCAAGTAACATCCGGTAGTGTTCGCCATCATAAATGACTTTGGGATCGCGAATATGTTCGGTGACGCCAGCAGGTGGGGCATCAATCACTGGCCCAAGCTTTTCAAAGTGAATGCCATCGGTTGACCGAGCCACACACTGGGTGGTTTGGCGTAGGCGCTCAGGGCCAATACGGGTGTTGCCGGTGTAATAAAGCCATAAGGCGTCGTTTATTACCATGGCGTGACCCGAAAACACCCCGTGACTGTCATACCAATCGCTGGGGGTAAGACCAAGGGGCACGCTGCGCCATTGCACCCCATCAGGGCTGATGAGATGTACCCAGAATTTATCTTTGTGCTCGCAGGCAAACGGGTACCACTGATAAAAAAGGTGATAGTGCCCTTGAAAGTAGATAAAGCCATTGGGGTCATTGAGCAGCCCTTGAGGGGGACTGATATGCCAAGTTGGACGATGGAAGTCTGTCTTGCTGAATGAAGCGTAGCAGGGCGCGGCTTGCTCACGCAGGTTGTGATCGATAAGGCGTCCCAGAGCCGTCAGTGTGTTCTGATTCACGGGGTGAGCAAGTGTGATTTGGCGCAGCGAATGGTCAATCGTACTGATTGAAAGGGCTTCTTGGTTTACGCGCTCAAGCTCAATGAGCTCAATGATTATTTTGCCTTGATGACGCAATACGCGGCGCAGATTATCTGCGCCACCGCACGCATCAACCAAGCTTGCTGGGGTTATTTCCATCTATCCGTACCAATGCTATTTTCGGGAACGTTCCAAAAATAGCGAATAAGAGGGTAAGAGTGCAAGTGGAATTTACCTCTTCTGCCCAACACATCGCCTTTTTAGGGGCAGGTGTCACGGCTAACGTAGTTAAATCCCATCACTAATTTAGAGACATGGCTTTGTCCCGTTTCCAGTAATTCAAGCAACATTTTTGCGCCGCTTTCACCTGCCGCATCAAAGGCATAGTTAAAGGTGGATAGGCTCGGTGATACTACGTGTGCAAGCTCATCATCACCCACACCAATCAGCTTCACAGTGTGACCCGGTGTGATCCCATGTGTTTGTAGGGCTTGGATGGCACCAATAGCAATACGGTCGGTGGCGCAAAAAACGCCGTCTATCTCTGGATATTGATCGAGCATAGCGGTCATCGCGACATGGCCAGATTGAATCGAGAATTGCCCTTGATAATGGAATAAAGGTTCGGTTTGACTGAGTGTGGTCAACGCATTCTCAAGTCCTTGATAGCGCTGCTGATCAACCGCGATGTCTGCGGCTTGCACACCTAGGAATCCGATACGTTGACAACCGGCTTTAATCAGTTGCTCGCCGGCGCAAAAGCCAACCCGGTAATCATCATGAATCACGCTGGGGATGCTGTAAGGAGAGCCATCTTGACCAATCACCACGACTGGTGCACTCGAGCGCTTAATTGCTTGGACCAAGGCGGGGTTGAGTGTCGATGCAAACAGTAGGATCCCTTCTACGCGTTTTTGGTTGAATAAATCGAGATAATGACAAATACGCTGATCGTCCTGGCGAGTGTTAGCCAAAAGCACTTGTTTCCCTTTTTGATCAAACACATGACTCAGGCCATCGACACTGGCTGACATGGCGTGGGATGACACTCGTGGGACAATGACACCGATAAGGTTAGTTTTATTGGATTTTAAATCCTTAGCGATTTGGTTAACGACATAGCCGCATTGCTCGATGGCGCGGTTCACTTTTTCAATAGTCGCTGGTTTCACGCCATATTCTTGGTTAATTACGCGTGACACGGTTGATTTGGAAACACCCGCCAAACGGGCGACATCATTCAAGCTAGCCATGAGTTCTCCTTTGCTTAGCGCATCATCATCGGTGCATTTAGTGCTCCTTTGCAAACAAACCTATCCAAACTCCCTTTTTTTAGTGATTGATATCACATATATGGCAGGGGGTGCACCATAATTTACTGATCGGTATCACAGCCATAATCCCTGATACTTGATGGATTAAAGGATTCAGCTCATTATTTTCGGGATCGTTCCCGAAAGTGTGGAACGTGTGACGGCCACATTAGAAAAAATAGCGACGGTGGCAAAGACAGTGAGAGCGTGCAGGGGAAGTAGCCATGAACTACCAAAAAATAGCACAACAACTACTCGATAAACTGGGTGGAAAAGAAAATATCGCAGCGGCGGCACATTGTGCCACGCGGCTAAGACTCGCACTTCATGATGATAGCCTCGCGGATTTAAGCGCGATTGAATCAATTGAAGGTGTGAAAGGGCAGTTCCAAGTCAGTGGTCAGTTACAGATCATTTTCGGCTCGGGCATTGTCAATAATGTTTATGCTGAGTTCAGCAAATTGACGGGTCAGTCAGATATGTCGTCGAAAGACGTCGCTGCCGCCGGTGCCGAGAAACAAAATTGGCTACAACGTGCGGTAAAAGGGCTGTCAGACATTTTTGTTCCCATTATTCCAGCCATTGTCGCCGGTGGTCTGTTGATGGGGATTTTCAACATCCTCACCGCGCCAGGTTTGATTATCGATGGCAAGTCCTTGATTGAGGCCTACCCACAAATGGGTGATCTGGCCAATATGATCAATACGTTCGCCAATGCGCCATTTGTGTTCTTACCTGTACTGCTTGCGTTTTCTGCAAGTAAAAAGTTTGGTGCTAACCCCTTTTTGGGGGCCGCGTTAGGCATGTTAATGGTTCACCCAGACTTGCTTAATGGCTGGGGCTTTGGTGGTGCGGCAGTGTCTGGAGATATCCCGGTGTGGGAAATCTTTGGCTTTGAGATCGAAAAAGTCGGTTATCAAGGGTCGGTGCTGCCGGTGCTGGTTGCAACCTATATTCTCGCACAAGTGGAGCAAGGGTTACGTCGCATTATTCCCTCAGTGTTGGATAACTTGCTGACCCCCTTGCTGGCGATTTTTATTACCGGACTGATCACTTTTACCTTGGTAGGCCCGTTTACACGAGAGCTCGGCTTTTTGCTCGGCGATGGTCTGAACTGGGTCTATGAATCCGCAGGGATGATTGGCGGTGCTTTGTTTGGCTTTGTGTATGCACCTTTTGTGATCACCGGGATGCACCACAGCTTTATCGCGATTGAAACCCAATTATTGGCCGATATTGCAGTCACTGGCGGTACCTTTATTTTCCCTATCGCGGCGATGTCGAATGTGGCGCAAGGTGCAGCCTGTTTAGCGTTTGGGCTAAAAACCGTGGACGTCAAAGCGAAAGGGATTGCGATGCCTGCAGGGGTGACAGCACTGCTCGGGATCACTGAGCCTGCGATGTTTGGTATTAACCTTAAATACCGTTATCCGTTTATTGGTGCGCTTGCAGGTGCGACCTGTGCGGGGGCTTTTGTCACCTTCTTTAAAGTGAAAGCACAAGCGTTGGGCGCAGCGGGTTTGCCAGGGATCATCTCCATTCGCCCTGACGGTGTGGTGCCTTATATCATTGGTATGGCGATTGCCTTTGTTGTTGCGTTTTCCGTAACTTATGTATTGGGCGCCCGTAAAAAATACGCACAAGCTGCGGCGGCGTAATCGAGTCTTGAACGAGGAGCAAGCGTAATGAGCAAGGTATGGGTTACCGGTGATGCCGTGGTGGATTTGATCCCTGATGGCGAGCATCACTACCTGAAATGTCCAGGTGGTGCCCCGGCTAACGTCGCCGTGGCAGTCAGTCGACTTGGTGGACAAACAGGCTTTATTGGCCGTGTTGGTGGCGAACCGCTTGGTCGTTTTGTGCAGACTACCTTAGCAAATGAAGGTGTGGACATTGCGTTTATGCATCGCGACGAGGCGCAACGTACCTCAACTGTATTAGTCGAGCTGGATGATCATGGTGAACGAAGCTTCACCTTTATGGTTAAGCCCAGTGCCGACCAGTTTGTTCAGCCGTACGACTTCCCATTGTTCGAAGAAGGGCAGTGGTTGCATGCTTGCTCCATTGCCCTTGCGAACGAGCCATCACGCTCTGCTACACTCGGCGCGATGCAAGCATGTCGTGAAAATGGTGGCTTTGTCAGCTTTGATCCTAATTTGCGTGATGATCTTTGGCAAAGTGAATCACAGATGTTAGAGATTGTGTGGCAAGCCTTGCCGTTGGCGGATGTGGTTAAGGTGTCTGATGATGAGCTTGTCATACTCACTAAGCACCTACGCACTGAAAATAACTCTGTGAAAGCAGGGTTAGCCGCATTATCTGAGCGCGCACCGAATGTGTCTTTGTGGGTGGTGACACAGGGCAGTGAAGGTGCCCGCGTCGCGTTCAACCATACTGTTTGGCAGGTGCCGACCACACCGGCAAACGTGGTGGACACCACAGGCGCAGGTGATGCGTTTATGGGCGGTTTGCTTGCTGCGCTCGCCCAGTTGCCTGAGTGGCAGACACCAGAAGCAGTCACTAAGGCAGTGCGCCAAGGCAACCGTTGTGGCGCGCTGGCTACAACAGAAAAAGGGGCAATGACTGCATTACCCACAGCGGATCAGCTCAGCGTTGAATAGCGCCATATCCGCGCAATTCACGACGCGCCCTCACTGTTGGGTAGGGCGCGTTCGGGGGCGATAAGCGGCAGGGTAATGGTGAAGCAGCTACCGTGTTCGGGCTCACTTTGTACCTCAATGCGACCACCGAGGATGCCGGTGACGAGGTTGAAGGTGATATGTAAGCCAAGCCCCGACCCACCCTGCCCGAGTCGGGTGGTGTAAAAGGGATCAAAAATACGTTTTTGTACTTCGGGCGTCATCCCTGCGCCATCATCATGTATGCGGATACTCACACTCTCGGTTGTCGCCATGGTGGCTATGATGTGTATGTGCCCAGCGTCACGCCCGATAAACGCATGAATTAACGCATTATTGATTAAGTTGATCAACGTTTGGGTGAGTGCACCCGGGTAGCTGTTAAGCAGAATACCCGCTGGAATAGCGACTTCGAGCTGGTGCGGCGCGCGCTGAAGTGTCGGTCGCATCGAGAGAAGGACTTCGTTCATCAACAGATGTAGTTCAAAGTCGCGTCTGTGGTCACTGGTTTGATCCACCGCGAGTTGCTTAAAGGCACGAATTAATTCGGAGGCCCGTAACATATTACGTTCAATAATACGTGTCCCGTCTTCAACATGGTTGAGAAACTGATCGAGGTCGTCGCGGGTGATTGGCTGCTCGAGTTTGTGAACGAATTCGTGTTTGGTATCGAGTATCGAGGTGGAAGACATCCGGGCGTTACCGATGGGTGTATTCAACTCATGCGCCACGCCAGAGACCAACGAGCCGAGTGATGCCAACTTTTCATTCTGAACCAAGTCCTCTTGAATCGCTTCGAGTCGTCTAAGTAGTGACTTAAGTTTTTCACCGTACGCGTTAACGGCTTGGCGCAATTCGCCTACCTCGTTCATCTTACCTACCGCCAACTCTTGGGTGGTTTCACCTTCAATGAGCTCTCGGATTTGCTGGGTGGTCTGTTGAATTTTACCTAATAGGTTGCGAGCGGTAATCGCGGCGATAATTCCCACAACGAGCAACAGCCCGCCAATGGCGAACATCAGGAACAGTCCCATGCTATCGGCAGCCGCTGTCATTTTGCTTTTGGGCACGACGAGACCGATCACCCAATCGGTTTGAGGGTATTTAATAATATGAACGTAAGCGGCTTCGTTTAGCACGCCGTCGTTCTTTATCGTGATCAGTTGACTATCTTGGAGAGATTGACTTGCCTGCAACGCTTCTTGTAGCCAAGGGAGCGCTTGCTCTAACTCGGTAACCGTTCGCAGCGTATTTCGATAAGGATTAAATCTTACCGCTACTTCGGGGAAGCTTATCGCTTTGTTATCAGCGTCCAAGGCGAACACATAGCCATCGTTTTCTTTGCCATAACGAGACAGAATGTCGGCAATGCCGCTCAGCTTCATGTCGACCGTTGCCACCCCAATAAAGCGATCGTTTTCTTTCATGGGCACGGTACAGGTAATCATGGGCTCTTTGGTAAACGGGTCGATATAGGCGTTGGACCAACGGCAGCGATCGATAGGTGCTTGTTTTCCTGCTAGGTACCAGCGTTCATTATGGTAACCCTTGCCATCAGGGTTGTTGTAATCATCATAGTATTCCATATCGGGTCCTGTGCGGCCCCAAAAAAAACTACGTCGTTCTACGCCCGGTGTGAAGGTGTTGGGCTCCGGCCAGATCCCCCCACCGGCAATCGTGGGATCGCCATGATTGTTAAAGATCGGGGGAAAGAGGCTGCGGAATAGCGCTTCGTCTTTAGGAAGGTTGGTGCCCTTTAAGGCGATCGTACTGGTTAACAGTTCGATCTGTCCGAGTTTGGCATCGAGCAAGTCCAAGAGGCCATGCTGGCTTATGGCGATTTTTTGGTGTCGCTGGTCAATCAGATCGGGCTTTACTTTCCATTCGACCACCGCAAAGATTGTGAGTAGCGCCATGACGAGAACAAGTGCGAGACCGAAAGCAATTTGGTGACGGATTGTTGGGGTAGGAGTGGGCATTGGAGATACATCCTTTCTTCTCGACTGGCTGCCGTGCGCACAGATCGCCTATTACTGCCAGTATTATCTAAGCTCAGCAATGATGATTAAGCCATCTCACACCATTGTAGCCCTTAGTGTGCATTTATGTGGCGAGAAAAAAGCATATGTGAAAAAGTACACGTAAAAAGCATATAAAAACCCCTTTAGCTATCCATCGCTAAAGGGGAGGCAGGGTTTTCGGTATTGCGAAATAAAGCGTGCGAGCTTTACTTAATATTGACGACCATCTTGCCGAAGTTACGGCCTTCTAGCACATCAATCAGTGCTTGCGGCGCTTGCTCAAAGCCATCCACCGCGTGTTCACGGTAATGAATTTGGCCTTCGCCGACCCATTTGGCCATATCATGCGCGAACTCAGGGTAGCGGTGCGCATAGTCATCAAAGATAATAAAACCTTTGATGGTTAAGCGCTTAACCAAGATGGTGCCCATCAACTGTGAGAGGCGATCTGGGCCATCGGGCAAGGCAGTGTTGTTGTACTGTGACACCAATCCACACACTGGAATGCGAGCACCGGTGTTGAGCAGTGGCATTACACCATCAAACACTTTGCCCCCGACGTTTTCAAAGTAGATATCAATGCCTTGAGGGCAGGCTTCAGCGAGTTGCTCGGCAAAGTTGTCTGCTTTGTGGTCGATACACGCGTCAACGTTGAGGTTTTCACGTGCGTATTGACATTTTTCTTCGCCACCGGCAATCGCTACTACGTGGCAACCTTTTAGCTTACCAATTTGCGCTACAGTTGCGCCGACGGGACCGGTTGCCGCTGCTACCACGAGGGTTTCACCTTCTTTGGGTTGGCCAATATCCAGTAAACCCATGTAAGCGGTAAAGCCTGGCATCCCTAAGATGCCGAGCGCGTAAGAAACCGGCGCCAGATCCGGATTGAGTTTGATCAGCGTATCGCCGTTTACAACTGAATGCGTTTCCCAACCTTTGTAAGCGAGTACCCAATCACCCGACTGGTAATCGGCATGGTTAGACTCCAGCACTTTACCCACGGTGGCACCGACCATTAGGCCATCAATTGCCACTGGCTCGGCGTACGATTTTGCATCACTCATACGACCGCGCATGTATGGGTCGATAGATAAGTGGTGGTTTTCAATTAAGACGTCATGGTTGCCGAGAGCAGGAATATCCACTTCTTCTAAGCGAAAGTTCTCTGCAGTAGGCGCCCCTACGGGGCGCGATGCAAGAACAAAACGTTGGTTCATTGGTGATGACATGTGTGTCCTCCCTTATTCAGTACGGGAATTAAAGCGCGGCTTGCAGCACGCGGCGGCAAACATCCGGGGTCACATCGCCGTGCTCACCGAGCTGAGTCATGCCGTGCTGAGTTAAGCTTTCAATCAATGGTTCAATCGCGCTTTCGTCCAAGTCATAGTCGCTCATGCGTGTTTTCACGTTCATGCGCTCAAAGAAATCGCGGGTTTTCTCAATCGCTTGTTGAGCCTTTTCTGCTTCGCTGCCTTGCTCAATATGCCAGACACGCTCAGCAAATTGTGCGAGCTTGGCTTGTTTTTGCTCAAACTTCTCATTCAACATTGCCGGCAACACAACCGCGAGGGTTTGTGCATGGTCCAAACCATGTTGGGCAGTCAGCTCGTGACCAAGCATATGGGTTGACCAATCTTGTGGTACACCCACGCCAATCAAACCATTCAGCGCGAGAGTCGCGGTCCACATCAAGCTGGCACGGATGTTGTAATCTTCCGGGGTTTCCAGCGCTTGTGGGCCAAGCTCGATCAAGGTTTGTAGCAGGCCTTCGGCGAATCTGTCTTGTACCGGCGCGTTAGCTGGATAAGTGAGGTATTGCTCAACCACGTGAACAAACGCATCAACGGCACCGTTGCCGACTTGACGGATAGGTAAGGTATAGGTTTTTACCGGATCCAACACTGAGAATTGTGGAAACACCAATTCGCTCATAAACGGCAATTTCGCTTGCATTGACTCGCGATTGACTACCGAGCCCTTGTTCATTTCTGAGCCAGTAGCAGGCAAGGTGAGCACGGTGCCAAATGGCAGTGCGGCTTCGATTTTGCTGCCCATGCTGGTGAGAATGTCCCATGCATCGCCATCGTATTTCGCTGCTGCTGCAACAAATTTGGTGCCGTCGATCACTGATCCACCGCCGACAGCGAGCAGATAGTCGTAGCCTTCTTCACGCACTTTTTCGACCGCTTTCATTAGCGTGTCGTAGCGTGGGTTAGGCTCAATACCACTGAACAGGCCAAATTGACGTTCGCCAAGTGCTTGTTCAACTTCACCTAAGGTGCCGGTTTTGCGTGCACTCTGGCCACCGAAAAGAACCAAAACTTTTGCTGCGGCTGGGATGAGCCGATCCAGCTCGGCAATTTTACCTTCGCCAAAAACGATACGTGTGGGATTGTAGAACTCAAAGTTGTTCATTGCTCATCCTTCCTTTTCATTGTTGTCAGTCAATCAGTCTTCTCGTTTGATTAGACCGGTCGTCTAGTTAGCGTTTATTTAAAACCCGCCTTGGCGGGTCTTATTGAAATGCTTGTTTTATCAAAAAACCGGAAATGAAATGCTCACTAGCACCTCATCGTTGTTCCTCTTATGCTGCGTTTGTTCGTTTGACTTTTATACTAGTCAGCCAAGCCGAGTTTTTGTTGCGTAATGGTCATCGCCTGCGCTAGATGGCTGTCATTACGGTGCAGTTTTGTTAACAGTGTTGCCCCTAACCATAGCTGGTAAAGCGTCGTCGCCGTGGTTAAGGCGTTGTCATGGTTAAAATTGCTTTCGTCGAGCGCGAGTGCACTCGCTAAGCTACCAATCAGTTTGTCGGTGCCATCACGCAACGCAAGCCGCATGGGCTCGGAAAGATCTGCCACCTCAGCGCTTAGCTTAACGACCAAGCAAGTTTGAACGGGATCCATACTGCAGTACTGGGCCTGCCAAAGGGTAAAGTAGCGATGAACTCGCGTAATAGGCGGCAGCGTAGTGTCTGACAGCAAACTGTTTACTTCCGCTAAATAACGCGAAAAATAGTGCTGCAATACCGCCTGACCAAATTGCTCTTTTGAAGCAAAATAATGGTAAAACGACCCTTTCGGGACGCCGGCTTGTTTCAGTATTGCGCTAAGACCCACACCACTAAAGCCAAACTGCGCCATTACATTAACACCCGTATCCAGCAAATGCTGGTGGGTAGCGTTGTGGCTGGTGTGTTCTAATGTGCTACTTGATTTCATGTGGTGTAGCATAATGAAGATTAGACCGGTCGTCTAGTGTTGTGTGTGATTTTTTTATCAGGGGATACAGCAAGGGGATTTAACGCAACATCACCCAGCCTGAGTGATATTTCCCGTATTTTAAGTCCGAAAAGCACTAAGCTGTTGTGCATTGTCGGATTTTTCTTCTAATCTTGATGGTGAGAGAGAAAAGGCGTAAATACGCAGTAACGGAACGCGGGAGGGCCGATGAATGTACTATCTTGTCAGCATGTCAGTGAGTTGATCGATCAGTCGATTACGCTTATTGACGGAACAGATACTGAATATGCTATGACGCTTGTTCGTGTTGATACCCATCCTGGTCATGGCGATGAAGTAAACGACCATTACGTCGAGAATTTCAGTTTGGTATTAAAAGGTCCTGAAGACACGCGCTTTCCTCAGGGAAATTATTTGCTCAGTCATCCAGAGTTAGGAGAGCAGATCCTCCATATGCTACCTGTAGGTGATGCGACGTATACCATCACCATCAATACCCAAGCCTGAACAGCCATTCTTACTGCTGGTTAAATAACCGCCACTCAACCACTTAGCACTTTCTTTTGATAGATTAGTCGCGCAAATTAAGTAGAATAAAGCGGCTAAGCTAGCAGTAGGGAGGTTATATGTTTGCCTGGCTGAGTGGCTTATTTGAAAAAGAACAGCTGCAAGCGTCTGTCTGGGTGAGAGACATCGTGGCGAGTAATCCGAAAGGGAGCTACGCCAAATACAAAAATTACTATGATCGCCACATCAATCGGATCCTCAAAAGTTATCACAAGGATTTTCTCCGCTTTGAGAAGTTCGCGGTACGTAACTATAAGCACAGCGATCAATCCGTCTTTATGGCAGTTAAAGTCGCTAGCTATGCCTACCAGCTTGGGCAGTTAAAAGTGGCGGCTTGTATTACTGCTGCGGTGATTTCTACCTGCAACCGTGCTAAAAGAGGCGATGCACAAGTTCACCCCAAACTGTATCGCGCGACGATAGTGTTGCATAAAAAAATCCTAGAGACAGGTAAGACGACGAAAAAACAAAAAAGCGCAGAACCAGCTTGATAGGTCACAAGCTGGTGGCTTTTTGTGCATTTAATAAAAATGTCATAAACCTATTCAGCCCCCGCCAAATCTGAATAAGTGATGTCTGTCACGGTTTCTATTCCATCCCTATGAGTCAATTTGTTCTGGTCATTCATTCGCCACACTGATAGAGTCCCATCCCTCACACACCTTGTGAGCGAACTAATGCTTAAATCTACACAAAATAACGACCGACTTGTTGCCGTATTTACTATCGGCTTTGTCGCTGTATTTCTTGCCTTTGCCCTGTTTGACCTAAAACACTTTTCCTCTGTGATCCAGTCTCTATTCTCTGAGTCTGCCAACCTTTTTGGTTATTGGTGGCAGTGGCTAATGGTCATCAATTTCGTATTGGCGCTAGCTATTGGCGGCAGTAAATTTGGTAAATTGAAACTTGGCGCCACCGATACCGTCTCAATGAGCCGTTTTCGTTGGGTTGCGATGATCATGTGTACCCTGCTTGCCGGCGGTGGTGTTTTTTGGTCAGCGGCTGAGCCTATCTATCACTTCATGACGCCACCACCAGCACTGGGTGAGATGGAAGCGGGTGTGATGGAGACCGTCGCCCCTGCGTTAAGCCAAAGCTTTTTCCACTGGGGCTTCTTAGCCTGGGCGGTATTAGGCACCTTGGCGACGATTGTACTGATGTATGCGCACCACCAGGCAGGCGTACGCTTGCGTCCTCGTGCACTCTTGTACCCTTTGCTCGGTGACAAGCTAGAAAATCACTGGCTTGGCTCTGTGATCGACGCTTGTTCGATCATTGCCGTAGCTGCCGGAACCATTGGTCCAATTGGCTTCTTAGCAACCCAGTTGGGTTATAGCTTGGAAAGCTTTGTGGGCATTGAAAATACCATGCCGATGCAAATGCTGATCTTGGCGGCTGTCGTGGCTATTTATTCCATCTCTGCGTTTACCGGTATGGATAAAGGTTTGCAATGGCTGAGCCGTATGAACGTTATCGGCGCCGCAGTGTTACTTGGTGCGGTTATCGTGCTCGGTCCTACCGGCTTTATCTTTGAGCAATTTGGCTCGGGCTTTAGCTACTACCTGAACAACATGCATACTCTCGCACTGAATACCGATAATGGTGGCTGGAACGCATGGTGGACCTGGTTCTTCTGGGGCTGGTTTATTGGTTTTGCTCCTATGATGGCTATCTTCATTGCGCGCATTTCTAAAGGCCGTTCGATTCGTGAGCTAATTTTCGCTGTTGCGATTTGTGCCCCAATTGCCACTAACTTCTGGTTCTCAGTATTGGGCGGTACCGGTATCTTCTATGAGTTGCAATCACCCGGTAGTATTTCTGGTCCCATGGCGGATGCCGGCTTACCCGCGATTTTGATTGCGTCACTGTCACAGTTGCCTTACAGCGTGATTCTGATCCCAGCGTTTATGTTGCTTACCACGACATTTGTGGCAACCACTGGCGATTCAATGGCGTATTCGATTGCGATGGCTGTATCTGGTGATAACCAACCAACCCGTAAACATCGCCTGTTCTGGGCGATTGTGATGGGCGTGGTCGCTGGTGTGCTTCTGCTCGCCGGAGACGGTGGTTTGAACGCGCTCCAGTCGTTCATTGTGATCACTGCAGTGCCTGTGTCTTTCTTGATTGCATTTACCTTTATCACCGGCCCAGTAGCCGTGATGCGGATGCAAAAAGAAAAAGAAGCGAACCTGGCGCTAGAGCCTGCGACGGCCAATTAATGGCGTCATACATAGCTTAAAGAAAAAGCGCCGAATGTCGGCGCTTTTTTTATATCTGGCCTTCCTCGGGAGGTGCTATTTAGGTTGCCACTGCCCGCTGGTGACCAGTTTATCCATTACCTTATCGACCGCCACTTTGGCTTTTGCGACGATATCGTCCACTTCATTGGGCGTCACCACCAGTGGGGGCGCAAAGCCGAGAATATCGCCATGTGGCATCGCACGCGCAATCAATCCTTGCTCTAAGCACGCAGCCGCCACTTGTGGTCCCACTTTTAGGCTGGGATCAAAGTGACTGCGATGGGCGCGGTCAGGCGAGAACTCCAGCGCATGCAGTAACCCCACTCCGCGGCTATCGCCAATTAATGGGTGATCGGCAAAGGCGGCTTTCATTTTCATTTGCAGATATTCGCCCGTGGTTGCGGCGTTTTGAGTCAGATTCTCGCGCTCAATGATATCAAGATTACACAGTGCTGCTGCGGCGCCCAATGGATGCCCAGAGTAGGTATAGCCATGACCAATGGCGCCCCACGTATCGGTACCATCTTCAAGCACCTCCCAGACGCGATGCCCAACCATAACCCCAGACAGTGGCTGATACGCAGACGTTAGCCCTTTGGCGACTGTGATAAGATCGGGTTTCATGTCGTAATAAATCGATCCAAAATCACTGCCAATTCGGCCAAAGCCACACACCACTTCATCGGCGATCAGCAGTACGTCATATTTATCCAGCACTTTACGAATGGCCGCCCAGTAGCCCTCGGGGGGCGGTACGATACCACCGGTGCCGAGTACAGGTTCGGCAATCATGGCGGCGACGGTATCGGGGCCTTCAGCCAAGATCATTTTTTCCAGTTCATCCGCGCAGTGTTGTGCGAACTCTGGCTCTGTCATACCACTGTCTTCACGGCGATAGTAGTAGGGCGCCATCGTGTGTTTGATGCGTTCAATCGGTAAATCAAAGTGCGCATGGAACAAAGGCAGGCCGGTTAGTGAGCCGGACGCCACACTAGAGCCATGGTAGCCCCGGTCGCGTGAGATAATTTTCTTTTTCTCGGGTTTACCGCGGGCGTTATTGTAATACCAAACAATTTTAAGCTGGGTTTCATTGGCATCACTCCCCGACATACCGTAGTACACCTTACTCATGCCAGGCGCCATGTTGATTAAGCGGTCTGATAAGGTCACCAAAGCCTCATTGGTGTGGCCAACATAGGTATGATAGTAGGCGAGCTTTTTCGCTTGCTCGTAGATGGCTTCTGCCATTTCTTCACGGCCATAGCCGATATTCACGCAATACAAGCCCGCGAAGCCGTCAATCAGCTCAATGCCTTCAGAATCGGTGATCCGGATCCCTTTACCTGACGCGATCACTCGGCCAGGCATTTCGCCATGCGCATACTGCTTGAGGTGCGTAGAGGGATGGAACACGGTATTTCTGTCTTTTTCTAGCAACGCTTTTGTTTCTGGACGCATGATCAGTCTCCTTATCCGTCAGCAAACCTGAATTAACTGCCGCTTACCGTGGGCAGGCCACCTAAACAGTAGTATTTGATTTCACTAAATTCGTCGATGCCGTAACGGCTTCCTTCTCGGCCTAAGCCCGACTGCTTGACGCCACCAAATGGAATCGGGTGGCCGGTCATTTTCACTGAATTGACACTGACCATCCCGACTTCTAAGCCGCGCAGACAGCGCCAAATATCTCGAATATCATGGCCATACACATACGCTGATAAGCCATATTCGGTATCGTTGCCCATGGCGATGGCTTCGTCTAAGTCATCGTAGGCAATCACAGCAGCGACGGGACAGAAAGTTTCTTCTTGATAGACCAACATCTCCGACGTCACCTTGGTGATAAGCGTAGGCGCAAAGAAGTTCTCACCCAGGTTGGGATTTAATTTTCCGCCCATCACAGTTGCCCCTTTGGCAATGGCATCATCGACGAGCGATTGCGCTTTCTCGACCGCACGGCGTGAAATTAATGGGCCAATGTCTGTGCTTGGCAATAGACCATTGCCTACTTCAAGTTCATCCATCAGTGCGGCAAAGGCATCGACGAACGCTTGATGTTTGTCACGTGGCACTAAAATTTTATTCGCCGCCAGGCAATCTTGGCCTGACGTTTGGAATTTTGCATCGATAGCGGCGCGCGCGGCTTGTTGAATATCCATATCAGGCAGCACGATAAAAGGTGCATTTCCCCCAAGCTCCATGGCGCATTTTTTTACGGTTTGGGCGCTTTGTTCTAGCAGTAGCCGGCCAACACGGGTAGAGCCGGTAAAGCTGAGCGCTTTGACTTTTTCACTTTGACACAATTGTGCTGAGACCATGGGAGGATCGCCTAAAATGACATTAAACACGCCGGCAGGGATCCCCGCACGCTCTGCAAGCTCGGCCAATGCGAGTGCAGAGAAGGGCGTTTCTTCTGCGGGTTTAACTATCACGCTGCAGCCAATGGCGAGTGCGGCAGCGGCTTTGCGCGTGATCATGGCATTGGGAAAGTTCCATGGCGTGATCAAGGCGGCCACGCCAATAGGTTCACGTAATGTCGCTAGGTGCGCATTGGGAATGTGGCTAGGCATGGTGTCGCCATATACCCGCTTAGCCTCTTCAGCAAACCAGTGAATGAATGAGGCCCCGTACTCCACCTCGCCCTCGGCATCGCGCAAGGTTTTGCCTTGTTCGAGCACCATGAGGTGAGCAAGATCGTGTTGATTTTCCATGATCAGATCGTGCCACCGCATTAGCCGTTTTGCCCGTGTCTCAGCTGACTCGGCGCGCCACAGGTGAAAAGCCGCTTCGGCATCATCAATGGTTTGGTTCACTTGTGCGGCAGTCAAGGCAGCGGTGTAGCCCAACACTTCGCCGGTTGCGGGGTTTAAAACTGGCGTATCGGACTCGCCATTGACCCATTTGCCATTGCAATACGCCAGTTGCCGAAATAGGCGCTGATCGTCAAGATACGCGAGCACATCGGCGCTTGCTTTACCGGTCGCATCGTGACGTAGTGTATTGGCCGCTGATCCTGTGTAGTGAAGATCACGTGATTGGAATACGGTCATACTCCCTCCTCTGACAAAATCGCCACGCTGCCTATCAGCGTTTGCTTACTCTTACTGTATGCAACTTATCGAAAAGAGGTTTTTTGTTAGACGACGATAAAACGGTGTTTTTTTCTGAACCCTACCTTTTACCGAATAAAATTTTCTGCAGGCTTATCCATTCGCGGCGGTGTCAGGAGCCTCGAGCGGGAGCGTGAGGGCGGGACGTTTCACTTGTTTGGTGACGATATAGGTGTAGTACTGTTTAATACCAAGATCATCAGTAAGCCACCGGTCAATCAAGCGTTGATAGTAGTCGATATCGGTGACGCCAAGCCGAACGATATAGTCAATCCCGCCGCCTGTGGCCCAGCATTCTTTGACATCGTCACAAGCTTGCATGGCGCGCTCAAAGCGTTGAAAGCTCTGCACATCATGTTGGCCGAGGGTGATTTCAACTAATACGGTATTGAGCTTGATCACGGCATCAGGGTTAATACGCGCGCCGTAGCCTTCAATGACGCCCGCTTGCTCGAGCCGTTTTACTCTTTCCCAACAAGGGCTTACGGATAGGTTGATGGCGTGCGCGAGGTTCGACTTGGTGATGCGCCCATCTTGCTGCAAAATGTGTAGGATTTTGATGTCAAATTTGTCGAGCTTCATCTCACCTCCGTCATACAGGTTCGGCAATGACTGCAAAGGTATCACCGATATAAATCCGCCCGAGATGGCGTTTGGCCAGTAAAATGCCATCGCGTTCGGCATAGTAGGGAACGGGTTCGGTGCCAGTACGCTCGATATTATGCACTTTACCAATCAAATCCCCTTGCTTGATGGTATCGCCCAAGTGTACACAGAACTCAATAATGCCGGTATGCTCACTTTGTACATAGCAGTGTTTATCGGGTAGTTCGAGCTTGACGGGCGTAGCCGGTGGATAGCGATAGTCGTCTTGTAAAATACCTGAAAACACTAAAAAATTATGAATGCCGCGTTGGGTAATCGCGATCGATTCAGGTGTACTGGTGCCGCCGCCACCCAGCTCGGTGGTAACAAATACTTTGCCTTGTTGCTCGACGGCAGTGTCATACATGCTGGTGGCGTCCATTTCGGTGGTTTGCACTTGATACGGCGCTCCAAACAGGCGAGCCCCCTCGGCACAGGCATCGGCTTGTTGCAGGTTTTCTAACCGATGTGAGGCAGCATAGGGAATAAGATCTAAGGTTTTACCGCCTGAGTGAATATCTAAGGCGGTATCACATTGCGGGATCAAATAACGGGTAAAGTAGTCCGCAATTTGCTCGGTGACACTGCCGGTCGGGGAGCCTGGGAAGGCACGGTTCATGTTGCCTTGATCCCAAGGTGATGTGCGTGTGCCTGCTGTTACCGCAGGGGCATTCATCATGGGTAAAATAATCACCCGACCTTTAATGTTGCTTGGTATAAGCTGATGGCATGTATTGAGTAATGCCGTAATACCTTCATACTCATCCCCGTGGTTGCCGCCAGTGAGCAACGCGGTTTTACCTTCACCATTTTTAATCACGGTAATGGGAATCGTCACACAGCCCCAAGCGGATTGATCGTGGGAATGGGGCAGTTTGAGAAATCCATGTTGTACACCGTCCGCGTGAAAATCGACTGTGGCTTCAATGGCTGTTGGCTCCATAACTGCTCCTTGCTATAACCGTTCTCACTCTCGCTGCAGTCTTGGACGTGGCGACCGCTTTTGGTATGTATTGACGTTTTTCACCGTTGGCGGCCTAGGTGCCAAGCCTATAAGAGTGATTTTAAATCATGATGTTATGAGTGTAGCACCTATCCACGAAACGCCAGTGTTTTACAACTAATGTTTTACAAATAGCTGCCGTGGCAAGTCACACAAGGTTTGTGCCCCTTCTTGAGTGATAATGATGCTCTCGGTCGTTTCTATCCCCCAATCTTTCATCCAAAGCCCAGGCATGAAGTGGAAGGTCATGCCTTCGCGCAGGATCGTTTGATCGCTCGGGCGCAAGCTCATGGTGCGCTCGCCCCAGTCAGGGGGATAACTTAGCCCGATAGGGTAGCCACAGCGCGCCCCTTCACGATCGAACCCGTACCGCAATAGCGCGTCGTTAAGGGCATTGGCAATGTCGCCACAGGTATTACCCGGTTTGGCAACCGCGAGACCAGCTTCAAGTCCTGCTTGTAGCGCTTCATCGGCGCGTTTGAACTCATCGCCAGGTTCACCCAAAAAGATGGTGCGTGACAACGGGCAGTGATAGCGACGATGCACGCCAGCGATTTCAAAAAATGTCCCCTCACCACGCTTAAATGGGCGGTCATCCCAGGTTAAGTGAGGCGCTGCCGCATCGCCGCCAGATGGCAACATAGGCACAATGGCGGCGTAATCGCCAAAGTGACCATCATGACCGACGACCGCGTGTTTATTTATTTCGGCTACCAATAAATGTTTGGGCAAGCCGGGTTCTATCATCTCAAAGGCCACGCGGTGCATATTCTCCACAATACGTGCAGCGGTGTGCATATACGTGAGTTCTTGATTAGATTTGACCGCGCGACACCAGTTAACTAGCCCGGTGGTGTCCACCAGGGTTGCCATCGGTAGATTTTCTTTGAGAGATTCGAACGCGGTGGCACTGAAGTAATAATTATCTTTTTCTACCCCAATCCGGCCGCGATCCCAGTAGTTTTCTGCCAGGACATAATTGCAAAGGTACTCCATAGGGTGGAGCGGTGGATTCATGACATAGTGGTCAGGGTAATAGGTGATGCATTCAGCGCTCATATAAACAGTCCGCAGCGCACCATTGGCGTCTTGGATACGACCAAACCATAACGGATCGCCGGTCGAACCAATCACGACACACTGGGGCACATAAAAAGACCAGCCATCATAGCCTGTCAGCCACGCCATATTCGATGGATCGTGTACCAGCAAGGTATCGATATCGTTCTCTTCCATGGCATAGCGGACCTTGGCTAAACGGGCGCTGTATTCTTCATATGAAAACTTCAATACAACGTCGCTCATACGCTGACTCCTGTTCAATCCCACGACGGTGGTGCTTATAAAACGTACTACTGACCGGTAATTGAACTTGGATCAAGCACGATTACCGGTGCAGAAAGGTGCCGTTTTTCGGTCACGTTATCGAACAAACGGAGAAGGCTTTCGTTTGGTGCGCAGTCCTAATCTAGGTAGTGTCAGGTTGCCGCGTCCAGCTCTCTTATATGAGCTTTTACCACCAACCGGATAAGATTTTGTTTCGCCTCTATTTAAGTGTTAAACCATAGAGTGAAATATCGTCAAGTTTTATTGGCAACAAATTTGTCACTTAAAGTGACAAATTGTGCGAACAGTGGGGGAGAAAAGAGAGTGAATCGCGGCATTAAGATAGAAAAAACAGCGAGAGCGCGTCATTCTAGGGCTAAAGGAGAAAAAATACGCCCTACCGCTTGTTGTGAGCGATAAGGCGCTCGACGCATTACTGCTTTTTCAATTTGTACATATCAGCGAGATCGCCGTTGATGGTCTCGCCATTCATGTCTTGCATAATAACTTGGTTTTCGGCCACGAAGAATTGATTCGGGCTATCAGTTAAGCCTTCAAGCACCACAACGCTGCCTGTTTGATCCCAGGAAAAAGAACCTTCTTCCTTGAATGCTTCTCCCTGTTTACCCAAGTAAGTTTTGCTAAGAACGTAGGTATTGTCTTGGTTAAGCGTCAGTGTGGTATCAATACCTTCACAATCGGCGCAAGGGATCACGCCTTGGTAGGTACCATCCCAGTCCAACGAGGTTTTGGCGTTGTGGTGATCGGCCATTTCATAAACCGTATCCTCAGCGTTGTCGATAGCCGTTTCCGCACTGTCTAATGCTTGTTCGGTGCCTTCTTTTACTGCAGTTTGGGCGTTTTCTACGCTAGATTCGACTTGCGACTTTCCCTCTTGAGGGTCGTTTGTTTGTTGTTCACAGCCAACTAAAACGGCGACGAGTGCGAGAGGGGCGAGTAGGTATGTTTTTTTCATGTTGACCTCATTGTATCGATGTTAAGTCTGAAACGGTGCGGGCGATGGCCTGCAATGGATGAGACTATTGTAGGCAATGCGCAGGTTAGGCTGTCATTCCTGAGCTAGTATTAGGTCAGCGTTAGACTAGGAAAGTAAATAAACCGTCAATTGATTGTATTGATCTAAGCGGGTACCCATTACGTTTACCTCTTCGGCCTGTTAGTCTAGCTAATGACAATACAGAGTAAATGAATGAAATATCATCCAAACGCGTGACAAGAAGGAGCGATGATGCAACAACATAAAATTTTGATGGTGCTAACATCCCACGATGCCATGGGCGATACGGGTCACCAGACAGGCTTTTGGCTTGAAGAGTTCACGACCCCTTATTACGCGTTTAAAGATGCCGGCGCAAGCATTGTTGTCGCCAGTCCCAAAGGCGGCAAGGCACCGATTGATCCGAATAGCGAGGCGGAAGATGCGCAGGCTGATTCAACACGTCGTTTTGACGGGGACGCTGAGCTACAAGACATGGTTAATAATACCGTCAAGCTAAGTGATATTAATGCTTACGAATATGACGCCATTTTCTATCCCGGCGGCCATGGTCCATTGTGGGACTTGGCGGAAGATCCAACCTCGCGTCAATTGATCGAAACCTTCTATTACCAGGGCAAACCTGTCGGTGCGGTGTGTCATGGCCCGGCTGTGTTCCGCCATACTCGTTCAGATCGCGACGAGCCGTTAGTAAAGGGCAAGCGAGTCACCGGCTTTACCAACGGTGAAGAGGCCGCGGTTGGCTTAACCGAGATCGTTCCTTTCTTAGTGGAAGATATGCTCAAAGAAAACGGTGGTATGTACGAAAAAGCGGATGATTTTACCTCATTTGTGGTCACCGATGGTAACCTAGTCACTGGGCAAAACCCAGTATCGTCTGAAGCGTGCGTCAATGCGGTATTGGCGTTGTTAAAGTAAGTCATATGATAGTCTTTCGATGAAAGCGCCTGCGGGCGCTTTTTTTGTATCGGGAGACATTAAGAGGGGTGTTTTTTATCCAATGGATTCGTGTAGATTAAAAACGACACGGATACAAGAGCACGCCGCATGAAAATACTCATCATTGAAGATGACCACGATCTTAGCCTCGCGATTTCAGAATATTTAGAGCTGCATCATATCGACTGTGATTTTGCCTATAACGGCGAAACCGGTGTTCAGCTTGCCAGCCAGCAGACGTTTGATTGTGTGATACTCGATAATATGCTGCCCAAAACACAGGGTATGGCGGTTTGTCGTGAGCTGCGTGAGCAGGGCATTGATACCCCGGTGTTAATGCTGACCGCGTGCGGCGCGGACACTGACCAGCTTGAGGGCTTTCGTGCCGGCGTGGATGATTATGTAGTTAAACCTTGCACCATGCCTTTGTTGCTCGCACGTTTACAAGCCTTGCATCGGCGTCATCACCCGGTGCGAGAATGTATTACCATTGCCGATCTGACGATTTATCCCAAAGAGCATATCGCGTCGCGCGGTGACACGCCGCTTAAACTGACCCCTATCGGTTGGAACATTCTGTTGCTACTCGCGCGCCGCTCACCCACTGTGGTGTCCAGAAGCGATATTGAAGAGGCGATTTGGGCCAGCGAGGATGTCCGGCAAGGGACCATTAACGTGCATCTTCACCATTTGCGCAAAGTAGTTGATAAGCCCTTTACAAAAACGCTGATCCACACCCATGTCGGCATTGGTTTGTCTCTTTCCGAGGCTCCGCCTGTATGAGCCAACGTCCTGTTCGAAGCCTCGCGGCACAATCGCGCCGCCAGCTTGTGTTGATGGCGGTGGCGATCTTTATCGGGTTATTGGCACTTGTCACCGTGTTTAGTTTTTATCAAATCAGTCAGGCAGGCAAAAACTACATGCGGCTCGATGCTATCAAACTAGAGCAAAAGCTGACCGCCGATCCTAACTATCTATTACCCCAAAGCGACACTGTCAGTGCGTATCGAGATTGGCAGTCTATCCCAAAATCGGTGCGTGATTTGTTTTCCTCAGAGCCGATACAACCCGATGATCCGATTGAAATTCAGCGCATTAATTCTAGTGGAGCGCGTGAGTATGGTTATTTGTTGTACTCCGACCAGCATCTATCGCAAGGATTATACCTAGTCGAATTTGAAGCGGCAGAAAAAATCGAAGCATTAGCCGCCATGATTGTCGAGCGCTCTTTGGCCGATGCCAGCGTGTTAATTGCCGCTTTTATGCTGGTGCTTGTCACCGTGATTGGGCTGTTGTTCAACAACGCATTAAAGCCACTGAAAGAGTTGGTGGCATGGTCAGCGCGGGTAAAAACACACCCGGATCAAGATATCGATGTGCGCTTTTCGGTACGTGAAGTTAACCAAATCGCCGACCACTTGATGGCCTCGTTGCAACAGGTGCGTGAGTATAACCAACGGGAGCAGCAGTTTTTAAAGCATGCCAGCCATGAACTGCGCACGCCCTTGGCGATCATGCAGGCATCCTTGGATACTTTGTCGCTGCGTATCGATAACAAGGATGCCAGTTATCCGGCATTGCAGCGTGCCTCGCGTGCCAACGTTAATATGATGGCGCTGTCTGAATCACTGCTTTGGCTGGCAAGGCAACATCCAGACAAAATTCGCCAATCAAAGGTCGACCTTGGCTCGCTGTGCGCAACCTTGGTAGATGAGCTAGCGTATCTTGCGGCACATAAGCAGGTGACCGTTCATATCGATAATCAAAGCGACTACATCTCTATCGAGAGGGAGTTATGGCGTATTGCGAGCGCCAACCTGATTCGCAATGCGCTCACCTACAGCGCATCCGGCGTGATTGAGATTAAGATCACCAATGGGCAGTTTTCGATTGCCAACCCTATTGATTCAGGCGTGGACGAGAATCAGATCGGATTTGGCCTAGGTCTACAGCTTGTTGAACGCATTGCCAGTCAGCTTAACTGGCATTTTGAATTTCAGTGCGACGCTCAGGTGGCGAGGGCGCTGATCAATTGGGAAGCGGCGCACAAAATGACGGGAGTGTCTTAAGGTTTTCTTAATACCGGTTGTTTCAAGATAAGGGCGAACTCTCAGTTACTATTTCGTCATTATGGAGAACAGCCGGTGAATCTATTTGTCACACTTATCTGTTTCGTTTTGATCTTGGTGCCCTGGGTAGGACACGCGCAAACCGGCAGCGTGTCTGGGGATAATTATCTAACCGTCGGTCTGGTCGGCTATACCGAGCCGTCGATTTATACAGACGGTGAAGATGACCAAGACATTGAGTTGGTGGTTGAGGCGCAATGGGAGGGGTTTTTTTATCGTAACGATACCCTAGGTGTGTATCTCGCCGAGGGCGACAGCTGGTATGTGTCGGCGGGTGTGGGCGACGATGTGTTTGGCGACCATACCCGCGGTGACAGTAAAACCCTCAAGGATATGAAAAGCCTCGATAAGGTGTATACCGCTAATCTAACCACGGGATGGGTAACATCGGTGGGCTATTTTGAGCTCGGCTACCATCATGATATCTCGGATAATCATAACAGTGGCGCAGTAGTGGCTCGCTATGGCGCTCCCATAGAGCAAGGCCAGTGGGTGGTGGACCCACAATTGTCACTGACTTGTGTGGGTCGCGCGGTGAGTCGTTATTATGTCGGCGTGTCAGCGCAAGATACCAAAGCTGGCCGACCTACTTACCAACCTGATCAAACCTGCAAATTCCAATCCGACCTCAATCTCTATTACACGCTTGGCCGTGCGCATCATCTGTTGTTGGGGGTGAGCTATCGCCACTATGGCGATGAAGTATCAGACAGCCCGATTGTTGATAGAGATGATCTTTGGTCGTTCAATACCGGCTATTTATACGCCTTTTAGCGGCAATTGGGTGGAGGGAGAAAGGGGATGAAGTGGCTAAAGCGAGGCTTGATAGCATTGATGCTGATAGGCGTTTTTGTGGTGATAGCCATGGATGATCCAAACGCGGGGCTGTATCGTCAAGCCATTCAGTTTAACGCAGGCGATAATCAGCTCACGGGTGAGTTAATTTTACCTGAAAGTACTGAAACACCGCATCAGTGTGTGGTGTTTGTGCATGGCTCAGGTGATGTGCCGATCGATGCGTTTGGTTATTACCTCCCACTTTGGCGAGTGTTAGCGGCGAATGGGTGGTGTGCAATGTCTTGGCATAAGCCGGGCGTGGGGGATTCCAGCGGGGATTGGCGGTCGCAATCGATGCAAGATCGCGCCGATGAAGTCGCCGTGGCGATTCGCTATTTGCGCCAAGCTTTGGGGCTAAAGGATGGCAAGCTGGGGTTGATGGGCTTTAGCCAAGCCGGTTGGGTGATCCCTAAGGTGGCGCACCAAGTGGAAGATATCGACTTTTTAATCAGTGTAGGCGGTGCAGTCAACTGGATGGCGCAATCCCAGTATTCTGGACGTCAACGACGATTAGCCACCGGATACAGTGAGTCAGGTAGTGCGACAAAGCAAGCTGCCGAGGCGAAAGTGGATGCTTTGATCCAATCCGGCGCGTCGTATCAACAGTACCTAGACCACGTAAATCAGAATGAGAAAGCGCCCATGAGCGAGGCCTTTTGGCAATTTGTACAACGTAATTGGGCCTCGGATGTGACCAATGATTTAATCGATCTCGACGTGCCCATGTTAGCGTTATTTGGTGCGCGGGATGCTTATGTCGACTCGGATAAGACCGCTTCAACCTATCATCAACGGCTTGCTAACGCGCCGCTGCCTTTTTATCACGTGCGTGTGTTTGAACATGCCGATCACAGCCTACTGCGCACCGACAATATCGCCAACGCGCACAGTGAGCATCACCGCTGGTTAACACTGGCCCGTATTTGGTGGCAAGGCGATGCAGCGTTTGCAGATGGCGTGATGCCATGCTTAACGTCTTGGTTAGCGCAGTTTGAGAGCGGACGGCCAAGGCAGACTAATATCTGCGCGCCTGAGTAGTCAAGCGATGTAAAGCCCGTATTAAACGCCGTCACGACGCAGGGCTAACGTTTCATTTTGTAGCGAATTGGGGTTTAATGCAGGCATTGACGCAAAAGCTAAGAGAGCCAGCATGCAAATATGGGTAGATGCGGACGCTTGTCCGGTCGCGATGCGCGAGATGATTGTTCGTGCGGCACACCGAACGCACATTCAAGCCACCTTTGTAGCCAACCAATTTATTCGTTTGCCGCCGTCGCCCTATGCCAGCGCACGTCAGGTAGAAAAGGGCTTTGATGTGGCGGACAACCAAATTGTTGCCGATGCCGTCGCCGGGGATTTGGTGATCACCCAAGATATTCCCTTAGCGGATGAAGTGATTGAAAAAGGCGTCACGGTAATTAACACCCGCGGTGAATTGCTCACCAAAGAAAACATCCGTGCCCGACTCAATATCCGTGATTTTATGGAAACCATGCGTAGTAGCGGCGTGCACACAGGCGGGCCCGCACCGCTTGGCCCGCAGCAAAAACAAGCCTTTGCCAACCAACTTGATAAATGGCTGGTTAAAGCTCAGCGTTATCATGCTGCGCAAGCAAAATCGTCTGATTAAGCCGGCGCGCTTATTCTCTTACTAAATAGCTTTTCTCACTTAACTTTTCTGCTGGCTAAATAGCAACCGGTGCCCACTTGCTATCTGCGAAGTGGGCAATCAGCGCATCCAGCAACGCACGCACCGCCGGTGGTTGGTTGCGACGTGACGGGTATAAGGCGTAGATATCCATCGCTTTGGGTTGCCAATCGGGGAGCACGACTTCCAGCTGACCTCGCGCAATGGCACTATGCGCCAAATAAACTGGCTGCATGCTCACGCCCATTCCCTGAATGGCGGCACTGAGTAAGGTTGTCGCCTCGTTGGCAGACAGCTTACCTTGCACCTCAACTGCGGCGTGTTCCTCACCTTTGTCTAAATGCCAAATTGGCCGATCAAATTGTTTGTAACTGAGGCAGCTATGCGCGGTGAGATCGTCTGGTGAGCGGATTGGTGCATGGGCGGCTAAATAATCCGGTGCCGCCACCAAGACGGAATCACACGCGGCGATCGGGCGACCAATTAAGGAAGGGTCGGGGTTGGACGCAATACGGATGGCAATATCAATCCGTTCCGCAATCAAATCGATCGCCTTATCCTGTACTTCAATATCCACATCGACGCCGGGGTGAGCGGCCATAAAGGGCTTTACCGCGGGGATTAATTGCGCAAAACCAAACGACATACTGGTCGCCACCCGCACTTTGCCAGTTAAGCCCGCCTCTTGCTGCCATTGCTGTGTCAGGACATTGGCTTGCTCAACCCATTGTTCCAGTTGTGGCAAGCTTTGTTCGCCGGCGGAGGTTAACGATACTTTGCGCGTAGTGCGCTGTAATAAGCGCACGCCTAACCAGTCTTCTAGCGCTTCGACATGGCGAGTCACCATGGGGCGCGACATCTCAAGACGCTCGGCCGTGGCGGTAAAACTTTGTGTAAGGGCAACATCAATCAATACGCGAGCGGCAGTCAGTGTGTCCATGTCAATCTCATCTTTGCTTAAGAGCTAGCCGTTCGTAACACGGTACGATCAGTTTATATGCTCGAATTATGAAATAATGATGTAAATTATTAGCTATATATTCGAACAAGTCGAGCCCGTAAACTGCGCAGCATCTCAACACCGAATGCAAAACAACGGAGCACGACGATGAAATTGATAAAAACCCTAGCCGCCTCTTTATTACTGACCGGTAGCGCAATGGCAGCAAATAATGCTGAACCCTTGAACCTAGACGTGTATAACGCGGATGGTAATAGCTTCCACGTAAACTCAACCTTGGTGTACGGCGAAACCGAAGCCATGGTGGTTGATACTGGCTTTACTAAAGCAGATGCGCTTCGCATTGCCGCCAAAGTACTGGACTCCGGCAAAGCGCTGACCACCATCTTTATCAGCCAAGCCGACCCTGATTACTACTTTGGTGCGGAAGTGCTGCACGGCATGTTCCCTGACGCAAGAGTGATCACCACACCGGCTGTGCGCGCCACCATTGCAGAAAAACTAGACGGAAAAATGGCATTTTGGACCCCAAAAATGGGTGACAATGCCCCGCAAAATCCCGTGGTGCCCGCAGCTTATACCCGTTCATCATTGACACTGGACGGCCGTAAGATTGAAATTCGCGGCGCGAAAGGCGAGTTGGCTCACCGTCCGTATCTTTGGATCCCAGCCAACAAGGCGATCCTGGGTAACGTCGCCGTGTATGGCAATGTTCACCTGTGGATGGCAGACGCACAATCTGACCAAGCACGTGAAGGTTGGGCCGCACAACTAGAAGAAATGGCAGCACTGAAACCTGAAGTGGTGATCCCAGGCCATATGAAAGCAGGCACGGCACTAAACGCTGATACCATCACCTTTGCCCAGCAGTATTTGCAAGACTTTGCCGAGGCGAAAGCCAAAAGCAAAGACAGTGCTGAGCTGATAAAAAACCTGCAAGCGAAATATCCGGAAGCGGGTTTGCCGATGGCTTTGGAAATTGGTGCGAAAGTGCACATGGGAGAGATGGAATGGTAAACGTCCACTATATATTTGACCCAATGTGTGGCTGGTGCTTCGGCGCCGCCACCTTGATTGAAAGCCTAAGTAACAACCCTGACATCAACCTGCAACTTCATCCGGGTGGTATGCGAGAGCGTGCGCCGATTGAAGACAGCTTTCGTCAACACATTTTGGCGGCAGATCAGACCATTGCTGATCAAACCGGACAGACATTTGGTCAAGCCTATCTTGACCGCGTGGCAAGCGACCAGCCGGTCGTTTTGGACTCCTTTATGACCGCGCAAGCGATACTCGCTGCTCAGCAGCTTGATGGTCAGGGCGAGGAGATGCTGAAACGCATTCAGCGGGGCCATTATCAGCAAGGTCGCTCCGTCTATGACGCTGACACGCTCGCAGAGCTTGCCAGTGAGATGGGGATAGCGGCAGAGGCTTGGCAACAGGCGATGAATCGCGCCGAAAATGACGTGATGCCTGCGGTGAATCAAACCCGTCAATTGATGGCAGCGCATGGCTTACGCGGTTTTCCATCCATGCTGGTGGAGCAAAACGGTCAATGGCAAGTCATCACAGTGAGCCAATACTATCGCCGCCCAGACGCATGGCAGGCGCTGTGGCAAACACTGACTCAGGCATAAAGCAAACAAAAACGGCGAGCACCAGGCTCGCCGTTTTTATTGCGATCATTGTATGCGTACCATTTATTTGGGTGCAGTCAGCGGCACTGGCTTTTTAGGCTCAAAGCCTTCGATGATGCGACGTTCAAGTTGGTGCCCGAGACGTGCTTCAATCATACGCAAATTTTTGGTGTTGTCTTTTGAGACCAATGAAATCGCTTCGCCTTGAGCACTGGCACGGCCAGTACGGCCAATCCGGTGAACGTACTCGTCGGCTGGGAAGGGTAGATCGTAATTGACTACGCGCTCAAGCGACTCAATATCAATGCCGCGTGCGGCGACACCGGTTGCAATTAAAAATTGGATGTCACCGTTTTTAAAGTCTTCCAGCAATTGGGTCCGCGCGGCTTGGCTGCGTCCACTGTGAAACGCTTCAGCGGCAATGCCACGTTTTTCCAGCTGGGTGGCGAGTTTGGCGGCGCCATGTTTGGTTTCGATAAAAATTAATGCCTGTGCCCAACCATTCTCTTTGATCAAATGGCTAAGCAGTGCGGACTTCTTGTCTTTATCGACTGGAATACACCACTGAGTAATGTTGTCTTTCGAGGCATCTCGTGCGGCAATGCTGATTTCTTTGCCTTCATCGCCAATGGTCGCTTTGGCTAGATCGCGCACTTTATTAGACAAGGTGGCAGAAAACAGCAGACACTGCGTGCTTGCCGGCAATCGGTCGAGAATATTCTGAATCGCATCAATAAAGCCCATATCGAGCATTCGATCGGCTTCATCCAGCACCAGCACTTCTACTTCATCTAGATAGACGGCACGTTGGCTGAGTAAATCACGCAACCGTCCCGGCGTAGCGACCAAAATGTCGACGCCGTCGATCAAGGCTTGCTTTTGTGCCTGCTCGTCCATACCGCCAACCATCGCCAAGGTTCTAAGCGCGGTAAACTGCGTATCTTGGCGGGCGCTTTCGGCGACTTGCAAGGCCAACTCTCTTGTTGGAGCAATCACCAATGCGCGAGCGCGCTTTTTGCGTCCCGCTTCACCGGCACACAACTTATCGATAATGGGCCAGATAAAACTTGAGGTTTTCCCGGTACCTGTTTGTGCCGCGGCAATCAGATCATGGCCTTGTTGGATGATCGGAATGGCTTTGGCTTGAATTGGCGTGGGGATGGTATAGCCGCGTTGGGCAATGGCTTGGCAAAGCGGGGCGCTTAACCCCAGTTTTTTAAATGGCATGGCAAACTCAACAAACAATGAATGCGCGCCCACCCATAAAAAGGGTGGAGACACTGAATGGCGTGGAGTCTAGCACGAACCCCACATCCACACGACGTAAAATCTGCTGGTATCCTGAGTGTATGTTCTAGGCCGCGTTCTTTCTCAGCTCATGCGGGTAAATACGCGTGCCGTTTAATGTATTCTCATACACAGCTTGCTCTCGGAGATAAGACCAAGCATGGGCTTCTGTCCCTGTTTGCGCCGCTAACCGGTCGATAACAGCATCAATGTGTCGACCTGCATAGTCTTTGTGAGGGGTAAACAGTTCCTTAATGGCTGATAACATAGCACGCTCCTTATGTGTAACTAAATTACATATCAGTATGTACAAAGCATAGTTTGTGTTTGAAATGTGATCAAGTTTAAACTTTATATCTGTACTAAATAACATTTTTGTAATTAGTTTTCATCTATGCGCTCTGCTTCGGCTGTTTTGGTCTTTTCTTCTATTTCTATCCCGCGATAGGGCTCGCCCTCATCATCATGCAGTTGGTGGTCATACGCCGCTTGTAGACCGGAGTCCTCGATCACTTCTTCATCCCATTCAGAGCGGCGCCAAGTACCGCAAACTTTGTGCTAGATGGGTTGGTCATGGGCCTCCTTAATCTGTATCTGTACCGTTTAAATATTGCGCGGGTAGGTGATGAGCAAATTGTTGTGGTTATCACCGGTGACGTCCAGCTTTTTGATAAGCCAAGGTAGAGCTTGGTGAGTAAATGACCAATAGAAAAATGTGGCGGTTATTAATGATTTTGTCATTGGATTAACACAAGGTCAGATAGTAGTTGATAGCCTCACATTTATTCGATTATGTGGAGTACCAAAATTGAAACATGTGATGTTAATGCTATTAACTGTTGCTCTGGTATCAGGCTGTCAGCTGACCCGTGTAGAAGGCGAGCTTGATAATGTAGAGGTGAAAGTGAACTCAAAAGATAGTGAGACGCGATCGTCTGGAAAGTTTTGCCCGCCTGGGCATGCCAAACAAGGTAAGTGTTAGAAAGATCATTGTTAAATATCACCAAGCACACACAGATGGCGCGGCGGGGTAGAACTCACCCAGTTATATGCTAAGCGATAACTAGCAGGTGTTTGGGTGATGACACCTGCTGTCTTTTTTCGTTGAGAAGGATAGGGTCAACGCCACATAAAATGTTATTTAAATATCATACACCAAGCTATCTGCCGCCAAGAATGGCCATTGTAAGCGGTGGGGGGCTGTATCGTCATGGTTAAAGAAATAACCAATATGTGGCATGGCATAAACGGTATCGCCCTTTTGATACGATGCGGCTTGCCAAGCATGATGAGTTAGGGTGGCCTCCCACAATTGATCACTTTCCCAACCTTGTGGTGCCAGTGATACGCGTACCTCGGCGCCGACAGGGTTGACTGATACCACGCGCATGGGCAGCGATACCTGGCTGTTCGGTTTATCGGTGATGGTCAGTTCATGGCTGCGTACATACAAATCGCCGGATTGTTTGGTCTGCGCATTGAGGGCGGGTTCGATAAAGGCGTTACCATTTTTCCATACCCCTTGCTGAAATTGGCCGGAAAAGACATTCACGTTCCCCAAAAAATCAAACACAAATCGACTCTTCGGCGAAGCATACAGATCAACCGGGCTATCGACTTGTTCAATTTGCCCGTTACTCATCACCACCACCCGATCGGATAGCTCCAGCGCTTCATCTTGATCGTGAGTGACGAACACGCTAGTGAATGCCATTTCATCATGTAGGCGTCGTAACCATTGTCGTAGTTCTTTACGTACTTGCGCATCTAATGCCCCAAACGGTTCATCCAAAAGTAAAATTTCTGGTTGCGTCGCGAGTGCACGTGCCAGAGCGATACGTTGTTTTTGTCCGCCCGATAATTGTTCGGGATAACGCTGGCGAAGATGACCAAGCTGGACCACCTCGAGCAGCTCGTTAACTCGTTGAGTGATGGCGGCCGCTGAAGGGCGCTCGCGCCGCGGCATGACTTGTAAGCCGAACGCAATGTTTTCAGCGACTGTCATGTGCTTAAACAAAGCGTAGTTTTGAAAGACAAAGCCAACGCGTCGATCGCGAACATGCACCCGGGTGACATCGCGTTCGCCAAAATGGATTTGGCCACTATTGCTGTTTTCTAACCCCGCAATAATCCGCAGTAACGTGGTTTTTCCCGAACCTGATGGTCCAAGTAACCCCATCATTTCACCCTTTTCTATGGTGAGAGATAGCGGCGAAAGTGCCTGAAACTGGCCAAAGTGTTTGGTGATATTGTTTAATTGAATTTGCATTATGTTACTGCTCACTCTGGGTCGTTTGTGGGATAAATTGGGCTGGTGTTGACGCCATGTGCTCATCAAGCGGCGTTATGTTTGTCTGTGCGCGTTGCTGACGCCACTCTACTAAGGCTTTGAGCGCTAACGTTGCCAATGCCATAAAGGCAAGCAAAGAGGCACAAGCGAACGCGGCTTGGGTTTGATAGTCTTCATACAGAAGCTGCACTTGCAAAGGCAAGGTATTGGTTTGGCCACGAATGCTACCTGACACCACTGCCACCGCGCCAAACTCACCGATGGCCCGGGCATTGGTCAAGATCACCCCGTATATCAGGGCCCACTTGATGTTCGGTAAGGTGACGCGTCGAAACAGTTGCCACCAAGACGCCCCTAAAATCACCGCCGCTTCTTCTTCGGCGTGTCCTTGCTGTTGCATCAGCGGAATAAGCTCGCGAGCAACAAAGGGGCAGGTGACAAAAAGGGTGACTAAAACAATGCCAGGCAGTGCAAACATCACTTGTAAATCATGCTCAAACAACCACGCGCCTAGCCAGCCGTTACTACCGTACAGCAGCAAATAGAGTAGACCAGCGACCACAGGTGATACCGCGAAGGGAATATCAATCAAGGTGGTGACCAGTTTTCGGCCTGGGAACTGAAACCGAGTTACCGCCCATGCGAGCATGACACCAAACACTAAGTTAACCGGCACCGTGATAACGGCAACCAATAGCGTTAACCCAATCGCATGGCGTGTATCGGGGGCAAGAAGGTGCTCAAAATAGGTACCAATACCGTCAGAAAATGCAATAGAAAAAATGCTCAATAAGGGAAGCACCAACACGAGCGCAACCAGTATCAGCATTAAGCCAATCAAACTACGTTTGATCCAAACAGAATCACCGATTCGGGCAGTGTGGGGAGTCATAAAGCTATCCTTAGCGACCGTGAATACGTTTTAAGTAGCGACCTTGCCATAGGTTGATCGCAAACAGTAACGACAATGATGCCATCAAAATCACTGAGGCAATCGCACTTGCCGCTGGGAAATTAAACTCTTGCAAACGGACAAAAATCATCAATGAGGTGATCTCGCTGACGTAAGGCGTATTGCCCGCAATAAAAATCACGGCCCCAAATTCGCCAAGACTGCGCGTAAAAGATAAGGCGATACCTACTAATAAAGCGGGTTTGATGGTCGGCAGGATAACGCGCCAAAACACGGCAAAATCGCTTGCGCCTAATAAGGTGCCAGCTTCTTCTTCCTCTTGAGAAATTTCTTCCAGTACGGGCTGTACGGTGCGCACGACAAACGGCAAGCTGGTAAACATCATCGCAATCATAATGCCTATCGGCGTATAAGCCACTTGTATACCGAGGTTCGCGAGCACGCTACCTATCCAGCCATTATCGGCATACAAGGTAGCGAGGGTGACACCGGCGACTGCGGTGGGCAGTGCGAAAGGCAAATCCACCAACGCGTCAATAAAGCGTTTACCCGTAAAATCGTACCGCACCAACACCCACGCAAAGAGCAGTCCAATCGCACCATTAAATAAGGAAGCGATAAGCGCCGCGCCGGCCGTGACTTTATAACTGGCGACAATACGTGGGTCTGAGATGGCAAACCAATATTCCTGCCAAGTCATTTGACTGGTTTGCATGATTAAACCACTGGCTGGCAGTAGTAAAATCAGGCTAATAAACAATAGCGATACGCCCAGACTGATACCAAACCCTGGGAGTACGCGCTGATGACGCACTCCCCGTGGCATAGATTGGCGTTGATGCGATAACGATGGCATAACGTCTCGATTTAAGTCGTAATAGCAATTAGCGGCGCTGGAGCTGGTCTAGCTTTCCGCCACTAGCAAAGTGGGTTTTCATCGCCTTATCCCAGCTACCTGAAATCTCTTCTACCGTCAGTAATTCAACCTGAGGGAAGCGATCGGCATACTCGTCTGCGACGGCTTGGTGATGAACGCGGTAATTAAAGTTAGCCAGTAAGCGCTGCGCTTTTTCACTGTAAAGATAAGACAAATACTCTGTCGCCAGTTCAGTGGTGCCATTGCGTTTAGCATTTCGCTTTACCACGGCAACGGGGAATTCAGCCAGGATCGAGGTTTTAGGCACCACGATATCGTAATCATCACTGCCATATTGTTGGCGGATGTTATTCACCTCTGATTCGAAGGTGACTAAGACATCGCCAATGCCACGTTCAACAAATGAGGTGGTTGCGCCACGGCCGCCGGTATCAAATACGGCCACATTGGCGAGTAACTGCTTCAAAAACGCATCTTGCTGTTCAGTGTTGTCTTTGCCAAACGTTTTTTGCGCATAACCGAGCGCGGCTAAATAGGTATAGCGCGCATTGCCTGAGGTTTTTGGGTTAGGAAAGACCGATGCGACATCGTCTTTGGCAAGGTCGTCCCAGTTTTCAATATTTTTGGGATTGCCCTTACGCACCAAAAAGGCGGTGGTGGAATAATAGGGCGAGCTGCTATTGGGGAAGTTGTCTTTCCAATTGGCATCGATCAGTTTGCCACGATCGTGCAGTACCTGCACATCAGTGACTTGGTTAAAGGTGACGACATCCGCTTGCAGCCCTTGCATAATTGCGCGCGCTTGCGCCGATGAACCGCCATGGGATTGCTTAATCGTTACGGAGTCGCCGGTTTTTTCTTGCCAGTGCTCTGCGAATAGTGGGTTGTAGTCGGCAAAAAGCTCCCTTGCGATATCATAAGAAGAGTTCAACAGTGTTTGTTCAGCGGCGAATACCTGTGCGCTGCTGGTGGCAAGTAGGGCCGACAGAGCCAGCGTTTTGAATACCTTCATTGTAATGTTCCTTAATGACCGGTTGATGCTTGTTCAACAAAAGAAGTCGCTATAAGTCACAGAATAAAAGCAATCATTAGGAATAAAAAACAGTTTTACTATAACCATTTTGTATATGTTAGTGACAATTTATCTGCGTGCCAGTGATAAACCCTTGTAACATGGCGTTTATAGACAGTGCCCCATGGCATGACGCCAGTGAAAAAGATAGGCAGAGGTAAGAGACGTGACTGATTTCCCAACGCTTGAAGACTACGTAGGACAAACACCCTTGGTACGTTTGCAGCGTCTAGGCGCTGATACGGGGAGTACTGTTTTGGTTAAACTTGAAGGCAATAACCCGGCCGGTTCGGTCAAAGATAGGCCCGCGCTGAACATGATTGTGCAGGCCGAAGCGCGGGGAGATATCCAACCGGGCGATACCTTGATTGAAGCGACCAGTGGCAACACCGGGATAGCGCTAGCAATGGCGGCGGCGATTAAAGGCTATCGTCTGATTTTAATCATGCCTGAAAATGCTACCCAGGAGCGCAAAGATGCGATGCGTGCCTATGGCAGTGAGTTGATTCTCGTCTCTAAAGCGTCGGGAATGGAAGGTGCGCGTGATTTGGCGTTATCCATGCAATCACAGGGCAAGGGCAAAGTGTTGGATCAGTTCAATAATCCGGATAACTTTCAGGCTCATGTGACCGGTACAGGGCCTGAAATTTGGCAGCAAAGCCAACAAAAAATCACCCACTTTATTGCCAGCATGGGCACCACAGGCACCATTGTGGGCACATCAAAGTACCTAAAAACGCAAAACCCCGCGATAAAAACCATTGGCTTACAGCCGACAGAGGGCAGTGCCATCCCTGGGATCCGGCGCTGGCCCGCTGAGTACTTACCCGGCATTTATACCGACGAGCATATCGATGAGGTGATGGATATTTCTGAGCAAGACGCCAAAGAAACGGCGCGAACATTAGCGCGAGAAGAGGGGATTTGTGCGGGGGTGAGCTCTGGCGGGGCCGTATATGCGGCACTGCAAGTTGCCAAAGCTGAACCCGACTCTGTGGTGGTAGCCATTATTTGCGATCGCGGCGATCGCTATTTATCGTCTGGGTTGTTTTCTTAACCGTTCTAGCTAAAAGATCTAGGTCGTAATGATGAGAAAAAATTACTTAGTATGAGGGACAATGCAATAAACGGAAAAGTAGATGGTTTTCTAGGCGATTATGAAGTCTTTTAATACAAGCCAGATGGTAATTAACTCTTTGTTATTAATGGTAATATATTTTTTGTTACATTTTTCATTCTTCTAATGCTTATTAATTAATACGCCTGATTATCGGATAAATAATGATGCTCTACGCTTTACTGATATTACGCGACTAATAACGTAGTTCACATACTTTAAAATGTTCTTGTGGATTGGCTAGCCACTGAAGTAAAGAAGCATAAAAAGTAACGATATGGTCCTAGAGTTAACGGGGGAGCCACCATGATGTTTAATCAAACTAGACGCCTACTTACCGAAAGCGAGACAAACAGAGAACAACTAGAAATCGAGCTTGATGCCATCATAGAAGGTGTTGCCACCATCACCTTCTCTCCTGATGGAATTGTGCTCAGTTGCAATCAACTATTACTTGATATTATTGGTTACGAGAGTAATGAAGTGGTTGGACAGCACCACTCGGCAGTATGTTTTCCTGAAACGACAGAGTCCCAAGAATACCGCGATTTTTGGATGCGTCTCGGTCAGGGCGAAAGACAGAAGGGCGTTTTTCGACGCCGGCACAAAAATGGTAACGAAATTTGGATGGATGCGTCTTATTTTCCAGTTAAAGATAAAACCGGACGAGTGGTTAAAGTTCGCAAAATCGCGTCCGATGTGACGCGAGTCCACCAAGAAAAAGCCAAAAAAGAGGCGTTGTTTATGGCGCTCGACCGTTCCATGGCGGCCATCATTTTTACCCCCCAAGGCAACATTATCCATGCTAACGACAATTTTTTAGCCACAGTGGGATATGAGTTAGATGACATTGTAGGGCAGCATCATCGTATATTCTGCGACGCTGACTTTTATGAGCAAAATCCGAACTTTTGGGCAGAACTGGAAGATGGACAATTTAAGGGTGGACAATATCAACGGCGTGACAAATTGGGCAATGAAATCTGGTTAGAAGCCACTTATAACCCCATATTCGGTGATAGTGGGCGTGTTGAAAAGATCGTGAAATTTGCTTCCAACATCACTGCACGTGTGCAGAAAAGCCATGCAGTCTCTCAAGCCGCTGAACTCGCCCACCATTCGTCAGCCGCGACACTTCAACATGTTGAGGATGGTAGTGCTTTGCTCAAAGAAGCGGTCGATATCACTAGCCATGTCACTGAGAAAATGCAATCAACGGCTGAGCAACTCCACCAACTGACTGAGCACGCACAGAGCATTGAAGAGATTGTGACCACGATTAATCAAATCGCTGAACAAACCAATTTACTTGCTTTAAATGCTGCTATTGAAGCCGCACGTGCCGGCGAGATGGGCAGAGGATTTGCTGTGGTAGCTGATGAAGTGAGAAGTTTAGCCAAACGCACCAGTGAATCGACAACACAAATCGCCAATGTTGTCGATGAAAATAGAAAATTGACCCATGGTGTGAGTGAGTCGATGGAAGAAGTGGCAGTAGAATCGGAGCAGAGCCGAGAAAAAATTGCCTCAGCGGAAACTGTCATGCGTGATATTTATGCCGGAGCTGAAGAGGTCTCTGATACAGTTCAACGTCTCGCTACTTAGCGCTAAACTTTGGCGCCCTGTCTAAAGCGGATATCAGGGCGCATCATCTCGCATGAGTCTATTTAAGTTTTTACTGGTGACGGTATTCGTGTTTGCTGAAGATAGGTTATGACGCGCATCCCGACTAGCATGCTAATCACAAATAGACCGATCGGTAGTGCGCCGGAGCCAATAGCCGTGATCGCCGGTCCTGGGCAAAGTCCGGCGAGTCCCCAGCCGGTGCCAAAGAGTAATGCGCCGCCGATGAGTTTTTTATCAAGCGTTTGCGTCTTGGGTAGACAAAATTGATCGGCCAGTACGGGTTTTTTCTGCCGACGTACGGCCAAAAAGTAGCCGGGAACAAAGACCAACAGCGCACCGCCCATCACAAACGCAAGGCTGGGATCCCACTGGCCGAATACATCCAGAAAGCCAATCACCTTCGCGGGATTGACCATGCCTGACACCATCATACCCACACCGAAGATAAAGCCAGAGAGTAGAGCAACAAGGCGAAACATAAGCGATAAACGTCCTTAAAGGTGTAAACGAACAAAAACAGTGACAAAGGCAGCACCCATAAAAGTGAGCGTTGCCACGATTGACCGTTTCGATAAGCGACCCATGCCACAAATGCCATGACCACTGGTACAGCCGTTACCTAATTTAGTGCCTATCCCGACCAGCAACCCCGCGAGTACGGCAACCATAGGTGTGAGTGCAGGCGCAAGGCTTGTGTAGTTGGGTAGTTCAAAACCGATAAATGGCATGAAGACCCCCGCACTGACCATACCCAGCAAAAACAGACCTCGCCATTGAGCTTCACGGCCGTGTGATGATAACGCGCCTGACACAATACCGCTGATCCCGGCAATACGGCCATTGAGTGCTAAAAGTGCGAGACAGGCAGTGCCAACCAGCATGCCACCAAACAAGGCATCCCATGGGATTTGAAACGTCATGATTTTCCTCTCAGTGAGTCAAAAAACGTTACGGCTAAAGGAGAAGGGCAGCATACTTGAATACATTTATAAGTCAATACTAATTTAGGGTTGGGTGTTTTATTTGCTTGTTGGACGTGTTGACCTGTGTTAATCGTTGCTCCAATCTAATTTAAGCTAGACTGAGCAATACGCACCGTCTTAGTCAGTAAAAACCGAAGGTGCAATCATAGAGTCGGTAGGTTACGCTCTCTGCATTTTGGTTATCTGAGCAACACTGGGCAAATTATACTTATTTGATTCAATAGCTTGAAGCTGTGAAGCGATAGAGCTGTTATACTCGACGAATATCACAGCCGTAGGTGTCAAAGAGGAGAAACTGAGCAGTGTTAAGAGATAAAAAAGGCTTTTAATGAAGAAAACAGCGTACTACGCACTAAAATTAGCATTAACTTACTTCTTTTTTGCTTCGTTGTGGATACTGTTTTCCGATAAATTGGTTAACGTGCTGTCCGATAATCTTGAAATGTATACTTGGGCACAGTCGTTCAAGGGGCACCTGTTTGTCGTTATTACCTCAGTGTTACTTTGGGGGTTAGCACAGAAAAATAATCGTGATTTAGAGCGAGCGAGTGACATCGATACGGTTACCGGGCTTCATAGTCCCTCCGTATTCATTCGTCGCGCTGATACATTACTGCAGCGTGCTAATGCTGAGTCGTGCTATATGTTGTTTGTACTCGACATTGATAACTACACGTCGGTAACCAATAAGCTGGGCTTTGATCGCACCAATCAACTGCTGATGGGGGTGGCGCGTAAAATAGATACGCCCACCGTGCCTGAAAACCTAACCTCGAGAGTGCACGCCGATAGATTTGCATGTTTGTTGACGTTGTCCGATGTTTGCGAAATGACGCCATACATTGACAAGTTACATCGTCAGTGTAACCAGTTTTTGCAACGATACGATAGAGACATTACCTGTTCGGTAGGCGTGGCGGTGTTTGACTCGGATGGCGAAGACACCACGGCTTTAATGACAGCGGCGACACGCGCATTGAACGAAGCGAAGAAGTATAAAAATGCCGTTGCATATCACGATATCCATCTAACAGAAGAGGCTAAAAAGCGGCAAAACCTGGTTAATGATCTTAAGCAGGCGATTGATACCAATAAAATCGATGTTGTTTTCCAGCCTCAATACCACGTGGTTTCTGGCCAATTAAGTGGTTTAGAAGTATTGGCAAGATGGACACATGATCAATATGGCAATATACCCCCGAGTGTGTTCATTCCTCTCGCTGAAGAGCAGCATTTTTGCGAGGATTTAACGGCACTGGTGTTAGAAAAAGCCACCAAACAACTGAATGAAAGTCAGCTGCTAGGTAATATGGTTAAACGGGTATCGGTCAATATCTCTGCGGTTGAATTTAACAGTGTGGACGCGATAGCACGTATCGATACCTATTTGCAGTCCAACCCTGAATTCGCTCGTTATCTTTGCCTGGAGATCACAGAAACTGCCGCATTAGATGACATTATTGAGTGCGCGCGAGTGGTTGACACGCTTAAACGCCATGGCGTCACCTTTTCGATTGATGATTTTGGGGTCGGCTATACCTCGTTAGGTATGTTTAACCGGATCAACGTCGATGAAATTAAGATTGATCGTAGTTTTATTCAAGCGATGGAAACCGATAGTCGCGCCAAAGCGATCACCGCTGGCATTATCGATATCGCTAAACGACTGGATATTAACGTGGTAGCTGAAGGGGTAGAGACCCACACTCAACTTATGCTGTTAAAGCAGCTTGATTGTCAACACGTGCAGGGTTTCTATCTAGGCTATCCGGCGCCTTTAGAGCAGTTGGCTGTAGCCCAGTCGTTTTAATGGTCATGACTTTGGCCAACGTATAAAAAGAAAAAGCGCGAGTGTTTTTATCTCGCGCTTATTGACGCTCTAGCTTTCAATGTCGTTCAATAAAACCGCAAGCTCATCAATGCTTTGAACCGTACTTTCCACCAACTCGCTAATTTGTTTGCTCGACTGGTGAGAGACTTGAGCTAATTGGCGAACCTCATCGGCGACCACCGCAAAACCACGCCCCAAATCACCGGCACGAGCGGCCTCGATCGCTGCGTTCAGTGCCAGAAGGTTGGTGCGCTCGGAAATGTTGTTGATAGTATCGATAATTTTCATCACTTCCTGGCTTGACTGAGAAACGGACTGCATTGATGTTTGCGTTTTTGCCACGGTTTTACGTCGAGCACTGATATCAATACCAAACATGACATAATTAAGTATATTGCCGGAAAAATCTTTGAGTACACAAATCCTCGCATCAATTGCGAGTTGCTCCCCTTTTCCATTAAACTCAATGAGGGTGGAGGCATGGCCTTGTTTATCGATACTTTCTTTTAATTCGTGCGTGATTTTATGGTAGATGTCATGGGAGGCGTCTTCGCATCGCGTACCGATATTTTTCAAGGCGTCTTCAAATAGAGAGTTTATGGAATCAAGCTTACCGTCGGGGCAAATTTCCATAATAACTAATGCGCCGCTGATAGCATCTAATTTACGGGTGAAATCTAAGTAGGTTTGTTTTACCTGAGTAATATTGGCCTGCACAGAGATATAGTGCGTAATATGGTGGTTGTCGTCCCAAATAGGGTTGATAGAAAGCGATATCCAGTAAGGCTGCCCATCTTTAGTATAATTTAGAATCTCATCATAGAAGGGCTCATAGCGGGCAAGATGATCACGAATGTTTTGCACGGTTTCAGGACTGGTATCTGCTCCTTGAAGAATATGACCAGGCTTTTTGCCTCTCATCTCATCTAAGCTATACCCTGACATCCGCTCAAAACCACGGTTTACATAAACCACTTCTCCTTGTGGGTTAGTGACTATAACCGCATTATCGGTTTCGTTTGCCACCATGGACAATAACTGCATTTCTTCCCGGCGTTGCACAGTCTCAGTGACATCTTTTACAAAGGCAGTATAAAGTGTTCGATTACCAAGATGTACCTTCGATAATGAGAGCTGCCCCCAGAGTCGATGACCATCCTTATGTTCGATCTCGACTTCTCTACTGGTGCCAACAATTCTATCTTCGCCGGTCTTTCGGTTGCGATTTACATAGTCATCATGGTTGGCTTGGATTGCATGAGGCACCAACATTTTAACGTTCTTGCCATGAACATCTTCTTTGCTGTATCCCCACAGCTGCTCGGCCGCTTTGTTATAAAAGGTAATACAATTGTTTTCATCAATACACACCACAGCATCAAGCGCTTGTTCGAGGGTTTGGGTCATCATCTCTCGCGCATCTCGTTCAGCGGTAACATCACGAACAAATGCCGTGTAATGAATTTTGCCAGAGACGCGTATCTTGGATAAAGACAGTTGCACCCAAGTCAATGAGCCGTCTTTTCGTCTGAGCTGCACTTCACGAGAACGCCCGACGATGCGATCTTCTCCCCCAGATCTGTGTCGGTTAACGTAGCTGTCGTGGTTGGCTTGTAACTCGGTGGGGATCAGCATTGCTACGTTCTTTCCTTTCACCTCGCTTGCTGAATATCCCCAAATGTCCTCTGCTGCCTGATTAAAGAAAGTGATGTTATTGTGGTGATCAATGGTGACAACCGCGATAATTGCTTGCTCAAGCGCTTGTAGGTGAGAGTTAGAACGACCTAGCATATTGATCCTCTCTGTTAATGGCCTTTAAGCTGTGAGACAAAAGGTGTGAGCCCTAAGTCGGTACCTTGATTATCAATAAAACTGACAAATTATGATGGTAACTTAATAGGTATAAGCCAGGTTGGGCGGGTTTTCCAATAAACAAAAAGCGCGAGCATTGGCTCGCGCTTTTGACTGGCAATGATTCGCGTTTAAGCTGTGGCAAACTTGTAAGTGCGATAGCCGCCTAGTAAATTACGGGCTTTAAAGCCATGATTGACTAACTGGCGATAGGCGACGTTGCCGCGCAAGCCGACTTGGCAGTAAATCAAAATTTCTTTGTCTTTGGGAAGCTCATGAATGCGCCCGCGCAGTTCGTCAACCGGAATATGGATATCGCCTTCGATATACTCACCGTTTTCGCGTTCGGGGGCATTGCGCACATCCAGAAGCACTTGGTCATCACCTAGGGTCGCTAAATCGTGATAATGAACCGCTTTTGCGTCACCTTTGATCAGGTTAGTTGCTACAAACGCGGCTTGGTTGATCACATCTTTAGCACTGCCATACGGTGGGGCATAGGTCAGCTCCAAATGTTGCAGTTGCTCAACCGTCATCCCGGCACGCTGTGCAACCGCCATGACATCAATGCGTTTATCAATGCCATCTTTGCCTACCGCTTGTGCGCCTAAAATAGCGCCCGTGTCGGGTGTAAATAACATTTTAAACGAGACAATTTCTGCGCCCGGGTAGTAACCTGCATGGCTTGCCGCGTGAACATAGACTTTTTGGTAATCAATGTTGGCCTGTTTAAGTTGCTTCTCATTTTGGCCCACAGAGGCAACGGCCAGATCGAAAATCTTACAAATGGCGGTGCCTTGGGTGCCAAGATAATGCTCAGTGCTTCCTAGCATGTTGTCAGCGGCCATGCGCCCTTGACGGTTAGCCGGTCCAGCCAGTGGTACCAGCGTCGGCTTGTGAGTGACAAAGTCGATTTCTTCGACGGCATCCCCGACCGCATAAATATCTGGGTCTTGGGTCTGCATGGTGCTGTTGACCACGATCCCGCCTTTTTCACCAATCGCCAGGCCGGCCTGTTGTGCTAGGGTGACTTCAGGTTTTACGCCGACAGCCATGATCAACAATTCAGTGTGTAGCGTGTCACCATTATTTAGCGTGAGGCTCAGTGAACCTTCTAAGTGTTGCGGTTCACTGGGTTCACCGGCGTCATCACTGGCCACATGCGTGGTTGGAATGTATTCGGCCGACGCCAAGGCCGTCCCCAGGCGTAAATCAATGCCATGATCACGAATGCTCTGATGGGCAAAGCCTGCCATTTCGCGGTCAACCGGCGTCATCACCTGATCGGCCATTTCTAAAAGGGTGGTTTGAATGCCACGCTGATGGAGTGCTTCCATCATCTCAAGACCAATAAAGCCTCCGCCGACGACGGTTGCGTGACTAGGGTTGTTCATCTCGATGGTGTGCAAAATTGCATCCATGTCCGGGATGTTGCGCAAAGAATGTGTGAGTGGGTTATCTAAGCCAGGAATCGGCGGCATAATTGGCGCCGCGCCAGGGCTTAATAGTAATTTGTCGTAGCTCTCTTGATAGGTGCTGCCATCGGCCCGAGTGACCGTAACGGTTTTGTTTTCGCGGTCAATGTTACTGACGGCGCTATTAATACGCACATCGACATTAAAGCGCGCACGAAAACTATCTGGGGTTTGTAGCAAGAGCTTACTGCGATCCGTGATATCGCCACCGATATGGTAAGGCAAACCACAGTTAGCGAACGAAACGTAGGGGCCGCGTTCGAACATAATGATCTCAGCGTCCTCGGTCAGACGGCGTGCACGAGCTGCAGCAGAAGCGCCACCGGCGACGCCTCCAATAATTACTATCTTGGTCATTTTGACTCCGTTAAGCGTGACGTAATCCAAGTTTTTTCAGGAAAAAGGCTGCCGGACAAATCCCTGTAAACGCGCTTTGAATGAGGTTTACGCCCACGAATACAGTAAGCCAAACAAATTGGCTGTGCACGGTGAGGGTAAGTACCACAGAAAGCAGCACTATGCTGCCAGCGATCACGCGAACTGCATTTTCAATTGTCATTGTAAGACTCCTTTGCATTGATATTGCACCGTAGCTACCGCTCGACTGACGTTGGTTGCTTTGGGTGCGTGTCCTGTTATGTGGATTGAATCCAGCGTTAGTTTCACTGTAGTCGCTATGTTTAGAAAAGTCTAATGATAATCCATCTAAATTAGAGTTGACTAAATAATAAGAGGGGCTAAGCTTAAGGAAGTCCTTACAACAGGAGCCTAACATGGTGGTTCAGACAGGGTTATATGAAAAAGATGATGTGCCTGATATGGACATTGGCGCAATGCGACAACAAGCATCGAAAGCGGCGACCTTGTTGAAGGTAATGGCGCATCCTGAGCGCCTGGTGGTGTTATGTCAGCTACTGGCTGGAGAGACCCATGTGGGACAGTTGCAACAAGGTTCGAGCCTCAGTCAGTCGGCGTTTTCTCAACACTTAAGCGTGCTCAAACGTCATCAACTGGTGAGCGTACGTAAATCATCACAGCAGGTATTTTATCGCTTACGAGATCCCAACGTCGCGGATATTATCGCCACGTTACAACGCATCTATTGCCCGTAATCTTGATTTATTACTCGTTGTTGTGATGCTAACAACATATCAGACGGCGATGGTTCACTAAGTTATATCTAGGCATGTAGACGTTATATCCATTCCGTAAAGGATGCGCACGGACGACAGCAACAAGGAACTGCTATGCGAGATGATCAACCTCAAGGCCCGTTTATTACCCGTGTGATGAACAGTTTTTTTCCGCCTATTTTAATTGCGTTGGCATTTTTGGTTGGGGCTGCCGCGCTGTGGCTTACACCGAAAGAGGAAGATCCGCAAATTGTGGTGCCGATGGCAGATGTGCTCATACAAGCACCGGGCTTAAGCGCGCAACAAGTGGCAAAGCAGGTGACGCAGCCGCTAGAGAAAAAAGTCAGTCAAATAGACGGGGTGGAGTATGTTTATTCCACGACACAAACCGGATCGGCGCGTGTGACCGTGCGTTTTTATGTCGGAGAAGATCGCGAATCAGCGCTGGTCAAGCTATATAACAAGCTGTACGCCAACCAAGATGAGATCCCTGCCGCGGTGAGCGAGTGGGCGATTAAGCCGGTTGAAATTGATGATGTCCCTATTGTGATGGCGGCGCTGCGTAGCGATAAGCCAGATAGTGTCGATCATTACGCGCTGCGTCGTATTGCTGAGCAAGCCACTTTGGATTTAAAAACCCTTCCCAAAACCAATGTGGTTAACGTTGTCGGGGGTATGCCACGTCAAGTGTTAGTGGCTTTCGATCCGGCGGCAATGGCAAGTTATCAAATCAGTGTGGCCGATTTAACCCGTGCGTTTTCACTGAGCCATCAAAAACGGTATGCCGGTGATATTCAGCATCAAGGCCAGCGGTATGTCCTTGAAACCGGACAGTGGTATCAAAGCCGTGACGATATTCGCCAGTTGGTTGTCGCGGTTGTGAATGGCAAGCCTGTGTACTTACAAGATGTCGCCACGTTAAGTGATGGTCCCACTGAGGCCAGCACCGATACTTGGATTCAATCGCAACAACAGACCAAACCGCATCCCGCTGTATTTATCTCGGTCGCCAAGCAAAAAGGCTCGAACGCGGTGACGGTGGCCGACGATGTAACGCGCACCCTCGATCGTTTAGCGAACACCCAGTTCCCGGAGGGCGTAGAGGTTGAGATTATTCGCAACTATGGTCAAACCGCTGATGCTAAAGTCAATAATTTAGTCTCGAGCTTAGGTATTGCCGTGCTGACCGTGGTGGTGTTTGTGGGGCTGTTTTTAAACTGGCGCAGTGCCTTGGTCGTGGCCATCGCGATTCCGATTAGCTATGGCGCGGCGCTGGGGCTTGATCTCGCTTTTGGGTATTCCATCAATCGTGTCACCTTGTTTGCTCTGATTTTGGCGTTGGGCCTGATTGTCGATGACCCAATAGCCAGTATCGATAATATTGAACGTCACCTGACCCATGATAATAAGCCGCGGGGTCGCACCATTGTACTGGCGATGCTGGAAATCAAACGGGCACTGATCATGTCGACGGTGGCGATTGTTATTGTGTTTACTCCGATGTTTTTTATCACTGGGATGATGGGACCTTACATGGCGCCACTGGCATTTAATGTGCCTGTGAGTGTGGTGATCAGTACCTTGGTGGCGTTTTTAGTCACGCCTTGGCTGGCGAAAAAAATTGTTCGTGCCTCGAATAAGGGTGATGACTATCGTATGGAAACGACACCACTTTATCGGGGCTATCGTCGACTATTACTTCCCCTGTTAGAAAATAATCGCCGTGCGAAAAGGTTTCTTATGGTAGTAGGGGGGCTGTTTGTGGTAGCGGCGATGTTACCGGCGCTACGTCTCGTGCCGCTTAAACTCTTACCCTATGACAACAAAAACGAATTTCAGGTGGTGTTGGATTTGCCAGAAACCGCCAGTTATGTCGAGACCTCGAATGCATTACGTGAGATGAACACTTATCTTCAGCAGCAAGCGGAAGTTGTCTCTGTGTCGGGGTTTGCGGGGCTTGCATCACCGATGGATTTTAATGGCATGGTGCGTCATTATTTTGCGCGAAATGCCCCCTATCAGGGCGAATTGCGCGTCGTCTTGGTGGATAAGCAGCGGCGAGAATTACAATCACATGGTTTAGTGACCCGCTTGCGTGATGATCTGGAATCGATCGCAGCCAAACATAATGCCGACATACAACTGGTGGAAATGCCACCCGGCCCACCTGTACTGGCGACCCTTGTCGCAGAAGTCTATGGTGCACCGAGTACGCCTTATGCAGATATTCAAGCGCAAGCCCAACAGGTTGCGGCGCGATTGGAACGAGAAGCGTTAGTCTCGGAAGTCAGTACCAGTATTCAAGGACCGCTATCGCGCTGGCAGTTTGTGGTCAATCAAGAAAAAGCGGCATTATCTGGCGTTGCTATCACTGATATTAACCAGGCATTGCGCGCGGCCAATCAAGGCGTCACGTTGGCTCACCTGGCGGATGCTAATGAAATCGATCCCTTACCGGTCACGCTGCGTTTAGCCCCGGATGCACGCGATAAACTGGATACCTTATTAGCGCTTCATATACGAGGCCGTGCCGGTGTCGCAAAACAATCGGTGCAAGGCGCTTTGGTCGATGCACCGCAACCGCTGGTGGCATTAAGCGAGTTGGGGCATTTTGAGCGACAACCGGTGGACCAACCGATTTATCATAAAAATCTTCAGTCTGTGGTGTATGTCTATGCCGAGCCAATTGGACGTGTACCTGGGGAGGTGGTCGCTGATGTGATCGCTGACTTTAATCAGCCAAAAACGGATACACCACGGCCGCTTGCAGCGCGTAGTTACCTCGACAATGGTGCTGGTGATGGTTGGCAGGTGCGTGACGATATTAATGTTGTTTGGAGCGGCGAGGGAGAGTGGAAGATCACCATTGATGTATTCCGTGACCTTGGTATAGCTTACGGCGCCGCTTTGTTAGGCGTCTTTATCGTGATGCTAATCCAAACCGGCTTACCGGCGGTGTCTGGGATGATTATGCTGGCAATTCCCCTCACGGTAATCGGCATCATGCCCGGTTTTTGGTTGCTTAATGGCTTAAGTGGCGATATTAACGGCTATCCAAACCCAGCACTTTTCACCGCTACCGCGATGATAGGCATGATTGCATTGGCCGGCATCGTGGTGCGTAACTCCCTGGTATTGATTGAATTTATTCAGCAATCATTGGCGCGCGGTATGGAACTTAGTGAAGCCTTAATACAAGCGGGAGCGGTACGTATGCGGCCGATTTTGCTGACCGCCGGTACCACCTTATTAGGGAATGTGATTATTACCCTTGACCCCATTTTTAATGGTCTCGCATGGGCCATTATTTTCGGGATTGCGGCATCAACTGTCTTTACCTTGCTGGTTGTGCCTGTGGCGTACAACTTAGCGTATCAAAACCATCCTACCCATGGCTTACCGGCAGAAGGAGACGAGGCATGAATAAGAAAAAAGGATTACAGGCCGTCGTACTGGGCACTGGATTGTTAGTGCTATTTCTTGGTATGGCTGGGGTCTTTACTGCAAAGGTGACCTCAAAGGCCAGCTCTTCGCAAGGAGCGGACGATCATAACACCTTGACGCTTACCGCGATTGAGCAGTCGCAAACCCGAACTTTTTCAGGGCAGCTGGTGGCGCGGCAAAACGCAACATTGGCGGCGCGAATGACGGCAACGGTTGCCGATGTCCTGGTCGATGTTGGCGATCGCGTGGAGCAAGGCGATATACTGATCCGCCTAGACAACGCCGATCTCAGTGCTAAAGTGCGCCAAGTGCAACAAGCACTGGCCTCAGCACAGTCACAACTGAATACTGCGCGCAGCGATTATCGCCGGATGGAAACCTTATTAGCGAAAAAGCTCGTGCCGCAATCACAATTCGATGATGCCGAGAACCGCTTAAATACCGCGCGCTCTGAATATCGCCGGGCGATCGCGGCAGTGGATGAGGCCGAAACCCAGTTCGGATTTAGTCTAGTGCGCGCGCCATTTACTGGACTGATCACCGAAAAAATTATCAATCAAGGGGATACGGCGACGCCGGGTGCAGCGATGCTGACGTTGTACAACCCAGACAGCATGGAGGCACAAGTGAACATCGCCGAGTCTTCACTGCCTTTTGTGACTATTGGAGACACGCTTCAACTACGCTTGCCAACTTATGAAAAAACATTGACCGGAACGATACGCACGATCACGCCGGCCGCCGATGCGACGTCACGTAGCTATCGCGTTGCTTTGACTTTGCCTGTCACAGACGGTGACGATCAGGCACGACTACCTGGTATGTTTGTTAAAGTGACGGTGTCACAAAAGGCGAGCTCTATTTTATCGGTTCCTGCTAACGCGCGTTACCAAATTGGTCAACTTGACTATGTGAACGTGGTTGAAAACAACCAAATTATAAGACGCTTGGTGGTACTGACCGAAGAGGGCCGAGTGCGAAAAGGGCTAAAGGCTGGCGAAACTGTATTACTGCATCCTAAATCGCAGAAGACTGACTGATCGCGTTCGCATTTTTAACAATGTCGACGATACTTAGAGGTGAGTTATCCCTCAAGGAGTTGACTATGAAGATTGCGTTACTCTCTGCCACGGCCTTAGCCGGCAGCTTATTATCAGGACCAGCGATGGCACTCGATACCTCATCGCTTAAAGTGTGTGGTGATGGGGCGAATTGGCCACCTTTTCACTATAAAAAAGGCGAGAATATCGAAGGCTATGACATTGATGTCCTCAATGCCATCTTTCAAAACAGCGGAGTAGATGTATCGGTAGATTTACCGCCGTGGAAGCGGTGCGTTTTTGAGACAAAATCAGGCAATTACGATATTGCGCTCAGCGCATCTTACAGCGAAGAACGCGATCGTGACTTTCTTTTAACTGACTATTATTACACTCTGCAGCCTAGCTATATTTACTCAACTCAACAACATCCGAATGGCCTGAACATCGAGACAGCGGATGATATTAACCAGCTGCGGATGTGTGGCCTTTTGGGCTATAACTACACAGGGTTCAGTGTCGATGATAGCCAGGTGAGGAAGTCAGCAAAAGACTTTAAGCAACTGGTAAAACAGACGCAAGCAGGGCGCTGTGATGTATTTTTAGCACGCTACGAGATACTCGCAGGGTTCAAAGCAGCACAAGGCATTGATTACCTCGCTGGCGGGATGCAAGTCGAGCCGATTCCCGGCAATATGGGTGATAAGTTCCATATGATGATTTCGCGTGAACACCCAGAGGCTAATGAGATAAAAGCATTGCTCGACCAAAACTTTGAATCCATGCGCCAGTCTGGTCAATTAAAATCAATACTTGATGGTTATTTAGACTAAATGGTTATTTAAATTAAACGTGCGAACTTAATGCACGTAAATCGTAATAAAAAAGGTGCAATCGCACCTCTTTTTATGTCATGGGTGCATTGTTTATTAATCGACACCGTATTTTTTCACGATTTTTTCAAATGTACCGTTTGCCTTGATAGCTTTAAGTCCTTGGTTGTAAGCATCAATAATCGCTCTTCCATCTGGGTTGGCCTTACCACTCGTCACATGCAAAGCGTTGGTTGATAGTGACTTATCAGTAAAAGAAAACTGGTTACTATCAAGTCCTTCTTTTTGCATGACGGATTGGGCGACGATTCTATCTTCCAGAGTCAAATCTATTCGGCTGGCTAGTAACTTCTTTAAATTTGTTGCAAGATTATTGGCAATTGGTTTTTCAAAGTTTGTGGCACTTAAGAAGGCATCACCATAACCGTAATCACGCACAACACCAACGGCTTTACCCTCAAGATCATTCAAGTTAGAGAATTGGAAGTCATCGCCAGAGCGTTTTATAAACGTCAGCTCGTTATCCATGTATGCATCACTATAGTGCAAAAATTCAGTGCGATCTTTGGTGTGCCACGTTGCCGGTAATATATCGATATTCCCTTTATTCACTGCATCCAGTGCACGTGCCCATGGCATATTTTTAAAGTCCACCTGATAGCCTTGTGTTTCCATGGCTGCTGTTACTAGCTCAACAGAAATACCAGGCCGCTCTGGATCCGCAGTCACGAAAGGTGGCCAAGGATCTTGCGCAGCTGTCAATGTTTTAGCCATGGCACTGGGTATAAGTAGTAATAACCCTAAGCCAACTGAGATTAACTTTTTCATGTGTTCTCCTTTTTATTAGCGCTTGAGCTAGGTTTTAAACTTCTCCATTTGCCCTTTGATATCCTCACTGAGCGTCAGCACTTTATCAGTGCGCGTGGCATTATCTTGCGCCCCTTCTGTAACCTGATTAGTCGCTTCTGAGGCCTCGTTAATCGCTTGGCTGACTTCATCGATGGCCTGACGCTGCTCATCGGTTGCTTGCGAAATCTGGCCGCTACGCTCAGAAATATCCGTAATGGTTTCGCGCACTTGGCTAACGGATTCCTGTGATTCTGATACGCGCCCTGCGGTGCTTTCTAGGATGCTACTAATACGATTGATTTCTTTTTCAACCGATTCCGTTGCGTCACTCAGTGACTTAATGTTGGATTGGATTTTCTCAGTCGATTCGCTGGTTTTCACTGATAAGCTACGCACTTCATCGGCGACAACCGCAAACCCTCGCCCTTGTTCGCCCGCTCGTGCCGCCTCAATCGCGGCATTCAATGCTAATAAGTTTGTTTGTTCTGAAATATCGTTGATCACGTTGACGACATCTGAAATTTTCTCACCCTCTTCTAACAGCTTGTGCATTTCAGTATTCACATTTTCCATCTCAGTGCGCATGTTAATAATTTCAGACGCTGAACTTTCAATAGTGCCGTAGACTTGATTGACAAGGTCGGTTGCATTGGCAGCATGTGTCGCTGCATCATTCGCTGTATCCGCAACCGTTGCGATCGACTGGTTCATTTGTGTTGCGGCCGCAGCGACGGTAGACAGGCTCTGTTTTTGCTGTTCTAAACGCTCGGCGTTGGTTCGTGCCATTTGTCCACTTTCTGCTGAGACGCTGGCGAGATTAATCGATGCCTGTGTCACTTCATTGACGATCTCACGAAGAGAGGTGGTGAAATGATTAATATGTTCGGTTATCTGAGCAAATTCTTTATACTTTGGCGCGGGGATAACTTTAGAAAGATCACCATCGCCACTGGCCAATTCACGAACTCTAGCAGTGAGATCATTGAGTGGTTTCACCACCGTTGCAGTGAGTGCCAGAATTAAGAACACAATAATGACAAGATCGAGCACGACGAGTTCGATAACGCTTCGTTTCAGTGTGTCTGCTAGTGCGGCTTCTAATCGCTCAGTGTTGTAGAAAACTTGCAATGTACCGACTTGATTGGTTTCTCCATATTCGGTGAATGACAGCTCGTTCTCTTTCAGCATCATCGATTCGTACATCGATTTTTCACCATCACCAATCGTTTTTGCCTGCCTTTCACCGTCTTCGCCATTGTCTTGGCCAAGACGCAAAAACAGAATGGCTTCGCCTTGTTTATCAAGCACTCTTACCGCTTTTATATCTGGCGCTTTGAGCTCGGCAGAAATGGATAACTTCGCTGCTTCCAAATCAAAATCCCAAATCGCTTTTGGGAGACTGAGGTTCATTCGGTTGGTGGCGTTAGCCACGGTGGTTTCAAGCGCGCTACTCAGTTCCTTTTTCGTGCTCTGGTAATCAATATAACTTGATATGCCTAACACGATAGAAACAGCAATAACCACTTGAGTGACAAATATTGCTTTAAGACTCTTAAACATAGCGCTACTCTTCCATTTGTCTTTGCCGCACGATCCATTTCGATCGCTTTTATTGGTAAGGGAGATTACTCGCCCAAACGTTCTTTCATTATCTGTTCGATATCGATTTTCTTGAGCCCTTGATTAACGATATCGCGCCACTTTTTTCCCGCCTCATTGTTAGCAAATGCGATATGGAGTTGTTTGTCGACGAGAAGCTTTTTGTTCATTTGCAGATTAGCTTTTACTGCACTAAGAGCAGGATCATTCTCTTTGAGGTAATCCAGAACGTTGGCATCAACCACCGCGAGAGGGATACGCTCTCGGCCCACTTTTTGTAGGTTTTGGGTATCGCTGGTGACGTCGGAGGATTTTAATGAGCCATTCGCAATACGGGCATCTAATTCCGGTGTGTTGACGTAACCACGGACGACACCAATCGTGTGAGGTGCAAGATCATCAAGCGTTGACCATTCGATAGGGCGGTTAACGTTTTCAACAAAACCCAGTGGGCCGGTTCCTATAGGATCAGAGAAAATGAGATCATCTGTCTCATAGTGATACTCTGGGAAGTACCCTGCATATTTGGCATCGTTTTTTACCAGGTACACGGTGCGCGACCAAGGATAAAACTCGACATTTAGCTCATGACCCATGGCCTGAACCGCTGCGCGCACAACAGCGACAGAGGCGCCTTGATCCGGTAAGTTTTTACCAGAATAAGGGGGCCATTCAAGAGATGGCATAGTCAGCACATCGGCACGAGCGGGTGTCGTGATCAGTAGTAATGCTGAGAAAGCGAGTGTGAACAGGTGTTTGAGCATGGTGCCTCCAATTTTTTACCTTCTTATAAGCGTAGACGAGATAAAAAATATGAGCGTCGTGATCTTTTTTTTACCTGTGATAACCGTGTGATTAATGTCTATAACGTGATGAAAGCTATAAATTTATATGCACGCTCAGCGTTTACATTCATAGCTAAATCATCAAAGAGAAAAAGGATAGACCTTAAATTGTCTATCTTTTCAGTAAATACCCTATGTGGACTAGACAAAAATGCCGCTGTGATTACAGCGGCATGATAGCGGTTAATCGCGGACTAAACTGACGTTTGAATAGTTTTGATAGCCACGTAGCATGACGTGGTATGTCACGTTTTGCTGCGCATTTAGTGTGCAGTTTTCATTATTGCCGTTGTTGTAGGGGCGGCAATCCCAATTGCTGGTGGTCGGTTTGCTTCCTTCCTTGACATAAAGGTCTGCATCACCAGATCCACCACTCATGCTGACGTTGACACTGCGGCTACTATCCACGGTAAATGTAAAAAAAGTCTCGCTTCCACTGCCACCGGCTAAGCCTGTAATAGGCTGGTTTGGTAGAAGTACATTGTTAGTGTTATCGTCACAACTTGCGCTAACACCTACCGCGTTAAAGGCGTCAATGACATCTTGCTCGTTATAAGCCAGGTCTTTGGCGGCTTTTGCTACGCCACATGCACCCTGATCAAATGTACTATTTGCGGTCCAATATAGTTGGTTAGCCGTAGTAAATATTTCGAAGCCTTTACGAACATCCCAATTCGTTTTGTTGGCTAGTAGATAAAAGGCACGGTTGTATACACCGCTTGAGTGGTGAACATTCATGCCATCACGATATTGGCCGGCGTCATCAATCGAGTTGCCATCGCGAGAAGGCTGCTCAAAGTAACGGAGCCCACCGGAGCCTTTAAAGATATCGGCACCAACCAGCCAATCGACATCACCATGCATATAAAATTCAGCGGCTTCGCCAGCGATATCAGAGAAAGCTTCATTTATCCCGCCTGACATGTCAGCGTAAATTAGCCCCGAGTTTTGCTCCGTAAAGCCGTGACTAACCTCGTGAGCACTGACGTTGATATCGACCAAGGGGTAAAAAGTGTTTTGGCCATCGCCAAACGTCATTGAACGACCATTCCAGAATGCATTTTCGTAATTGTTGCCATAGTGCACTCGCATGGTGAGTTGGAAGCTAAGTGGCGCGGTATTCATCCAGTCCTTGTACATGTCAAAGACAACATTTCCAAAGTAGTGCGCGTCATTGAGCGGCGAATAGGCACCATTAACATATTTTTTATCGTTGTAATTACCGGTGTCCGTGCAAGGGTAGGAAAAGGCAGTGCTACCGGAGGTACCATTGTCTAAATCGACCGTTTTGACTTTGTCGTTTTCAAGTGTACAAGTACTGCCGACTTTATCGATAGGCAGGCCATCATAGTCGGTGCCATAAGTATACTGACCAGTCTTTTCATTGCCGCCCGGCCCGGTGCCGACTGCCGAGGCATGGTTGATGCCGTCCCATTGTTTTAAGATCTCGCCTGTATTAGCGTCAATTATATAAAATGGTCGGGTTGGATCATTACCAGCTACAAAGAAATCAACGAGGTAGACGAGTTGTGCATTTTGTTGATCATCGAGCCTCACCACCAAGCGGGTGTTTTCGTTTTCGAAAGGTGCGGAAGTAAGTGTCTTCTGGCTTTGCGTAAAATCGGCTTTGGCCGCTTCTAACGCAGACTGGCTGTTGAGCGCGGGTGACACATTAACAATGTCATTCGCTACGCCTTGGGCCATGGTGCCGTAAACGTCGCTCCGTTGGCCCTGCTTTTCTGTCGCAACAACAGCCGTGTCAATAACCGGCACACCTTGAAAGGTTTGTTGGTAGCGGACTTTGATTTTGCCATTTGGCAAGGTGACACGCTTGACCTCTTTAAATCCTAAAGGATTCGTTTGCGATCCTGACGGTGCATAAACGCCAGTCGGTTGATTCAAAACTTGGTTGAGTATTGTTTCGTCAGTAACGTTAATGAGATCGGCACTCACAGCGGGAGTGCTAATGGCCATGCCAGAAGCGATAAGCCATGCTAATTTAGATAATTTCATGTTATTGCCCTAATTGTTGTTGAAAGATTCCTTTCTTCCCAACCGCACAATAGGAAGGCGAACGTTTTAGTCCACTTCTCTAACGTGACCTATCAACAGCTCTCTTTACAAGCTTGTTACAATTAGTTGTGTAAACAAACACTGACATGGTCGGACCGTTTTAAATGCAATAGCGTGTTCAACCTTGCTGTGAACCGTTTATCTAAAAGAGGTTATGGTTATTGATTCATCAATGACCAGAATTATTTACAGAATAAATGACTATTTAGTTATGAGAGACTGGCCGCAAATTTAATGTATAGCATGGTCGACGAGATAAGCGAGGGTCACTTGAGCGTGGCCCTCGTCGATGTCATGCCTGTTATCTATGGCGTACGACGCTGACTAGACGATTGTGATTTAGTCAGGGGCTGGTGATCATTTGGCCAAAACAGAGAGGTTGGGCGTTGTTTTATTTGGGTGATAACGGCGGATCGGACCGATGCGATGTCTAGCTCGCAGTTACGCGAGCGCAGCGCGACGAATAATGCGAGGCCAAAGCTGACCCACAGATTGATAAAGCCAATCATCAATACAAAAAACAGGCTGGATAAAACAGACAACCACGACTGGTAATCGCTAATATGCGCATAGGCCGCATGGGCAGAAGAGAAGGCAACATGGCGAATATCAAGCGGAACGTCGATAAGATAGCCTAAGTAACTGGTCATGCCTAAAAGCACACCAAAAATAAAGTTACCCCCCAATGCGCCATAGTTTTGATGAATATACAGCGCTATCCGCTCTCGTCGTTGAAGCGAGATTGCGCGGAATAACGGATGGCCGATTAACCGATCTTTCAACTCAATGTAGTCCGCCCGATTATCGAGTATGCCGGTAATAATACCTGACAAAAATAGCCAGACCCCAGCGATAGCGGCGTAAAGCCAGGCTAAACCATGGATCGGATGAATCGCAGCGGTTTGATAGGCCACTTGTTCGCTGTTTAGTACCGGGTTGCCATATAAATGGCTAAAAAGCAGACTAACCAACACACTTACGATAATTGCCGCGGTGATATTGCCCCAGACTGCAAACCACTGAGAACGATTCACATTGATCAGTAACCGTGCCAGCTTTTTACTACGCGTGCGCCCTTGTTTGTTCTTTTCCACATGTGCAGCAAAGTTTGCCGCGGTCATCGCCGGCTGCTTGGTGGCAATGGTAAAGTGTAAAATGTGCACCAGCATAAAGCCGACGCCGTAGTTTAAACTGACCAGTAATGCATTATTGAGTGGTGATAATTGCAGGGTCTCGATATACATTTTTACCCATGCTAACAGGGCAATAATCACCCCTGCGCCGCAGGCGCCGCGCAGAATTTTAAAGTAATCGTTTTTGGTTTTGGCGATATAATGCTCGCCATGGTTGCTCTTATTTTGTGTCACACTTTGTGCGAATGTGCGGGTACTTTTGCGATAAATCGCGCGTACACTGTTGCGTTCAGTCACTGAAATAAGTAATTGCCGCCAGAGGTTTAATACGCAGCGTGCTTTTTGGTGTGGATGCCGAAAGTCTAGGATTTGGATCAGTAGCACCATTCGGTTTAACGTTTGATCCAAGCGTTCAAGCATACGTGAAGCGTGCGCGGAGAAGCCCATTTGGTTAATACCACGAGCTCGGATCCGCTTAACCTGCTGCTGACATTGCTCAATTATCACCCAAAAATGTGCCCTGTCTTTGGGATCCAACGTGTCGTTTTTAATCGCGTTCACAAGTTGGTGGGTTTCACGCTGCAATGCAATGAATGGCGAATCAACCTCGCTGAGACGTCGATCAATGCGTAATAGCTCTGGATCCAATTCCTCCGCGGCAATCCAGATAGATAGCATTTCTAACGAATAACATAGCTCGCTTTTAATGTACGCACCTGTTGAGCGGATTGTTTCGGGAGCGGCACTTTTTACTAAGAGGCGGTATAGCTTAAACCAGCACTTATGAGAGATGGCTTTGACCCACGCTTTATCTTCCCCTCCTACAAAGTAACTTAATAGGTCGTTAATATCGTTACAGCGCTTAGGCGGCGGATTGACTTTGTTATAAAGACGACGAAAAATATCGGTAACAAGACCGTTTTTAGAGAAAATCCCCAACTGCACAAACGCCGGTGACAGCTTTATTTTTTTGGCTTCATTGCACACGCTGTTGGCAAAGAGCGCGGCTTGAGAGGGGGAGTTGGCTAACGCTAAGACAAGCTGCTCAAGACGCAATTCTGCCAGCTTTGGCTCTCCTTCACGAAGGTAGGTAAAGAATACATCAAGGCGCTCCGTGTCATTGGCACAGAGAGAGAAACCGTCTATCACTTTAAAGGCCGGTGTAATCGCAGGCATAAATCAATTTTCTTATCAGTAGATAGTCAACGCTCGCGTAGTCTACAAGAGCGAGAAAGCAGGGGGAAGCGAAAGCGCGCTTAGATCACATTTAGGCTACTCCCCAAGGTGTTCCACGCATGGCGCTGGATTGCTAAGCAAATCGAAAGCCGTTTGTTGTGACCCAGTCGCAGTTTTAGGGAAATATCGCTGGTTGTGAGCACAGCCAAAGCCTACGGTGGGTGGCTCGGAAAGTACTTTTCCGCGGCATCGTTTGCCTTTTCTGGAGTTTTGCCGAATATGATGAGTTTCACGAATCCGGTAGGTTCCGGCACGTTATGGTTTCACAACTTGGCCACTGCAGAGGGAACACCGGTAGCTTATGATCCTCAGGCGCGTGCTTTTCTGCCTATGCCACCATTTTGTGCCAACCGTGTCATTATAGGATGTAATTGGATAGCGCCTGAAGAAGGTGCTTTTTGCCGAGCTTGCGCAATGACAGCACTCGCACCAGATCCTGACATACCTAACGCCATTGATTACTGGGCAGAAACGGAAGCGGCTAAACGCTGGGTCATCGATAACTTAGGGCGGTGGCATTGGTTCCGACCAGAAGATCCTGGTACACGGCCTACCTTTCATATGCTCGCTGATGGTAATACGTTGGCGGCAATGGGGCATGGGGATGGCGTGGTAACAATGAGCGTTTCTGAGGCCGATCCTGTGGTGCGTATCTCCCGCAGGGAAGCCTTGGATGAACCGTATCGAACGCTGATAGGCCATATGCGCCATGAAATTGCGCATATGCTTTGGTGGCGCTTAAGCCTTCGAGAAGATTTTCTTAATGCATTTCGTGAGATGTTCGGGGACGAACGTATCGATTACACCACGTCGCTGGAAAATCATTATCATCAAGGGCCACCGGTAGGGTGGGAGCAGGCGTACATCACTTCTTATGCATCGGCTCACCCCCATGAAGATTGGGCGGAAACGGCAGCAAGCCTATTACATCTTACTGATATCACTGATAGCTTTGTGGCCTCGGGGCTTGTGTCGCCGGAGATGCCTAGCCACGGCTGGGATCCCTATGCCGAGCCTGACACGGAGCTGCTGGTTCATGTGGCCTCTGCCATTGTGATGCGAGTAAATCATATTAATCGATCCATGGGCTTGTCTGACGTTTATCCCTATGTATTGTCTGAGACTGCCCATCGAAAGCTTGCGTTTGTACATGACTGGCTTCGTCGTGGCGCGCAGGGGCGATGAGTTTTATATAGGTCAAAGGCCTTAACGAACATCTACTTGGAATGGTGTCTTTAAAAGACGATGGATGGGAATAGGATGCATCGCATCAACGTTGGTCCGTTTCCGATGCCTCAGTATCAAATAAAAGGAGTTATAAATATGGCGATTACGCCTAAATCAGACATGTCACCAGAAGTTTTGTCCTGGCGAGATCCCTCTATGGACTCTGTCCAAGGAACTGAAACCCCCAAAGATCCAAACAAAGGTTACATTGCGCTATTAGGGTGGAGTGTCAACGCAATTAAAGCGGCCCAGAAATTTGATCGTCGCTATATCGTGGTTGCACCTGAGTGGGCGCGAGATTTTTGTACTGCGAACAATATCCCGTTTATGTCATGGGATTTCCTTCGACTTGATGACACTTCTATCGAGCTTGCTAGAAAACTCAAGGCTGAGGGCGTCGATGTCGCTGTGCCACTGTTTGAAGAAACGGTTGAATGGTCCGGCGCGATCAACTCTGTACTGCTTGATAATCCTCGGATGTACGGGCAATCGATTTTATTCCGTGATAAAGCGCTAATGAAACGTCGAGCTCAGCTTGGCGGTATTCGTGTCGGCATTTTTGAAGAGGCGCATGAAAAAGAAGATATCGTGCGATTTATGAAGCGAGTTAATCAAACATTACTCAAACTTGACGGCGATCCAGACGATCCAATTCATGTCAAAGCGTTTGATAAAGCGGGTTGTTTAGGACATCGCATGCTGCGAACCGTTGACGAAATCGATGCTATCCCGGCTGAAGAATACCCGCTGCTTATGGAAAGTCATCTCGATGGATGGGAGTTTGCCGTTGAAGCCTGGATTCACGATGGCAAGATCATGTTCTTAAATATTTCTGAATACGTCACACTCGGCTACTCGGTGTTTGTGCCTGCGACAAAAGAGCTCGAGAGTTGGCGAGACGCGATTACTAAGCAAATTGAGTTATTGATTAAAACCTTTGATATCCAGTTCGGTCAGATCCACCCAGAATACTTTGTGACCAGTGACGGCACTATGTACTTTGGTGAGGTCGCCTACCGCCCACCGGGATTTAAAGCGTTTGAGTTGATTGAGCGAGCTTATGGCTTTAATGCTTATCAGGCTTCATTTTTGGTGTTTGATCCTAAGAGCACAAAAGAAGAAGTTGACGCTTTCTTCCCGCGTGAAGTTGTTGATGCAAAAGGCTATGCTGGCTGCTTTGGCGTATATCCCAAACGGCGTGTCGTCAGTCAGTTAGAGATGCCAAAAGAGTGTATAGAACATCCCTATTTTGATTTCCATGAGCTTCAGGCGCCTGCTGAAGAGACGGTTCCAGAGCGAGATGCGTTTGGTACCCACTGGGGGCTGGTGTTCTTCTTCGGGGATGATCCGATTAAAATGCGGGATTTATTAAAAGCCCAAGAAGACTTGGATTTTTACGTCTAGTACGTCTTGATATAACCTTGCTTATCCTCCGCAGCCTGGGTTAGAGGCGTCTCTAACCCAGGCTTTTTTGTGTGAGCTAAAACACATTTCCCCGTCACCTATGAGCCAAGATGATTGGAACCATATTAATATGGTCGACTTCGTTAATAATTGAATAAATGGATTTATTATCAATAGTTTAAATATGAAAGTCTGCCCAGAAATCGAAGTGTCGAACGCACAGCATGAGGCTATTCAAGCGCTTAGAAACAAGGCATTTCCTGACCACCAAGTTTCCCGTTCTTACTATAAGCAGCTTCTCCACATGCGAGCTTTGCAGTACCAAGGTAATCAACTGATTGGTTGTATGGGCTTGGACTATAGGGCAGTGAATGTCGGTGGTGAGGTGTATAAAGTGTTAGGCGTGAGTGATTTTTGCATCGACAGCGCTTGGCAAAGAAAAGGGATTGGCTCGGGTATGCTGGCGCAACTGACTGACTATGCCAAAGACAAAGATGTTGATTTCATTATTCTCATCTCTGAGCTGCACGATTTTTATGTGGCTAATGGCTTTCAGCTTGTCGAGTCACATGCCTCTTGGCTACGCATTCATGAACACACTAACTATGGTGTTGCGGTCGAGTATGTCGATGAATTATATGTAAAACCGATGACAGACAAATCATGGCCAGCAGGGCATATGGATTGGCTTGGGTATATGTATTAATGCCTTCTGTAGACGTCGTTTATGGCGTGTAAGAGGGGTGAGTCGGCTTTGGCTTCGCGCCTGCAGCTATCTGCAGGCGCGACCCGATTATATTGATGGTATCGGCAGACGAAACGCCCTTGCTATTGCATCACTGCAAACGACTCATAAGGGGCCAGTTTGTAGGTGGTGCTTAACTGTTTGACCGGATCCATGTTGTAGCTAAGGCAGGTTAAGGCCTTATAGCGCCAGTGTTCGGGGAGGGTGATGGTTTGTTTTTGCTCACTAAAGTTGCTGACCACGAGAATACGGTGGGTATCGTCGAAGCGCTCGTAGGCGATCACATCAGGGTGGGCTTCTTCCACAGGCGCAAACTGGCCATGTGCAATCACTGGGTATTGCTTGCGCAGCTTAATCAGCTCACGGTAGTGATAGAGCACCGAGCCGCTATTTTCAGTTGCCCGTGCCACATTGATGGTGGTGTAGTTAGGATTAACCGGTAACCATGGTGTTCCTTGGGTAAAGCCTGCTTGCGGTGCGTTCTCCCATTGCATTGGAGTACGGGCGTTATCGCGACTGTTTTGGTAGACCGCCTCCATCATGGTGTCTGGATCAACGCCTTCTGCAACACGCAAGTCGTAAAAATTGCGGGTTTCGATGTCTTGATAATCGTCGATAGACGGGAAGGCGACATTGGTCATCGCAATCTCTTCCCCTTGGTAGATATAGGGCGTGCCTTTCATTAAGTGCAAGGTTGTGGCGAGCATTTTTGCTGAGCGTGTCCGGTACTCTCCGTCGTGACCAAATTTAGATACGGCGCGGGGCAAGTCGTGGTTGTTCCAAAACAGTGAGTTCCAACCGCTATCGGCCAGCTCTTGTTGCCATTTGAACAGTACCTGTTTAAGGGCGGCGACATCCAGCGGCACGGGCTGCCATTTATCGCCGTCTTTCCAGGTCGCGGTAATGTGTTCAAATTGGAACACCATGGAGAGTTCATTGCGTTCCGGTGCGCTATAAAGTTTGGCGATCTCCGGCGTTGCGCCCCATGTTTCGCCGACGGTGAGCAAGCCTTTGCCGCCAAATGTTGCTTGGTTCATCGCCTGCAGCAGAGGGTGAAGGCGCGGGCCGTTGCCAGTGATGCCTTTGTCGATCTCTTTACCAATTAAATCTATTACATCAAGGCGGAATCCCCCAATGCCTTTGTCAATCCACCAGTTCATCATCTTATACACGGCGTCATGGACGGCGGGGTTTTCCCAGTTCAGATCGGGCTGACGTTTGGAGAACAAGTGAAAGTAGTACTGCTCGGTGTTTGGCTCCCATTGCCATGCGCTACCACCAAAGATTGAGCCTTGATCATCCGGCGCACTGCCATCGGGTTTGGCATCACGCCAAATGTAAAAGTCGCGATAGGGACTGTTTTTGTCTTGAAGCGCAGCTTGGAACCAAGGGTGTTCGTCGGAGGTGTGATTGACTACCAAATCCATCACGATTTTGATGCCGAGCGAGCCGGCTTTATCAATCAAGCGCGTCATGTCTTCCATGGTGCCAAATTCAGGCGCGATCGCGCAGTAATCGGAAATGTCGTAGCCATTGTCATCCATCGGCGATTGGTACACCGGTGATAGCCATAACACATTGACGCCGAGCCAATGTAAGTAATCGAGTTTCTCGATAATTCCGTTCAGATCGCCAATGCCATCATCATTGGTGTCGTAAAAACTACGTGGGTAGATTTGATAAACAACGGCATCATGCCACCAAGCGTACTGCATACCCATTACCTCTTTGTTTTTATCAGTTTGAACACGCGTTCGATAATGGATATGAATGTACCTGCCCAAGACGGGGATTAAAAATAGATAACTCTCTCTTTGTTATAGCTATATGGCTATACCAAAGAGTGAAAATAAACCTATTTAACGGCTATGATTGATGCGAGTAAGTGTTTTAAACTATAACGGTTAAAGCAAAAATGTGAACGGTGATGCAATGGACGTAGAAAAAGCGGCAAGTTATTTTTTGGCTGTGGCTGAGAGTGGCAGCATCAAAGCCGCAGCGTTAAAGCTAGGGATCAGTCAGCCTACATTGACCGCGCAAATCCAAAAGTTAGAACAGCGTCTATCAAGCCAATTATTAATAAGGCATCCGCGTGGCGTCAGTATGACGGCTGCTGGCGAGCTTTATTATCAGCACGCAACGGCCCAACACGCTGCGCGCCAACGATTACAAGCACAGTTGCATGTGCTACAAGCCAGAGAAGCCGGACAGGTTAAGCTAGGGACGGGAGAAGCCTGGTGGCCTTTGTTTGTCGAATCGGCGGTGGTGGCGTATCAAGCCGAGCATCAGTGTTCGGTGCATATTGAGTTTGGTAATCGGTTGGCATTAATGTCATCGCTTTTAAATGGCGATATTGATGTTTTTATTGGCCATGAAATCAGTGAACTAATTGCCACCAGTCAGGTGCGTTTTACCCCTTTGTTCCAAGATACAGAAGCTTGGTTTGCACATCAGGATCATCCCTTGTTTGACCAATTGAAGCGCCACCATCAGCCGGTGTTGTCAGCGCATCTTTTTGACTGGCCATTATTGCGAGTGACACCCGATCATCCTCGCCATGCCCATTTACTTTCTCGTCCTTTACCACCGTTGCTAAACCTTCACCCGCATGCCTTTGATCTCGACTCACTCTCAGCCAGCATCTCGTTGTTGCAACGTACGCATGCTCTCATGCCTTACACCGATAAAGCCGCGTCATTTCTCGGCGCTAAGGGAATTAACATGCTTTGGGTTAATGCAGAAAAACGGGGCAACGTGGGTGTTTATACCGCGTACGGGGCGACAAGCGATAAAGTCTCGCAGTTCGTTACGTGTCTGCTGGAAAGCGGGACTGACTGGATGGCGAGCGATGTCGATTGAGCACCTCTTACCAGTGTGGGGCAGCTTATTGACGAATAAAGTGCTAGACTAGAGTGCTTTTGTCGCACATTGAATTGGTCGTGCTGGCTGCAAATGTAGGGATGAGTTAGCCGGCTCCATATTTCAGTGGCGACATCAATGGCATCAATAGGTAGGGCCAATTACCAATTTGGCCACTGCGCTGCTAATTTGTGGCGCAAATCACATGCAGTACCTTTATTATCAAAGGAAAGATGATGGTAATTCCAGAAAACAGCAGTATTGTTATTTTTGGTGCATCTGGCGATCTCACCTTCCGCAAGCTGATCCCAGCCCTGTATCATTTGTATGCGAACAAACAGCTGCCTGCGTCTTTCGCAATTCTTGGCGCAAGCCGCACCTTCTATAGTGACGAGTCGTTCCGTGACAAGCTCCGTCGCTCGATGCAAGAGCTTGAAGAAACCGATCCTGCCACGCTCGACGCCTTTATGGCGCACGTGCATTATCAATCGTTCAATATCTCTGACACCCACGAATATGGCGCGCTAACAGGGCGTTTAGACGAATTGTCCGAACAATATGGTTTCACCCAGCGTAATACGCTGTTTTATCTTGCTACGCCGCCGAAGCTGTACAACTTTATTCCTGCCTGTCTAGCCGCACATGGCCTGAATGATGAAAGTAACGGTTGGAAACGCTTGGTGGTCGAAAAGCCGTTTGGTTACGACTTAGCCTCCGCTCGTCAGTTAGACAAAGACATTCACGCCTACTTTGCAGAGCATCAGATTTACCGTATTGACCATTACTTAGGCAAAGAAACGGTACAGAATCTGTTGGTTTTCCGTTTCTCCAATGCGATGTTCGAGCCGCTTTGGAATCGCAACTTCATTGACTATGTTGAAATTACCGGTGCGGAGCATCTTGGCGTAGAAGGTCGCGGTGGTTATTACGACCAGTCGGGCGCGGTTCGGGATATGTTCCAAAACCACCTATTGCAAGTGTTGTCGCTCGTGGCGATGGAGCCGCCTGCACAGATCAATGCTGATGCAATGCGTGATGAGGTGTTTAAAGCGCTGCAATCGCTTGAGCCGCTCTCTGAAGACGACTTGCACAATAACTTGGTGCTGGGCCAGTACACTGAATCGCAAGTTGGCGGCAAAGCATTACCCAGCTATCGTGATGAGCCAGGTGTGGCGGAAGACTCGCGCACAGAAACCTACGTTGGTCTTAAGATGTTTATCAACAACTGGCGTTGGAATGGGGTGCCATTTTACGTGCGCACCGGTAAACGCTTACCGACGCGCGTGACCGAAGTGGTGATCCACTTTAAACAGACCCCGCATCCCGTATTCGGCAAAAATGCGCCCGAAAACCGCTTGGTGATCCGTATTCAGCCCGACGAAGGCATTCAAATGAGTTTCGGCCTGAAAGAGCCGGGTGCTGGCTTTAACGCCAAAGCGGTAAACATGGATTTTCATTATACGTCGCTGGAAGAAACCCAGATGCTGACGGCTTACGAGCGTTTATTGCTTGATGCCTTAAAAGGCGATGCGACCTTGTTTGCCCGCAGTGACGCGGTGGAAGCCTGCTGGCAGTTTGTTGAGCCAATTCTCCAATACAAGGATAATGGCAAAGCGCTATATGGTTATGCCTGTGGCACTTGGGGGCCGAAAGAAGCCGACCACTTGCTGGCGCGAGACGACCATGCGTGGCGTTTCCCCTGCAAAAACCTCACAGACACGGAATACTGCGAACTATGATCAATGCCCGTATTTTTGATGACGCCGACGCGGTGGTCAATCACTTAGCTGACGCGATGCAAGCGTTCAGCGAGCAAGATCGTGCCGTACACATCTCGCTATCGGGTGGCAGCACGCCCAAAATGCTGTTTAAGCGTTTAGCCAGTGATGACTACGCCACGGCGATTCAGTGGCAAAACTTGCATTTTTGGTGGGGCGATGAGCGCTGTGTGGCACCGGATGATGCCGAGAGCAACTTTGGCGAAGCCGACAAACTACTGTTTAGCCAGATTCGCATTCCAGAAGAGAACATTCATCGCATTCGTGGTGAAGACGATCCGGACGTGGAAGCCGCGCGCTTTAGTGCGGAAATGCAAGCGCTGATCCCAAGCGAAAACGGCACGCCTGTGTTTGATTGGGTCTTGCTGGGTGTCGGTGGCGATGGCCATACCGCCTCGCTATTCCCGCACGATCCTCAGTATGACAATACCGCACTGGCGCTGGTGGCCTCGCATCCTGAATCGGGTCAAAAGCGTGTATCAAAAACCGCCCGTGTGCTGCGCGCGGCGAAGAAAATCAGTTATCTGGTGTTGGGTGAGGGCAAGCAAGCGATCGTGAATGAGATCGCCACGCACGAGCCCACTCAACTGCCATATCCTGCCGCCAATATCCGCAGTGCCAAAGGCACGACGGAATGGGTACTCGATGCCGCGGCAGCAAAAAAATTACCAGGACAGAATTAATGGAGAGCACGATGAAAGGTGATATTGGCGTAATTGGTTTGGCAGTCATGGGCCAAAACCTTATCCTCAACATGAACGACAACGGCTTTAAAGTCGTGGCACATAACCGTACCGCGGCCAAAGTCGATGAGTTTCTTGAAGGCCCAGCCAAGGGCACTAACATCGTTGGCGCTTATTCGCTGGAAGAACTGGTTGAGAAGCTAGAAACGCCACGTAAAGTGATGCTGATGGTTCGTGCCGGTGATGTGGTCGATACCTTTATCGACAAACTGACGCCACTGCTTGAGAAAGGCGACATCATTATTGATGGCGGTAACACCAACTATCCAGATACCAACCGTCGTGTGGCAGCGCTGCGTGAAAAAGGTATTCACTTCATTGGTGCCGGTGTGTCTGGCGGTGAAGAGGGCGCACGTTTCGGGCCGTCTATTATGCCAGGCGGCTCAGAAGAGGCGTGGCCAGCGGTGAAGCCTATTTTCCAAGGTATTGCAGCGAAAACCGATACCGGCGAGCCATGTTGTGACTGGGTCGGCCGTGATGGCGCGGGCCACTTTGTGAAAATGGTGCACAACGGTATCGAGTATGGCGATATGCAGCTGATCACCGAGGCGTATCAGTTCATGAAAGACGGCCTTGGCATGAGCCATGATGAGATGCAGCAAGTCTTTACCGACTGGAACAAAACCGAGTTGGATAGCTACCTTGTCGAGATCACCTCGGACATCTTGGGTTATAAAGACGAAGACGGTGAGCCTTTGGTTGAGAAAATCCTCGACACCGCGGGTCAAAAAGGCACCGGTAAATGGACTGGGATTAACGCGCTGGATCTTGGCATTCCGCTGACCCTGATCTCTGAATCGGTATTTTCGCGTTGCTTGTCAGCATTGAAAGATCAGCGTGTCGCGGCAGAGAAGCTATTTGAAAAACATATCCAGCCGGTTGATGGTGACAAAGCCGAGTGGGTTGATGCGCTGCGTCAAGCACTGCTGGCGTCAAAAATTATCTCTTACGCGCAAGGCTTTATGCTGATGCGTGAGGCGTCTAATGAGAATGGCTGGGATCTGAACTACGGTAACGTCGCGCTGATGTGGCGCGGTGGTTGTATTATCCGCTCTGCGTTCTTGGGTAACATCCGCGATGCGTATGACAAGGATCCTGACTTGGCCTTCTTGGGCTCAGATGCGTACTTTAAAGGGATCTTAGATAACTGCTTAGCCGCATGGCGTAAAGTGGCGGCGAAATCGATGGAAACCGGTATCCCAATGCCATGTACCACATCGGCGCTAACCTTCTTGGATGGCTACACCACAGCACGTTTGCCAGCCAACCTGCTGCAAGCGCAGCGTGACTACTTCGGTGCGCATACCTATGAGCGTCTTGATCAGCCACGTGGTGAGTTCTTCCACACCAACTGGACAGGCACTGGCGGTAACACCGCCTCGACGACGTACGACGTGTAACGTACGGCGTGTAACGTGACAGGCTAAGTCACTGCTCGTAGCAATAAATAGAAAAGGGATGCATTGGTATCCCTTTTTGTTGGCATAAGCAAAAAACTCACTTAGCATAGGCGAAAAAGGAGAACCTATGCCGCGCCCTAAAATGCCCCGCCGTATCTGCGGAAAACCGCATACCAATTGTTTTAAACCCAACGCCATTCCACTCAGTGAGCTAGAGACGGTGACCATAGGTTTGGATGAATTCGAAGCCATGCGCCTTGTTGATCATCAGGGGATGCAGCAACTGCAAGCCGCGGAAGTCATGGGCGTATCTCGTCAAACGTTAGCCAACCTGGTTAAACGCGCCCGCGCCAAAACCACCGCCTGCCTCGTAGAAGGCAAAGCACTGGTGTTTGAGTCAGAAGAGTAGTGTTGGGTTAATCATTTACAAAAAAAGGTCTGTGCTGTATGTGACTAACCAAGGTGCTTTTATGGTTTACTAAACTGTATTTTCACGTCAATGATTGCCGTGAAAATAGGTATTTTTAAACTAATGCTTCCATTTAGTTATTGTCATTCATCATGCGACTTAGCAAGGATGAGCGCGTGTTCGAAAAAGTATTTTGTCGCACGACGTTGCAGCTTGATTCGAACACTCTCCACGTCTTGACGTGACTTTCTTCATTTTTCTCTCACAGAATAGTTTGCATATGCCATAAATCAGGCGTATTTTTAGCATATGCCATTTATATAAAGAGAGAACGGAAGATGACAATTGCTATTGCGATGAACCAAGACCGTCCTGCGGGACATTTTATGAAAGCAGAACATTTCGCGCTGTTTGACGACGATGGCCAAGCGATAGCCTGCTTTGCTAATCCGCGCGCTGCCGAAGGTTGTGGTGCCAAAAACGCCTTGATAGCGATGTTAAAAGCCAACCAGGTGACACGTGTGGTGACCCGTCATATTGGCGAACATGCCTTAGCGGGATTGTTGGCCGCGGATGTCGATGTTTATCAGTTGACCAACGGCCGTTTAAATCCTACCCAGTGGTTGTCGCCTGCGTACTGGAAACCACTGACGGAGGCCAGTCAAGGGCGGCCGGCGTTGCAGCGAATGAAGCAACAGCAACAACCACAACAACGGAAAGCAGCGTGTCATTCAGGACGTGGAAGAGGGTGTGGCGCGCAAGGTAGCGGTCTAGGTGGTCAACATCGAGGGTGTGGTAAGAGGCAAGGTAAAGACGGTCGCGATAGTGGAAAGGGTTGCGGTTGCCATGAATAAGCAACCTGTTATCCCGCCGGATTCCCATCATCAGTGTGTGGCTTGCAGTGACAACGGGCTATTTAATTTTAAATTTTATCAAGACGATAACAATGCCGTCACCGCAACAGTGTGGTTAGAAAGCGCTTGGCAGGGGTATCAAAACCAGCTGCACGGTGGGGTCATTGCCACGCTTTTGGATGCGGCGTTGACCCATTGTACCTTCTTGTTTGCCCCGCAAAGTGTGACAGCGTCACTTAATATTCGCTATCACCATCCAGTGCCCGTTGCCGTTGAGGCTGAGGTACGTGCTTGGTGTGTGAAAGCGAAACACGGAATGAGTCAGTTGGAGGCAACACTTACCGTTGCAGACACTGTGTGTGCCACTGCAACGGCAAGCTTTATGCAAACACGCGCGTTGTGAGCGTCAAAAACTAGCTGACCGCGCGGCGCAGGCGATCATGGACCGCAAGCCACGCTTCGCCATGAGGGGGCTGGGCGAGCCAGATTTCATCGACGCCCAGTTGGTCGGCTTGGGCGAGTTGGTGATATAACGCTTGCCCATAGCGTGCGGCGTCATCCGGCATGGCAATACAGACCAGATCATCCCGTGTTGGGGCGTCGCCAAAGTGAAGTAAGGCCGCGCGCTTTTCAGAATTAGGCGCTGGGAGATCGGACAGATCTGCGGCCACCATTTGCAACCGGGTGTTAGGTTGGTAATGGCTACCGACATTGCCAGGCACCACGCTATCGTGCTGCTCGGGCGCTTCCACGGTTTCACCCAATACGGCGCTCAGCTCGCTGGCGGTGATTGGACCGGCACGAAGTACGCGGAAGGGGCGCTTGGTAAGATCGACAATGGTCGACTCCAGCCCATGTTGGCAAGGGCCGCCATCAATGACTGCCGCAATTTTTCCGCCTAAACCATGCACCACTTGCTCTGCCGTGGTGGGGCTGAGCTTTTTATACGGGTTCGCTGACGGGGCGGCAACGGCAAGTTGATGGGTGGCGAGCAGGTCCAATAACACAGGTTGCGCGGGCACGCGAAGCCCAATGGTATCCAATCCACCCGTGACTACCGGTGAAACATGCTCGGCTCGTGGCAGCAGCAGCGTCATCGGCCCTGGCCAGAAGGCATTCGCCAGCTTATATGCTTCATCAGGGATCTGCGTTGCCCACTCGGTGATCGATGCGACGTCACCGAGATGCACAATCAAAGGATGATTGGCGGGTCGCCCTTTGGCGGTAAAAATGCCCGCGACGGCGTCTGGATTGCTGGCATCCGCTGCCAGACCGTACACGGTTTCTGTGGGCACCGCGACTTGTTCGCCGGCTTTCAGCAGCTCGGCGGCTTGTGTTAGGTCCGTTGAACACTGCGCTGAGAGAAGTTGCGTTTTCAACGACATGCTCCGTTTTATGTTGCTACGTTCAGGTGATACCACTGACCCGAGCGATCGCGTTGCCATACTGCACCTTGCGCATCAATTTGCATCAAGTACAGCCAGCCGTGATTCGCCAGCGCGGCTATATCGTTATGGCGTGCAAGTATACTATCAATTGCCTCCCGAGGGGCAGCGATAAATACGCTTAATCGCACTGGCTGGTGGCGATATCGACGGCCATCGTGCACGGATTGATGCGATAAGCCAATTCGCAAGTCACCACCATTCCCTTCAAACACCCCAATATGGCCACCCACGATGTTGTGCAGCAATTTGTTTCCGCTGCCGAATTTTTCCGGTGCGGTAACAGAAGCAAAGTACTGCAAGTTGATCCAATTGGTCACCACCATGGGCGCGGTGAGGATTGCCGTAAGCTGGCTAAAGTCACTGTCTCTATGCCAGTCGTAGTCGTGTAAAAAGCTGCGACCTTGCAAATTAATCTGTCGAGACAGGGTGCGCGGGCCCACGATTAACGCGGCGTTGTCACACAGTCCCCATTCAGGGCGCATTTGTGCCCAATCTTTGGCCCGTGTAGCAAAGAAGCGTTTGAGCTTGGATGGCTGGGTAGGCGTTTGATCAAACTGGTTGGCGCGGGTTGCACGTGCTTGCTCGCTCGCAGCGGCAAGCCACGTTTGCCATTGGGCATGCTCTGGAGCGTGAAAGACATCCAGTGCGTCGGTGGTGGTGTTGTGCATGGCGGCATAAAAACGGGTGCTGGCGGGAATCGTTACGCCTTGCTGTGCCATGGCATCACGCACGTCGGCATCGTTAAGAAGCTGTGCGAGTACGCGGACATTCACCTCACCGGTTTGTCCACCGCAAGCACCACAGTCAAGCCCTGCTGCATGAGGGTTGTTACAGGTTTCACTGCCATGACCCACCAACAAGACGGCATCGGCTAAATGGTCAGCAATGCCCATGGCGCGCAAGATACCAGCGCCTAGCTCTGCCTTTTCTGCTGCGCTTAACGGCATGTTGTCAAGGGTGAGCGCCCAATCACTGTCAGTATGACTGAGTCGATTTAGCGGGTTTTCGGTGCCAGAAATGCGCAATGCGCGCTTTAACAAACTCACCAGTTTCAGCATGCCACCGGCTTCGACCATGCCTAAATTGGCGGCGGGCGCATCAAGGCTACGTTGCCAGCCGAGCTTGGTCATCCGCAACCAGCGTTCGGGGGTGGCATGGGTTTGTGAGGCGGTGATCGCCGGTGCCAATAAGCCGGGCAGTTGCGGGCGTTGAATCTGGCTATCAGTGGGTTGATAGGCGATCGGCAAGCCAAAAAAGCCAGCAAAGCCAAGGGTTTGAATCCGATCAGATTGTGCTTCTAACGCGCGACGCATCGGTTCAGAGCGCACATCGATACAAAACACAGCTTGCAGCGTAGGCGAGGTGGCGAGAGTGTCGACACTGGCCTGCGCGGACAAGGCGTGTGCCCAAGGGCGCTGCTGACTGATTTCCAGCGCTTGCTGCCAAATCCACAGTGGCGCGAGCTGTTGTTGTGCTTGGTGATACCAATGGCGCACATTCACCGCTTGGTGGTGCATGGACTGACGAATGCTTGCCCACGCCGCTTCACGGTGTTTAGCAAGCCAGCGTGCCAGCACTGTATCCCAAGCGAGTAAAATCGCTAATAGGCCCATGCCATGATCTTGTTGTTCACTGTCACTGAGCTGTTGCTGCCAATCTAACCAAGCCTGCCAGCTTGCCCAACCTGATAAACCATGCATCAGCGCGTGGCAATAGGCCAAGTTACCGTTTGGGTCATGAAGGATCGGTTGCCAAAAGGCGGCCGCTTCAGCGATCAGGGCATCCATTTGGATAGGCAGTGCGGCGAAATCGGCGAGCAAATCCACGCCAGTGAGGGTTTTAATGCCTTTATCTTGGCTCACCACACTCAACCAGCATTGATAAAGGTGTTCACCGCCTTGGCCTTGGGCATCAAAGCGCTGTGGGTATTGGTGATAAAGCGCGAGAAACTGGCTCACTTGCTGCTGGATTTCTTGCTGCCACGATAAGCCTTCTTGTGTTTCCCGAGTGCGGTCACACAACTCAGCCAATGGCTTCCAACGCGGGAGGTTACTGCTATGAATGCGCAGTGCACGCAGACAATCACTCACTGTTAATGCGCTGCCAGAGGTTGAAATGGCCTCGGCAAGGTGTGCCTCACTAATGGGCGATTGCCAATGCGACAGATAGTACGCCGACGGCATTAGCGGACAGTGGCCACTTAACACCGCTTGCTCAGCAAAGACTTGCTCAATGGGGGTAAAGCGTTGCGGCCACCATGGGTTCACCGCAATCATTTGATCCAACGGCCAGCTTGGCGCAATCGCTACGACTGCTTGCTGGGTGGCATCGCGAAAATCGCTCACATCGAGGGACTCAGGGTGTGCAGATACGTTGGGCGTTTTCGCAATCATTAACGCGTCTCCTTATGCGGTTGCCATTGGGTCGTTTGTAGTTGGATTAAAGAAGCACTCGGCCACCATTTGAGTGTTAGGCGCGTCGCCCACTCATCAAGGTAAGCCCCGGCGTTCAGCCAAATAAACAGGCGGTTGACCCACGCTTTGTGAGGCCAGTACTGGACCGCCAGTGATAGAGCAAACAGCGTGATAAACAGCACCAGCGCAAAGGCATCGGCAAATAAATAGGTGGCATTTCCACCCGCGACAAACACAATCAAGCTATGTTTAATGGCGGCGTAGAGCCCGAGCAGGCCAAGCGCAAACACGCTACTGAGCAGCACGCGTGTCGGGCGAGCAGCGCCTGGGCGGGTAAAGGCCGGTAATAGCAGCATGGTCATCGCCATCCACAGCAACCAACCGGCTGCAAAACTATTTAAAATACCGACACTCAGGTGCACGGCGACAATCAAACCGGCGGTGGTGGCCATCGCGGCAAGCCAATGGCAGCGACGCGGAACTGAGGCGTCGGCCAGTTGGGTTGCTAGCCAATGATTCACCCCATTGCCGCTGTTGAGGAAAGAGAACGCCTTGTAGAAAGAGTGCGCCAGTAAGTGCAGCAGTGCCAACTCATAAAGGCCTAGGGCGATTTCAACTAACATCAGACCCATTTGTGCGACGGTCGACCACGCCAGTTTTACCTTAATGCTCACGCGTGTCAGGCTCACCAGCCCTGCCACCAGGGTACTGACACCGGCGATAACCAGCAGTGCAAAGCTGGCACTGGGGCTCGCCGCGAGCACTGGCGCGAACAGCATCAATAAGATCCCGCCAAGATTCACAATACCGGCGTGCAACAAGGCAGAGACAGGCGTAGGTGCTTCCACCACTTGAATGAGCCAGCCGTGCAAGGGCAGTTGCGCGCACTTAATGAGCGCCACACCCACCAGCATAAAGGCGGCGATGCTTACAGTCAGCGTGTGAGGCTGCTGGCTGACTTGAAACATCAATTGGTCAATCTGCGCGGTTTGGTAGTGGAAAAATAACAGTAAAAATGCGCCACCGAGTAGCAATTCGCTAAAGCGGGCGAGCAGCATTTTTTTGTGTGCCGCGAGTTGGGCGCGAGGCCGATGCGGATAGAAAAGAATTAAGCGACCCAATGAGAGGCTAACCGCCACCCAAGCAAGCCAAAACAGCAACAGGTGATTGCTGACTAAAACCAATAAGACTGCCGACAAGGTGAGCAGTAAGGATAAAAGAAAACGGTGTTTGTCGGTTTGGCCTGCAAACGCGGTGGCACTGTATCGCCAGATAACACCGCCAAGAAGCGCAACCAGTGCCAGCAGCACCAGTTTGAGCGGCGTGACGAGAAATAGGGATAACATGACTTACCTCACAGCAATAGTTATGCAAACCATTGTGAAAACTT
>NZ_MUFD01000013.1:0-84628 GCF_001995405.1 Salinivibrio sp. AR640 | reverse complement strand
AAGATTAAGAGAGGAAAAGTGTTCAGGCAATCTTTGCGTCAGTTCACACTTCAGCAGCATTGAACCGGTTAGGCTGAGACAAAAACAAAGGAGAGGTAAGGTATGGGTAACAAGTTTCCTGACAATTTCTTATGGGGTGGCGCGGTTGCCGCGCATCAGGTAGAGGGTGGATGGAACTGTGATGGTAAAGGCGTGAGCATCGTTGATGTGCTTACCAAAGGTGAGCACGGCGTGCCGCGTAAGATTACCGAGCAAGTCCAGGCTGAAGAAACGTATCCCAACCATCAAGCGGTTGATTTTTACCATCGTTACCGCGACGACATTGCGATGTTCGCAGAGATGGGATTTAAATGCTTTCGGACGTCGATTGCGTGGTCCCGTATTTTCCCAAATGGGGATGAAGCGACTCCTAACGAAGCGGGGCTGGCGTTTTATGATGGATTGATTGATTGCTTGTTAGAGCATGATATCGAGCCTGTCATTACATTGTCGCACTTTGAGATGCCGCACCACCTTGTCAGTGAATATGGTGGCTGGGCAAATCGAGCGGTCGTGGATCACTTCGTTCGTTTTTGTGAAGCCGTATTAACGCGCTACCGTGACAAAGTCACCTATTGGATTACCTTCAACGAGATCAATAACCAGCTTAACTGGGATTATCCGTTATTTGGTTATTGTAATTCGGGGGTGGTGTTTACCGAGCACGACCACCCTGAGCAAACCTTGTATCAAGTGCTACATCACCAATTTGTGGCCAGTGCCAAAGTGGTCGCACTGGGGCATGTGATTAATCCTGAATTTAGCATTGGCAGCATGATCCACATGATGCCTTTGTATCCTGCGACGTGCCATCCGGATGACATGTTAGCATCACAGCAAGCGATGCGAGATAAATACCTATGCAGTGATGTACAGATAAGGGGTCATTACCCTCACTACATTTGGCCTCAATGGGCGAGCAAAGGGATTAAGGTGGTGATGCACGATGATGATGCGCAGATCTTAAAAAATGGTCAGGCGGATTTTTTGGCAATCAGTTACTACATGACCAATATTGTCGATGCTAATCCGCCAGAACAAGATGAAAATGCCTTGTTCAGCGCTAGTCGATTGAATCCACATTTGCCGGCGTCGGATTGGGGCTGGCAGATCGATCCGAAAGGGCTACGTTATGCACTTTCAGAGTTGTACGAACGCTATGAATTGCCCATTTTTGTGGTTGAAAATGGTCTAGGGGCGGTGGATATTCCCGATCAAACCGGCGCAATCAACGACGATTATCGTATCGACTATTTGTCGCAACACATTGAAGCGCTTGAAGAGGCGATTTCACTCGATGGTGTGGATGTGATGGGATACACGCCTTGGGGATGTATTGATTGTGTATCTTTCACCACCGGAGAATACCGCAAGCGGTATGGGTTCATTTATGTTGATCGTCATGACGATGGCAGTGGTGACTTTTCTCGCTCCCGTAAAAAAAGCTTTGACTGGTATAAACAGGTCATTGCCAACAATGGCTTGACGGGCTAGAGGATAGGCTAAAAGGGACGCGTTCGGCGTCCCTTTTGCTTTTATCGCTATACGACCGCTAGGATGAAGATGACGGTTTACACGTTAGGTTGATAATCAAATTCAATCACTTCGCCGTATTCAATGCCTTGTTCACGATAACCCACGATCGCCTCTATCACATTAAAATGTGCGACGACGGCAATGGTTGAATACTCGTGATACATGTCGAGCACAGCGCTCACGCGACGGTGCAAAGCTGTTGCGGATTCATAACCGGCGTTAGTAACCTCATTACCGTTGGCAAACAGCTCTCTATACTCAATCCAGCGACGATCGCGTTCAGAAAGGGGAATATAGCTCCCCTTTATATCCGCTTGCCATTCGCGTAAATCGTGCTCAACAAACAGATCTTTTTGCAGCTGTCGGTTGAGAATTTCTGCTGTTTGCAGGGCGCGCGTATAGGGCGACGACAATATAATATCCGCTTGTTGTAAGGCAGTGTGATTGGCCAAGGCCTGGATGTCTGGAATACACGCACGTTGTAGTGGCGCATAATCTTTTTCTAACTGACTCATCTGACGAGCATCTGCCAAAGCGTAATCGGTTTTTCCATGGCGGACAAAGACGACTTTCATCGGACTTCCTTCTCTAGCGTCGATCATGGCCATCAGCTTGCGGACATGTTTAGCAAGTGACATCCATTTGGACCAACGGTTGCTACAACCTCATTTGACATTGGGTTGTAGCATACCGTCATGATGCTGTCATGAAACGCCAGAAGGATAAAGGACATGACGTGAGCGAGCTCGCTATTTTTGATGATGGCGGTCAAGTATATTAATACGATTCCGTCCTTCCTCTTTCGCTTGATACAGACGTTGGTCTGCCATTTCTAGCAGATAAGAGTCAGTGGTTTCATCGGTCGGTTGCAAAATGATCCCGCCAATGCTCACTGTAATCGTCTTGCCATCTGGGTTTTTCGCATGGGTGAGGCCAAGTGCCGCAATGTCATCATGAATCGCATCAGCTAATGCATGAAGCTGAGAGGCGTAGTGGGTTGAAAGCGTGATAGCAAACTCTTCTCCCCCAAACCTTGCAACCGAGCCTTGAAAGGCTTGGGTTTGCTTGAGCAGTACCCGCGCAATCTTAGTGAGTACATCATCGCCTTTTAGATGCCCATACTCATCGTTGTACGCTTTGAAGTGATCGACATCGATCATCATTACCGCAACAGGTAAGTCATTCTCAATACCATGACGGATATGGCTCTTTAGCTCACGTTTAAAGGGGCGGCGTGTGCTCAGGCGGGTGAGGTCATCTGTCTCTGCCTGTACTTTCAGTTTTTCGTTGGCTGCGATCAGTTCTTCTTGCAACTGTTCCATAGCAAAGTGGTTGCGCTCTCGAATCATGACTTCACTAATCGCCGTCGCAAAGCGCTTCAATAGTAACGTTTTGTTGTTATCCCAGATAAACGGTAATTGACGATTCGCCACCGTGATCATCCCAAAGCTCTTGCGGCCGTCGGTTAGTGGAAAAGCCGCAAAAGAGAGAATATGTCGTTGACGCAACCACGATCGTTCATTCATGGCATCATCGCCCAGCTGGCCAACGTGAGGGACCACCAATGTATCGGTATCTGCAAGCCAGCGTTTGATCATGTGCATGTCACTTAAATCCACTGTTTTTGGTGCAAAGTCGGCCTCTTCTGGCCAATAACAGCGACGTTCAGCGCGGTTCGAATCAAAGGCATACCAGCCGATGGCCTCTACTCCTAATAGTGACGCCATTTGCGGGAAAATAAGCTCAACGTCCTCGGTGATATGTTGAGAGTCAGCGCGTAGAAATTGAATCGAGATATCAGCCAATAATGAGCTCGCATTCGACTGCCAATTTAGTGCTTTTGTGCGTTGTTCTACTTGTTCTTCGAGCAACGTTTGATGTTGGCGTAGCTCGCGTTCTGTGATGCGTTTTTGTAATAAATCGTCTTTGATTCGGGACTGGAGCGAATTGATTGAACGAGAAACTTTACCAATCTCATCATTACGTTGAATTAATTGAATCGGCACACTACTTTGGCTGATTCTATCGGCTTGGTAATAGTCTAAAGTCGTTGCAAGTTGCTTGAGTGGCCGAGAGCAAAGCCGATTTAGCACCCAGAGAATCAGCAATGAAATCATCAATGTTTCGGTAAAATGAACGGCAGCAATAGGCACGGTACTACTCAATGCTTCACGCTTTACCTCGCTGTGATCAAGAACGATATTCAGAGTGCCAATATTATTACCTTGAACACTCAGCAATGCTTGGTGGTTGGCGTCACAATGACGACTGGTGTGATTAACTTCGGTAACCGTCGTGCCATCAAAACCTGTGACGTCGACCCGACAGACGGTGGGCGTCATCGCTAACCCTTTGACACTGCGGCGTACGAGTTCTAAATCAACAATCCATAGTGCATGGCTAATGACCCGAGCTGAATTTTGGCTGCGGCTTTCCACCAGTTGCGTTGTGGTTGTTAGTGCTCGCTGATAGTTGATATACATTTGCGTCAGGGTCGTCCCAATAGCAAAGAGCAAACTAATGGCGAGCACGATAAAGGCGACGCGAGTTTGAAGACCACGTAAGTTAATAGCGCGTTTTGTCACTTAGTTATCCATATCCGTTGAATGAGGCGTACATCGGCTTTCGGTCCGTCGAGCCATTTTTAAAAATGGAATCTCGTGCCAAGCTTGTTTGCGCAACTGTGTAAAAAAGCGTGAATCGGGTGTAATTAAACGAAAAAGTGCATTATTGCATCTTTTTGGTGTTGGTAAGCCGCTATCGTGCGCATAAATATGGCTTAATGCAAGACCGGCTGCGGTGAAATGCCCACCTCCCAGTGCTGAAATAGTACCAGCCTCACGTAAAGCGAGCACCTTTTCTGATGTGTTAACTGTGGCAAAGAAGATATCCTCGCCTGGTGTCTTTCCTGCTTGCTTCGCGGCTTTCATTGCGCCAAATGCCATGTGGTCATTGGCCGTCCACACGTAACGTACATCCGGGTAACGTTGCAACAAGGTGTGCATCTGCTCTTGGCTAATGGACTCGTCCCATTGACCATGGACAATCTGACGCAAAGTAATATTTGGTTGCTCATCAAAAAAACGTTGACCCCCCGCTTCGCGTTGAACGGAGGCTGGCGTGGTGAGATCGCCCGAAATCATGACAGCGTCGCCAGACTCATTGTTACCTGCGTTTACCATTGCCTTCGCGATCGTATGACCAATGGCCTCGTTATCCGGAATGATGCTAGCTAGGAGATATTCTTGCCAATGCGTATCTTTTTCTATGGACATTTTTGTCTGTTCATCTATATCGTTTAAGATGACCTGAACGTAAATGGGATAATCGCGTAACATCGGTAGCAGATCATCCGCGGCTAATTTCTCATTAACGATGATGACATAATCGGGACGAGTCGGTTTATTTAAAGTGGCAGAGAGAATTTGGCGCATTGCAAAGTGATTACGATCTGCATGTCGAATGGTAAGGTCAAGATTCAACGCCTTGGCAGCAGCCTTGGCGTAATCGTCTACATCCTGCCAAAAGCTCTCATTGGCAAAGCCTGGATTGATAAAAAGTACTCTCGCCTGTTGTTGCGTCGTCGCGTAGGCAAGCGTATTGAAGAGCATGGCCACAGACGCAATCATCCATACCAACAGTGTGTTTTTCATTCTTATTACCAATCCTCGTATGTTTTTTCCCTTTTAGATATGATAGCGCATCTGTATAGGATTGATTGCGATGAAATCTTACAACAATAAAAAGACGTTTAAGTGCCATTTCCCAATGGATTTTTATGGCGACGGTGAAGGATGGCGTTTTGCTGTGCGTGCCGAATCTCCTGGCCAAGTTTTAGCGGCTAAATGCTGGGTTGCTTGTTTGAGTGTTCGCCGTCGAGCCTTTCGTATTGTTGATTTAGCTGTCGATAGCTTTAATTATGTGGATGGTGTGTTTGACGCAGCAGGATTGACTGGTATTGAGTTGGGGACAAACATGCGTATTCGGCGTCAGGGGCAAGTGGTTACGGTCGATGCATTGAACAACCGGTATGGTGCTTTGTGGACCCACCGCGAGGCGTCTATTTCATCGGTATGTATCAAGCCTGCTAACAAGATCGCAATCTCTTAGTCTCCCGCTGCTCGATAAGGCTATCCAGTGTCATACTGAAAAGAAAAGGCGGCAGCGTATGGTTTTTCTCGTCATAACAGCACTTACCGTTTTAGGTGGCGTGCTGGCAGGTGAACACTTTCATTCCTATCTTTTAGGCTTTGGCGTCGCTAGTACTGCCGTGGGAGTTTGTTATTGGATCACCTTTCGTAGCACGCATTATCCGCAGTTTGCTTTATTTTTGTTGTTGCTCGGTGTGGCGGCCAAAATGACAGTGACTGCGGCGGGTGTACTCCTCGGGTTAAAGCACTCGCTTATTACCTCCCCGTTTGTGTTTTCTTTGTCTTATCTTTTCTTTTTGTTTGCGTCGACCTATTGCTACTTTCGTTACCGCGAATATTGGTTAACACGTTTTCGACATAAAGATTTACAATGATTGACTCTAGTGCCGCTATCAAGCAAATAAATCATAGAGTTGGGGGGATGTGTGGATAAACTGGCGGATGATCTTCATCAAAAGCTATTTAACGAGGAAGACGCGCGGGCGTGTAAAGACATTGATGGCAGTGCGTGTCGCGAAGTACCGGGGAATTTTTTTCGTATTATCCTCAGCCAAGGGCTAACTAAAATCGGCGACGCGGTATCTAACCCGAAAATCGTATTACCAGCGTTGTTAACCGCTGTGGGTGCCCCCTTGGCCTTGGTTGGGCTGCTGGTGCCGATTCGAGAGGCGGGGTCGTTAGTGCCTCAGTTAGGTATTGCCGGTTATGTCCGCCAATTTGCGGTACGTAAGTGGGCATGGGTGGCCGGCTCTGTTATTCAAGGGGCTTGTATTCTGGCAATGGCCATCGCAGCGTTGCTTTTAACCGGCCTAGTAGCAGGTTGGACCATTGTTGGGCTGCTGGTGGTCTTTAGTTTGGCGCGAGGCCTGTGCTCGGTGGCATCTAAAGATGTCTTGGGTAAAACCATTCCTAAACCCCAGCGGGGACGCTTGAATGGCTGGTCGTCAAGCTTGGCGGGTGCGGTGACGATTGCTGCCGGTGTGGGTTTATTTAGTGTTTCTGATCAGCAACATGTTTGGGTGTACTGTGCGCTACTAGCATTCGGTGCTGCGCTCTGGTGGGTGGCAGCGGCGCTCTACAGCCAGGTGGATGAATACGAAGGAGCCACTGAAGGCGGTGCCAATGCGCTGACGCATGCGCTTTCTAAACTACGCTTACTGGTGGATGATAGACGGCTGCGCCATTTTGTGATCACGCGCTCCCTGTTACTGTGTTCGGCCTTATCCGCGCCCTATTATGTGTTGTTAGCCAGTCAGCATAGCCAAGCGTTGGCGATCACCACCGCAAGTTTTGTCGCAATTAGCGGCGTTGCGAGCCTCATTTCTGCACCTTTTTGGGGACTTTTTGCCGATCATTCTAGCCGCCAAGTGATGATGATCGCCGCCGTGGTCACGGCGGTACTGGGGCTGGTGGTGGTCAGTATTAGTCAGTGGTACCCCACGCTTTTCTCATTGGCGTGGGTGTTGCCTGGCGTCTATTTTGTCCTGACCATTGCTCACGAGGGCGTGCGTCTTGGGCGTAAAACCTACATTGTGAATATGGCCGAAGGTAATCGGCGCACTGATTATGTTTCAGTCAGCAATACACTCATTGGTCTCGTTTTGTTATTGATGGGCGCGGCTACTGCGTGGCTTAGTCAATGGGGGATCATGGTCGTCATTTCGGTATTGTCCGTTTTTGGTTTACTCGGCGCATTAATGGCGCGCGCGCTGCCTGAAGTAGAACGCTAAGCCGACGGCGGAACAGAAAAGGAACAGAAAAAAGGCGCTGAATCCGTCAGCGCCTTTTTTGATTGGCTCTAATCCTTAGACTTTAAATTGGCTAATTAGGCGTTTGAGCTCGTCACCGGAGTGGTTCAAGTCTGATGCTGTGTGCGCAGAGTCATTGCTGGCACTGAGTAATTGGCTCACAATATCTCGGATAGAAATCAAATTGCGGTGGATATCCTCGGTGACTGTGGTTTGCTCCGCAGCCGCAGACGCAATATGGGTGGTCATGTCATTGATTTGGGTGATCGCATTGCTCACCGAATCAATGCCGCTGCCAATTTCGTTGGATGCCTCTGAGGTTTGCTGGCAGGTGTCATTGCTTTGTTTCATGCCCTCGACGGCCTGATTCACATAAGACTGCAGCTCGTCTAACATCTCTCGAATTTCGTGAGTGCTCTTTTGCGTGCGACTCGCGAGGGTTCTCACCTCATCGGCTACCACTGCGAAGCCTCGTCCTTGTTCACCGGCCCGTGCCGCTTCAATCGCCGCATTCAAGGCCAATAGATTGGTTTGTTCGGCAATATCGCCAATCACAGACAGCACGCCGGTGATTTTATGCGACTGCTCGTTGAGCGAATCAACGTTGTTACTCGATGTATTCATTTGCTCCACCAGTGTTTTCATGGAGTTAATGGAAAACTCGACTTTGTCTTGTGCCTGACGTGCATCACCGGTGGCGGCACTGGTGGCATCTGCAACTTGTGTGGCACTTTGAGAGACCTCTTGTGCGGCAGAGCTCATTTCGGTCACCGCCGTGACCACTTGCTCGGTCTCGTTATCGTGCGTTTGTAATTGGCTAGCAAACTGTGCGGCTTGGCTGTCTATATCACGAGCGGACTGGCTGACTTTTTCCGTGACTTCGACGACGCTGCGGATGGTGGTTTGCAGCTTGTCGATAAAGCGATTAAATGCATTGCCCAGCAAAGCTATTTCGTCGTGCCCTTTAACCGTTAGACGTTGGGTCAGGTCGCCATCACCGTCGGCAATGTCATTGAGGTTGTCCAGCATGTCTTTCACTGGCGTTGACATCCGTTGGGCAACAAACGCAACCGCAACAAAGGTAACAATCAGAATAATAATCCCGGCAATGATCATTCGTGCAGTTTGTGCCGCTAATGCTTCCTCTGCATTTTCCCGGAAATCGGTAACGCGCGCCTCAATATCGTCAATGTACGCCCCCGTTCCCAACATCCATTGGCCGTTATTGACCATATCGGCATAGCCAATCTTTTCGATCAGTTCATTGGTTCCCGGCTTTTGATAGAGATAGGTGAAGGTGCCATCGCCACTTTGCGCTGCTTCGAGTAGGCCCACAATAATTTTGTTGCCCTTGGGATCAGTAAGGTTAATTAACGATTGTCCTTCGACTTCAGGTTTCAGCGCGTGAAAGATATTGGTTCCCTGACGATCGTAAATATAAAAGTAGCCCGCCTTACCAAAGGTCACTTCGCGAAGTGCGTCTTTGACATTTTGTGTGGCATCGCCGCTCGCTTGCTGAGCGTTTTTTACCACAGTCGCGGCAATTTCGGTCGCTTCGCGAAGCTGCATTTTTCGCTCATCAATTAATTTGGTTCGAAAAGTGGCAATGTTCTCTTCGACCAGCTCACGCTCGTAGTAGGTAGTGATAAACAACGTAACGAGAATGGATAATACCAAGGGTACGATGGCAAGCACTAAGAGCTTTCCGCGCAGCATTAACTTCAACATACCGGATACCTTGTGTTAATGATGGTTTCGATTTCGCTAAAGTATGGGAGACATCCTGCTCATTTGCCGCACCAAAAGCCCTTTATTTGATATGGGTTGGGAAATATCTTGTAATACTTAATGGTTGCCTAACTTACTTGTTCAAGCTTGTTTTGACTAACCATATGAATTGAAAAAAATTTATACTATAAAAACCGTAAGGTAGAGCAAAGTCAGTGAAATCGAGGGAGTGATGAAACTAAACGCAGACATGGGTGAGAGCTTTGGTGCGTGGACGATGGGAATGGATAGTGCGCTGATGCCGTGGATTGATATGGCCAATATTGCGTGTGGCTTTCATGCCTCTGATCCTGATGTAATGGCGGCCACGGTAGCACTCGCAGTAAAGCACAATGTGAGTATTGGTGCTCATCCCGGCTACGCCGATAAGCAGGGCTTTGGCCGTCGTCATATTGATCATACCCCAGCACAAATTAGTCACCTCGTTCGCTATCAAATCGGCGCGTTACAAGGGATCTGTGCACGCTTTAATGCGAGCCTTGATTATGTGAAGCCTCATGGTGCGCTGTATAACACCATGATGGTGGACAATGATTGCTTTGAAGCGGTGTTGGCTGCGGTGGCTGATACGCTGCCCAATACGCCATTAATGGTGTTGGCATTGCCTGATAACCGTCAGCATCGCCAGCTTGCCCAACGAGCCGGTGTGCCGTTGATTTTTGAGGCCTTTGCTGATAGAGCCTATCTGGCGTCAGGGCAATTGGCGCCGCGCGATCAACCGGGCGCGGTGTTAGATGACGCCAACGCGATGATTGCACAGGTATTGCAGCTATCTCAACATGGCACAGTGACAACCCTCGAGGGACAAACGCTCTCGCTTTCGCCGGATACGGTGTGTGTGCATGGAGATAACCCACAATCGGTCGAGGCGATAAAACAACTCAGAAAGGCCTTAACACCATGACACTCAAGGTTGAGCAGGTCAGTGAAACGACGGTAATGATCCGGTTGGGCAATAAGATCGATCTTGCCTTAGTCCCACAGTTATCCGCGCTGTGTGAGCGAATCCAGCAACACTTTGGCCGTGGTGTGGTTGAGTTAATTCCCGCCTACACCAGCGTTCTGGTGGAAGTGAATGTTCGCTTACTCTCGCCAGAAACGTTGAAAACCTGGGTGATGAATCAAGGCGACTCATTGCGAGTCACCGACGACGCCGTGGGCGGAAAACACGTGTCGTTGCCGGTGTATTATCACCCCTCGGTCGGACCCGATCTGGCTGCGGTCGCCGAGTTTGCCGGCGTGAGTGAACAAGAGGTGATTGCGCGACACAGCCAACAAACTTACACCGTTTGTGCGATTGGTTTTGCGCCCGGCTTTGCCTTTCTTGCGTCGGTGGATGAGACCATAGCCATGCCACGTCATACCACGCCTCGTCATCAGATCCCCGCTGGTAGTGTGGGCATTGCACAACAGCAAACTGCGGTGTATCCGGCGGCTTCGCCCGCAGGCTGGCAAATTATTGGCAATTGTCCCAAGGTGCTATTTAATCCCCGTCAATCGCCCATGATGCCGTTTGATGTAGGTGATACCGTCTGTTTTGAGCCGATGTCAGAGTCTGATTACCGCGCGGCAGGAGGTCAATGGTGGCAGGATTAACGGTGCTCGACCCCGGCGTATTGAGCTTGGTGCAAGACACAGGGCGCTACGGGGTAGGCCAGCTTGGCTTAAGCCAAGGCGGGCCGGTCGATTGCCACGCATTTGCTTGGGCGAATTATTTACTCGATAACCCCGCAAAGACGCCGCTTGTCGAGATAACCATGGGCCAAGCACGTTTTCGTGCTGACCATGCGATGTCGATCGCCATCACCGGCGCAGACATGCAACCTTGTATCAATGGTCAGCGCGTGGGTATGTGGCAGACGTTGACGCTAAATGCGGGTGATGAATTGCGTTTACGCTACGCGCGCCGTGGTTTGCGGGCCTATCTCGCGGTGCGCGGCGGCTGGACGGTCGATGGCGCATTTGGCAGTGCCGCGACGGTGATGCGCAATCAACTCGGCGGCCTTCATTCCGGATTAGGTGAACAGGCGGGAGGCATGGCGCTCACCAAAGGAGATGTGTTGCCTTGCCGACCGCATGCGCTGTTGCCGAGGGTGCGCGGTGTACCGACACGTTTTATTCCTGATTACAATGCCCTGACTCCACTGGCGCTTGTGCTGGGGTATCAGTTTGATAGCTTCAGCGCCGAGGCGCTAACGGCATTTTTTGATGGCGAATACACGGTCGATCAGCACAGTGATCGTATGGGTGTGCGGCTCAATGGACCGAGCGTCGTAAGCAAGCAACCGGGTATTGTCTCCGAAGGCATTGCGCTCGGGGCCGTGCAAGTGCCCCCTGACGGTCAGCCGATTGTACTACTTAACGATCGGCAAACACTCGGTGGCTATCCTAAGCTTGGCTGCTTAACCCGTGCCAGCTTAAGCATGTTGGCGCAAACGCGACCCGGTCAGACCGTGCATTTTTATCCAGCGCGGCTGGCGGATGCATCGGCGCAATGGCAGACGTTTGTGCAGTTTTTTGACTGGATCTAGCCCGAAGAAAAATGGATAAATGAGCCTCTGGAAGACAGAGGCTCGTGAAGGGGAGTCTCGCGCAAACAACGGACTAGCGGAAACGGCTAATTTGCTCGAGGGCTTTTTCCATTTGCGCAAAGTCAGGTGACGCGTTTTCTATTGGTCGGTTGGTGTTATCCATGTATTGATATTGCCCCCCCGCACCCACTTCTAAAATGGTGTCGTCGGTCACTAACGCATAGCCGCTGTAGTTTGACGATAATACCCAATCTTGACCGGGGTTTGGTGCAAGTAAGTCATGACCAATCGCGTAGCTGGCCGGATCGGATGTTACGCCTAAATAATGCTTCATCAGGGTGGGCGCAACATCTTGGTGGCTGGTTAGCTGCTTGCCGGTATCGATCTGCTTTGCATCGATGCCGGGGCCTATCATCGCGAAAGGCACATGAATTTGTGGGTCAGTAAAGTTACTGTTGTGCCCCCAAAAATTCAGTTGGTTGTCGTTCATTTCTTGGCCGTGATCGCCAGTGAGCACAATCAAGGTATTATCGAACTCTCCGCTTTGTTTTAGCTCCTCAATGACCTTGGCTACCAAGCTATCCACGTAGCGCACGCTGGTCTTATAGCGATTGAAAAACGGTGTCAGATCTGTCTCGTTATTTAATTTGAGATAGTTAATTTCGTCCAACATTGGTTGATACTTGGGGGTAAAGTCTGCAGGGAAATCATAGCCATGTGGCGCATCGTAAAACAAAAACGAGAAGGTGGGACGATTGGGGTCACGCTTTTGGTGCCAACGGATCCAATCTTGGGTCAAATCTGCGTCTAGCTCGGCGGGAGAATCGCCCTCAGAACCGTTACGTAAATCGGACACCTTGGCAAACACGGTTTGGTTAAATTCCGGCTTTTCCAATTGCGCGGCGGTAAAAATACCCAGTTGATAATCGAGTGCCTGCAGACGATCCATCAATACCGGTGACTGCTGATTGGCAAGAAAGCTGTGCCAATAGGTGCCGGGCATGCCATAAAACAGGCCAAAAATGCCGGTACGGGTGGCGTTCCCCGTCGCAAGGTGATGTGAATAGGTACGGCCATTTTGTGCCAACGCCCAAAGGTTAGGGGTGTTGTCAGCATTGAAGGTATCCGCACGCCATGAGTCAACCACCAAAAACATGATATTCACCGGCTGCGCAACCTCAGTCGTACTTAGCGGCGAAAGGGGATAGTTAAGGTCGGCTTCGCGATCCACATCCATCGCCTTTTGGCGCGCTAGAGCTTGTTCATCAATCCAGCCGTTTTTACGCATCATACTGTTAGCGGTGGCCGGATAAAAAAGCGGCAAATAACGTTTCACCGTTGTCACGGGCTGATACGCATAGGCTGCAGCCCAAATATGAATCCCGTGTGTGGCAAGCAAGGTAAGAAACGTGAGCAGCGCGAATTTTTTGCCGATTTTCTGTTGGGAAGAAAAACGTGTCCGTGACAATGCAGCCAGTAGCCACCATTGCGCAGCGACACAAGCAAGCACGCCACCTACTACCATCAGCCAAGTAATCAAAGGGAAGCTGACAATCTGTCCGGCGAGGATCAGATCCAGCACCATGGCATTGATATGGAATCGGTATTGGGCGAAGACGATGGTATCGATAAAAAGCGTGATCACACCCACTGAGGCTACCAAGGCAAGTAACGGCCGGTACACTTTGCTTGGCAGCAGTAACAGCGGAAGTGTTAGCAAGCCAATAATGGCGGCAAGTAAGGCCATCTGGCTAAAGGTACTGACCACGATAAAGGTGATGCCAAGTGGTTCAGTAGGAAAGCTAGGTAGAAACGCAAAGTAGCGGCTAGCTATTGCCATCAATACAAGAGCGTTAATGGCAATAAACCAGCTATGTGTTTGAAGTCGCGATTTAAAAGACATGTTTTCTCATCACAGTTGAGTTAATCAATTGACAACGTAACGGGCGCGTTGCCGGGTTGTATGACGACGTGTGTTATCGAATAAGTGGAACACCAAAGTGATGCCATAAGATGGTAAGCCAGACCACACCTGCTAAAAGCAAACTGACAAACACCGCCGCAGAGCCGATGTCCTTTGCTCTGCCACTGAGTTCATGGCGCTCTACACCCACTCTGTCGACCACGGCTTCAATGGCGGAGTTAAGCAGTTCGACAATAATCACTAACACAATGACGCCGAACATCATCAAAGATTCCATCACCGGCAATTGTAGCCAGAGTAATACGGCTAACGCCGTTGCCAATAATACAACTTCTTGACGGATCGCGGCTTCATGGTGATATGCCGCTTTTAATCCAGCCCAAGAATAGCCAGTGGCTTTAATGATACGTATCAGCCCTCGCGGCTTTTCTGAGGGGGATGTATTAGCGTCCATAAATACATTCTCGTAACAATTTGATCGATAGGCTGGCATTTTACATTTAACCGAGCCAACTGCATAATCGGCGCGATAACTTAATTGGAATTTGTTATGTCTCTGTTTACTCACGCCCCACGCTCCCTGTGTTTTTTACGCCTGTCTGCGATTGGCGATGTTTGTCATGCGGTCGCGGTGATTCAAGCCGTGCAGCGCCATTGGCCGCAGACGCAGATCACTTGGGTGGTTGGTAAAGTCGAAGCACAGCTTTTAGCCGGGCTTGATGGGGTGGAGCTGGTGGTGTTTGATAAAAAAGCGGGATTAGCAGGCATGCGTCACGTCTGGCGGCAGCTGAAAGGGCGCCGGTTTGATGCGTTAGTGCATATGCAGCTTGCTTTACGCGCGAGCTTATTGACGGTGGGGATCGCCGCGCGCCACCGCGTGGGGTTTCACCGCCACCGAGCGAAAGAGGGACAGTGGCTGTTTACCAATAAACGGATCCCCGACACCCAATCTTGCCATGTGTTAGATAGCTTTTTCGCCTTCACTCAATATTTGGGCGTGCCGGTTATGCCGCCGCAGTGGCAACTACCACTTTCTGAAGACGATCATGCCTTTGCTAAAGCGCAACTGGGTGACAAGCCTACTGTCGTGATCAGTCCAGCCGCGAGTAAAGATGAGCGCAACTGGCTACCAGAGCGCTACGCTGAATTTGCCGACTACGCAGTCGGTAAAGGGTATCAGGTGGCACTTTGTGGTTCGCCGGCGGCGCGTGAAAAAACGCTGGCCGCCCGCATTATCGCCGCCGCTAACGCGCCATTGGTTAACTTGGTGGGACAAACAAGCCTTAAGCAATTAGCTGCGGTGCTCGCACGCGCTGATGCGGTGCTGGCTCCCGATTCTGGCCCCGCACACATGGCAACCACGCAAGGCACGCCCGTTTTAGGTCTTTACGGGCATAGCAATCCGAAGCGGACCGGCCCTTACAACAATCTCGCGGATGTGGTCAGTGTTTATGAAACCTTTGCTGAACAGCAACATGGCAAGCCCGTTGAACAGCTAGCATGGAGCACGCGGGTGAAAGGCGATCACGTGATGGCTGCCATTGATGCACAGCAGGTGATCGACGCGTTTGAAACCATGATGGCGAAGCAATAGAAAAAGGCCCCGTAGGGCCTTTTGTGTATCAATGCCAGTATTAGCTGGCGAGCTGGCGGAGCACGTAGTGAAGAATGCCGCCATGGCGGTAGTAATCCCACTCAACCGCGGTATCGATGCGGACATTGACGTTAAACGCAATGGTTTTATCATCCCGCATGGCACGCACTTTGAGGGTGGACGGTTCGCCGCTAACCTCGTCAAAGTCGAATGCTTCCGTGCCATTTAAGCCAAGCGATTCGACGGAGTCACCGTCTTTAAACTGCAACGGAAGCACACCAAAGCCAACCAAGTTAGAACGGTGAATACGTTCAAAACTTTCAGCAATGACGGCTTTAATGCCTAATAGGTTAGTGCCTTTTGCAGCCCAGTCACGACTTGATCCCGTGCCGTACTCTTTACCCGCAAGCACCACAAGTGGTGTCCCCTCGGCTTGATAGCGCTGAGCCGCTTCATAGATGCTCATTTGCTCATTGGTGGGCAAATAGGTAGTCATACCGCCTTCGGTGCCCGGCGCCATTTGGTTTTTTAAACGTACGTTGGCAAAGGTACCGCGCACCATCACCTCGTGGTTACCACGGCGCGAGCCATAGCTGTTGAAATCCTTCGGCTCTACACCTTTAGATTTCAAGTATTCGCCCGCGGGGCTATCTGGCTTAATTGCGCCGGCGGGTGAGATATGGTCAGTAGTAATAGAGTCACCTACTTTGACCACACAGCGCGCCCCCTTGATAGGTTTTATCTCAGGAAGTGCCATGGTCATGCCGTCAAAGTACGTTGGCTTTTTAACGTAGGTTGAATCGGGCCATGAATAGATCTCATCTTGTGGTACTGGTAATTGTTGCCATGCCTCGGTCCCTGCAAATACATCTGCGTATTTGTTTTTATAAAGCCCGTCGGTCATTGCTGCTTGAATGGTGTCTGCCACTTCTTTTGGCGTTGGCCATATATCATTAAGGTAGACGGGCTTGCCTTGTTGATCGTTTCCTAGCGGCTCTTTGAGAACATCAATATTCATATTGCCCGCCAGTGCGTAGGCAACGACTAGTGGTGGTGAGGCTAGATAGTTAGCTTTCACATCTTGATGAATACGGCCTTCAAAATTCCGGTTGCCCGATAGCACGCTAGTGGCTAATAAATCCGCGGAACGAATGGCTTCTGCAATTGGCTCAGGCAATGGTCCTGAGTTACCAATACAGGTGGTACAGCCAAAGCCAACGATATTAAAGCCAAGCGCGGCAAGCGGCTCGAGCAGGCCGACGTTTTCTAAATAAGCCGGCACTACTTGTGAGCCCGGGGCGAATGATGTCTTAACCCAAGGCTTAGTATTTAAGCCTAAATCTCGCGCTTTTTGTGCCACTAATCCGGCTGCCACCAGTACGGCAGGGTTCGAGGTGTTGGTGCAAGAGGTGATCGCAGCAATCACAACCGCGCCGTGCTCAAGGTTGAATGTTTCCCCTTTGTATTCGACCGCCACTTTGCCCTGTTCGCGTAGGCTTGGGTTGTCCACGGCTGTTTGCCCGCCTTCGCTGGCAAAGCTTGCAATCACATTATTCGCCGCTGCTTGCTCTTTTTCTAACAGCTGATCAAACTGACTTTTTGCCTCAGTTAAGGCGATGCGATCTTGTGGCCGTTTCGGACCGGCAAGACTTGGCACCACATCGCCAAGGTCAAGTTGCAAGGTATCGCTGTAATCTGCCACCGGTGCATCATCATCGCGCCACAAGCCCTGTGCTTTGGCATAGGTTTCGACCAAGGTAATTTGATCCTCGGTACGGCCTGTCAGGCGCATATAACTGAGCGTTTCTTCATCAATCGGGAAAATGCCGCATGTTGCGCCATACTCTGGTGCCATATTGGCAATGGTCGCGCGATCAGCCAACGGCAGTTTCGCGAGGCCAGGACCGTAAAATTCAACAAACTTACCCACCACACCACGTTCACGCAGCATTTGGGTGACGGTGAGTACTAGGTCAGTGGCAGTAGCTGACGCGGGCAATTCGCCTTTTAGCTCAAAGCCGACCACTTCAGGGATCAACATAGTAATAGGCTGCCCAAGCATTGCGGCTTCGGCCTCAATACCGCCAACCCCCCAGCCAAGCACACCGAGCCCGTTAATCATGGTGGTGTGAGAATCTGTACCAACCAGTGTGTCTGGCATGGCTAACTTGTTGCCACCTTTTTCTTCGACGAGTACGCCGGGAGCGAGATATTCGAGATTGACTTGGTGCACGATTCCAGTACCTGGAGGCACGACACGGAAGTTAGAGAATGCTTGTTGGCCCCAACGTAAAAATTGGTAACGCTCCCCGTTACGCTGGAACTCAATCTCGGTATTTTTCTGTAGAGAATCAACGTGGCCGTAGTCATCCACCATAACGGAGTGGTCAATGACCAGGTCAACCGCGCCGAGTGGGTTGATTTTGGCCGGATCACCGTTTAAGTCGCGCATGGCAGCACGCATAGCGGCTAAGTCAACCACGGCAGGCACGCCGGTGAAATCTTGAAGGACAACGCGCGCCGGAGTGAAATTGACCTGATCTTGTCCGGCGTGGTCGGCTTGCCACTGACAAAGCGTACGAATGTCATCCGCAGAGACATTCTTACCGTCTTCTTTACGTAGTAAGTTTTCTAACAGCACTTTTAAACAGTAGGGTAAGCGACTGATATCGAATGGCTCGGGCAATGCATCAAGTCGATAATAATCATAGCTCTCACCGTTGACGTGTAGGGTACGCCGGGTGTTGAAGCTGTCTTGGCTTTTGGAATCAGGTGTATTGCTCACGGGTGCCTCCCCTGGTCGGTTATTGTGAGTAAAAGAAACGGTCATCATGCGTTGCAGGCAACAGTCTCTCTTGGGGATTGCTTATTTTACCTTCATTATTGTAAATGGGGTTTTGTTGAAGTTAAAGGTTCGTTATCACGATACGGTCGATGGTTCTCATTGATCAATCCTTTTGTTTCACAACGTGCGCAAATAGCGCACTCAATGAGAGTATAGAAGGCTCTGCATCAGCGGGCGCTTCCGCTAAAAAGGGCTTATTTGGTATCAATGAACCATACTGATTTATTCTAAATGGCAACTTTTCGTGACAGCAATTAGTCATTCTGCCTATGGAAAATATCGCTATTTTCATCTTTGTTAGCCATTAATGCTAATGTTTTGGAAATGTTAATCATACATCTGGAGTGTTTCAATCGCTTAACGTTTTTAACTAGTCTAAAATGCTATTTAGGACTTTTTTGGTCGATAAATCTAGGGGTAAAACTGGAAATGGTAGGGTATTTGATTGACTATTCCATGTAGCGCATTTGTTAAATTTCTTGTCTGACAATTGCATTGCATCATTGTGTGCTTCGGCATGACAAAAGGAGACAGCCATGAATACCTCAACCCTACTCATGCAGCTTAATCAGTTAGATGATCATCATATCAAGCAACTGCAACCTTCATTTAACCGGTTACCTGGCACTTCGCATGCGGATGGTGGATTTCGCCTGCGTCGTTACTCGATCGTTCATGTCTTTGACGGCGGGGTTGAAAAGCTGCCGCCACGACCATTTATGCAAACTTCTGATATCAATGAATTCCAAGGTGATGTGGCACGGACGTTTGAAGATATCGAGCCCGAGACAGTACAAACGCCAGGGTTTCATGCGATGTGCCGAACCTTTCGCGACCTCTATCAACTTAGTGATGATAATGATATCGAAATCCACCAGATTCGTATTCAGGCGGATAATCAATCTGTGCAGGTCGCCCCAGAAGGCGTTCACCAAGACGGCTTTGATCATATCGCCATTGTGAGCATTGGCCGCGATAATATTGATGGCGGTGATTTTCAGGTGTTTCGTCACAAAACTAGCGCACCACTCTTTAGTCTCCCATTGATGCCGGGTGAAATGGCGGCCCTCGATGATCGTGCCCTTTGGCATTATGCTGAACCGATTACTCCCGTTAATCATGCGCAATCAGGCACGATGGATGTATTTGTACTCACAGCAACAAGGAAGTAACGATGATACCGGCAGTTTTTTCTCCCCATGCAGTACGAGGCCATTTTCCTGCATTGACGCAAACTATTGACGGCCAATCCGTTGCTTTTTTTGATGGGCCAGGGGGGGCGCAAGTACCGCAATCTGTACTGGATGCCATGGTGACTTATCTGGGGCACTATAATGCGAACTTGGGGGGACAATTTTTTTCTGGGCATCACACCACCGCAATGATGCAACAGGCACGTGATAGCGCCGCTGCTTTTGTCAATGCGCCATCATCGGACTGTATGGTCTTTGGCCCGAATATGACAACGTTGACGTTTTCGTTAAGTCGCGCAATCAGCCGTGATTGGCAAGCTGGTGATGAGGTGATTGTCTCGGCACTCGATCATTATTCTAATGTCTCTAGCTGGCAGCAGGCCGCACACGATAAAGGGGCGACTGTTAAGCAGGTGCGAGTGGATGAATCCAATTATTCGATCGATATGACGCATCTTGCCAGTCTTATTACGGACAAAACCAAACTGATTGCGGTGACGCTGGCCTCAAATACCACCGGTAGTTTGGTGGATGTAGCAAACGTGGTAGAGATGGCAAGAAAGGTTGGTGCCAAAGTCTATGTCGATGCTGTCCATTACGCTCCGCATTATTTGGTCGATGTACAAGCATTAGGCTGTGACTTTCTTGCCTGTTCGGCGTACAAGTTTTTTGGCCCACATCTGGGTTTTGTATATGTGGCGCCTGAGTGGGTACAGACGTTGAAACCTTACAAAGTCGAGCCAGCCACAAACCAAGGTCCCGGTCGATTTGAAACAGGTACTCAGAGTTTTGAGGCGATTGCCGGATTTATTGCGGTGGTGGAATATCTCGCGCAGTGGGGCGATCCTGATTGTTCACTAAGAGAAAGATTGGCACAAAGCTATCGCCAGTATCAGGCGCATGAACAGCAGTTATCCGCCCATTTTATTGACCTGATGCAGGCCTATCCCAATGTTCACATTTATGGGATCACGGATGATGACCAGTTGGCTTATAGAACCCCAACCTTTGCGATCCGGATTGAAGGCGTCACGCCCGCGGATGTGGCGCAAGCGCTAGGGAAGCAACATTTTTGCGTGTGGAATGGCCACTTTTATGCCCAAGGTTTGTGCGAACAGCTTGATATTTTAGACAAAGGCGGTGTGATCCGTATCGGTATGATGCATTACAACACCGTTGATGAAATTGACCGGCTACACCAAGCCTTATTGCCATTTATTAGCGATTAAGGTTAATCAACCTCTCAAGCGGCCAAAAGAGCCGCTTTTTTTAGTTAAAATTGGCCTCGATTGAGATTTAAGTGTGAATTTATTCACAATGCAACCTTGAAACGTTAGCTCGCTCATAGGCGAATGCCTATCCGTACGTTATGATCACCACTGTTAGCACTGCCCAAGAAGCTGTTCAGAAAGAAATCATTTAAAAAGAAACCAATAATAATTAAGGCGAGACCCATGACTGAAGAACAAAACGCCTTTTGGCATCAATATCTTGCGACTCTTCCCTCTGACCAACGGCCAGCCGATGATCAAGTAGTGGTGGACACCTTAAGTCATCACACGGTGAGAGCGAATGAAGTCGCGACATTAGTGAGCCTAAACAAAAAGAAAGCGCATTGCCGGTTGCGCAGCTCTTTGGAAGAGAAAAATGCGGTGATCCCTCAAAAAGGACATTATAAGATCGTCCTTAATGGTCACCAGCGACCCGTGTGTATCGTCAAAACCACACAGGTGAGTTATTGCCCGTTTAACCAAGTTAACGCCGAATTTGCGGCACGTGAAGGCGAGGGAGATGGCTCTTACCAATGTTGGCACGAAGCGCATTGGGGTTACTTCTCCCAGTACGCCAAAACACACGGCCTGCATTTTGATGAGCACTCGGATGTGGTGCTTGAAGAGTTTGAGAAAGTTTATCCATTCTAAACATCAAAGCCGCGTAGAGCGGCTTTTTTGTGATTGCGAGTTATGGACAGGAATATTTTTGTTTACTCACCCAAGTCCAAATTCATCTCATCGGCCCATGGCATGTCTGGCAGGGTGTCTAAGTTGGCTTCGTAACGTGATAGTGTGAACTGCCCGTTATTTTGGCTAACGTCGTAAATCTCAACCATCAATGCGCACGCGATATATTCAATAGCTTCTTCGCGGGAATAGCCGGTCATACGCAGACGCATAACTGTCTCGGCGACTTTTTTAGGCTCTTGGTCAGTAATTTGATTCTCGACGACCGTAATCAGATCTTCGATACGCGTACTGGCTTCTTCTTGCATGGTTTTACTCGTTGTTTTTTATCGTGGCGCCATCTTAGGACATCAAACAAGCCCTAGCACGACATTTTTGAAATGCGTAAGGCGTATACGTTTCAATAACCGTGGCTAATATGTTAATGATAACTATTATCGAAAAGTATAGTGAAACAAAAGGATATGACCATGACAAAAACTCGTATCGAAAAAGACAGTATGGGCGATGTTGAGGTGCCGGCGGATGCCTTGTATCAAGCGCAGACCCAACGAGCGGTAAACAATTTCTCGGTCAGCGAACTGACCATGCCAGCGGACTTTATTCGCGCGTTAGCTATGGTGAAACATGCAGCGGCAACGGCTAACGAAGAGCTGGGCTTACTGGATGGCAACATCGCCCACGCGATTCGCCAAAGTGCCGAAGCCATCATGGATGGTGAGCATTTAGCGCAGTTTCCGGTGGATGTATTTCAGACCGGCTCAGGCACTAGCTCAAACATGAATATGAATGAAGTGCTGGCAACCTTGGCCTCTGAAAAGTGTGATGAAACGGTCAGCCCCAACGATCATGTCAATATGAGCCAAAGCAGTAACGACTCTATTCCTACGGCTATTCAGATCAGTGCTACTTTGGGCTGTGAAAAAGCCTTACTTCCCGCGTTAGTGCATTTACGTGACGCGTTACAGGAAAAGAAAAGCAAAGTCGGCCATATCGTGAAAACGGGTCGTACCCATTTGATGGATGCGATGCCTGTGACGCTTGGACAGGAGCTGGAGGCTTGGTCGCAGCAAATAGAACATGCGATGGTACTAATTACCCAAAGCCTATCATCGGTGCGCGCACTGGCACAGGGTGGCACGGCAGTAGGGACGGGAATCAATGCTCATCCATTATTTGCCGAGCGTTTTGCCAAAGCAATCTGTGCGTGTAGCCACTCCTCATTCACGGCGAGCGAGAATCCATTTTTTGCCATTGGTAGTCAGGATGCGCTGGTGGCACTGCATGGTCAGTTAAAGACCACCGCAGTGGCAACCATGAAACTGAGTAACGATTTACGTTGGATGAACTCGGGCCCACTTGCCGGGTTAGGAGAAATTGAGCTAGAGGGGTTACAGCCGGGATCGTCTATTATGCCGGGGAAAGTGAATCCTGTTATTCCAGAATCCGCTGCTATGGTCGCGGCACAAGTCATGGGCAACGACACCACTGTCACTGTAGCCGGTCAGTCGGGTAATTTTGAATTGAATGTGATGTTACCTGTTATTGCCTCAAACTTACTGCAAAGTATTCATTTACTCGCAGGCTCTAGCCGACTGCTGGCAGATAAAGCCATTCGTAGTTTTAAGGTCAGAGAGGACAATTTGCAAGCTGCACTGTCTCGCAATCCGATTTTAGTGACGGCGCTTAATCCTGTGGTTGGATACTTGAAAGCGGCTGACATCGCGAAAAAAGCGTATCAACAAGGCCGCCCTATTTTGGATGTTGCAGAAGAAGAAACTGATCTAGACCGAGAAAAGCTGGCTGAGTTGCTTGATCCAACCAAACTGACACAAGGCGGTATTGCTGAGTAAAATACGGGGCGAGGCAGACTCGCCCTTTAAAGCATTAATCCATTTTTTTAAGTGCAATGGCATTCATACAAAAACGTAAGCCAGATGGCTCGGGACCATCTGGGAAGACGTGACCCAGGTGAGCATCACAGCTGGCACAGGTGGTTTCAATACGCGTCATGCCATGGGTTGTATCTTTGTGATAGGCAATGGCATTGTCTTGCGCTGGCTGGGTAAACGAGGGCCAACCTGTGCCTGAATCGAACTTTTCGCCGGCATCAAACAGCAAGGTGCCGCAGCACACGCAGCCGTAGAGGCCTGGCTCAAATAGAGTACACATGCCCGAGCTAAACGCGCGTTCTGTGCCCTTTTGGCGTGTCACTCGGAAAGCGTCATCACTGAGTTGTGCTTGCCACTCTTGTTCGGTTTTTTCTACTCGCGACGGCGGTGTGAGATTGCCGTTTTCACTTCGAGCGACGATGTCTTGCCATGTCAGCATGATGTTATTCCTCTTGTTGACCGGACAGGAGTCCGTGCTACAGGCGTCTAGTGTTATGAATCCTGGTGATCGATGCAAGTAGTACGGTTGCTTTTTACTGCTGGGATCAACTTGATAGGGTGCCAATCCCCCATTTTATTTCATCATCGAGATCATCTTTCACTTGATCGCGATAATCTTCCATATGTTGCTCAATCAAGTCATCGGGCTGTGAGAAGAACGCAATATGGAAAATCGCATCCCCTTCATTCACTACAGGGAGGGTATGCTGACCAATGACGATACCACTTTGCTGGGCTTTGATTTCGGTTTCTGTTGTGCCTGCGGGATCACTGATAATGCCAATGACTTGATCGCGGTTGACACTTTGTCCAAGCGCCACGTGACTTCTCAATAAACCATCGGCTTCTGCACGCACCCATTTTGTTGATCGGGCTGTGACGGGCTGATAAGGCGTTTTTCGACGTGTTTGGCGTAACATGCCCAGGTAGCGCATCACACGAATCACCCCTCGTACACCGGCATTAATCGCATAAGGCTCAAAACGAAGCGCCTCACCGGCTTCATAGGTGATCACGGGAATATCAATACGCTCAGCTTCGGCGCGTAGCGATCCTTCACGCAATGCGGCATCGACCACCACAGGCGCGCCAAATGCGGTTGCCATCGCCGCCGCCTCTTGATTCTCCAGATTGGCTCTAATCTGAGGCAGGTTGGTGCGATGAATGGCCGCGGTATGTAAATCGATAACATGGCTACATTGGCGAATCACTTGCTCAAAGAGCTGATACGCCATTCTTCCCGCTATTGATCCTCGCTCTGATCCGGGGAATGAGCGATTTAAATCTCGGCGGTCAGGGAGATACCGTGATTTGTGAATAAACCCAAACACATTCACAACAGGAATCGCGATTAAGGTGCCATGTAACTTTTTCGGATCGATTTTGGCCATGACTTGACGAACCACTTCAATACCGTTGAGCTCATCTCCGTGGATGGCGGCACAAACAAGCAGCACAGGGCCATTTAACTTACCATGCAGTACTTCAACACTGACGTTAAGCGGTGAATGTGTGTACAAACGAGCAATTTCAAGTTCGAGACTCGCTCGCTGACCGGCTTGAATATGTTGTCCACCGATCTCGATAGCGTCGCTTTGTTTAGCCCTTCCCACGTGTGCGTGTCCTCTGAGGTTTGGCATTTTTTTCTATATAATCAATCACTAGTCCGGCAACATCTTTTCCTGTTGCGCGCTCGATGCCTTCTAAACCTGGTGATGAATTGACTTCCATGACCAACGGGCCACGTTCTGAACGTAACAGATCGACGCCCGCGACATTCAGTCCCATGGCTTTGGCTGCCGCCACTGCGGTTCTGCGCTCTGTAGGTGTGATCCGAACGAGGGTCGCGGTCCCGCCACGATGAAGATTCGATCGAAACTCGCCAGGTTGTGCTTGGCGTTTCATCGACGCAATCACCTTATCGCCGATAACAAAGCAGCGAATATCAGCACCGCTTGATTCTCGAATATATTCTTGCACTAAGATATCGGCTTTAAGGCCCATAAATGCTTCGATCACACTTTCTGCGGCTTTTTTGGTCTCGGCGAGCACAACGCCAATACCTTGGGTTCCCTCAAGCAGTTTCACCACCACTGGCGTGCCTCCGACCATCGTCAGCAAATCGGCAATATCACCCGGTTTACTGGCAAAACCAGTGTGCGGCATACCGATGCCTTTGCGTGATAGCAGCTGCATAGAACGCAGCTTATCCCGCGAACGTGTGATGGCGACAGACTCGTTCATCGGAAAGACGCCCATCATTTCAAACTGGCGTAAGACAGCACAGCCATAGTAGGTAACGGACGCGCCAATCCGTGGAATAATCGCATCGAACCCACCGAGATCTTCCCCTGCTAAATGAATAGACGGTTGGGTTGAGTTGATACTCATATAGCAGCGTAATGCGTCGATGATCTTGTAATCATGGCCACGTTGTTCGCAGGCTTCGATGAGGCGGCGCGTAGAGTAAAGATTTTTGTTACGCGAAAGAATACCGATTTTCATTGCGCTTGGGGCTCCTTATTTACCGAGGAGGAATGAAGACATGGGATCGACAATGATCTTACCTGCCATTGCGGTGCGTCCCAGTAACATACGAAATCGCATGTTATCGCGTGCGGTGAGTGTCATTTCGATGGGATAACACAAGGTTCCCGCTTTTATCGTTGTTTGTATCACATATCGTAGTTGCTCGTGTCCTCCGGAATCACGTACGAGGCGTCGTGCGAGAACCGGTGCTTCGGCTTGAACGGCGGTTTCGTCATCGCCTTGGTTTGGATGGACCCAGAATCTTACCCACGCCTGGCCGCTTTTCTCGAACTCTTCAATTTTAAACGTGTGTAAACAGGAGGTGCGTGCACCCGTATCGATTTTCGCTTTGATGCGGGCTATATCGAGCTCAGGAAGGCTCACCCATTCGCGCCAACCGACACAGACTTTATCGTTCGATTTTACAGGCATTGTCATCATTACTCGTTGTTATTTAGCCCTTGTCTCACCATAGAAGCGATAATGATTATGCGTGGTAAGAATCAGAAAAATCAGCGATGATATGTGATAACCATCGCATACCAATTGCGGCGATGTCATGGCATTTTGTGGGCGACGGATGATCCTCATCGGGCCTAGCCAATGCGTTTTCCGCCCATGGTTTCGTTATGAAGGAAATACCATGCAAACCAGTGAGAGACAAGAAGTGATTGATGATCTGCTGTCAAAAGTCGATCAAGGTTCGCTTGATGTCGTGCAAGATATTGAGCAGGCACATAGTTTAGATAGCCTTGCGTTATTGTTAGAAGCCTTACCGTTGACCGATCGTGTGGGATTCTGGGAACAACTGTCGTCGTCATTGCAGCTGCCTGTGCTGGCTGAAATGCGAGATGATGCCAGTGAAGCGATTATCCGTGCGGTGGATGATGATCAGTTGCATGCACTATTCGCCGACTTGGATGCTGATACCTTACTTGAGCTGCAAGATGTGCTGACCGAGCCATTACTGGAAGAAGCGCTAGGTCGGATGGATTCAGAGCAAAAGCAACGTTATGCCTCCGCCCAGCAGTATGCAGATAATCAGGTTGGGCATTGGTGTGATCATCAGCCTTTGGTCGTTCCTGCAAAAACGAAAATTAACGTGGTATTACGATGGTTGCGGCGTGTCATGCCAAAGTATTGTGATCACGTATTTGTGGTCGATAGTCGAGGCTTTTGGGTGGGTGCGGTGCCAATCCACCAGTTATTTGGCGCGGATGGACGATTAAAAATTAGTGAGCTGGTTCGAGACCAATTTCCCAGCTTGAATGCGCGCGATGACATCTACGCCAGTGCTGACAAAGTGGCAAACAGTGAAGAGATTGCCTTACCCGTACTCGACGAGGGAGGGCTCTTGATTGGTCGTTTCGATTTGGGCACCGCCTATGAGATGCAGGCCGAGCGTGCCGAAGCGCAAATTATGGCCTCTGCGGGTCTAGATGAAGACGAGGACTTATTCTCGCCGGTGATGAAAAGTGCTCGAAATCGCGCACTATGGCTGGGTATCAACTTAATGACGGCCTTTCTCGCCTCCTGGTTTATCGGTTTGTTTGAAGCTACGCTACAACAAGTGGTGGCGCTGGCGGTATTAATGCCGGTTGTTGCATCCATGGGAGGAATTGCCGGCAGCCAAACGCTCACCTTGATCGTACGTGGTTTAGCACTTGGACAAATTTCTAAGTCCAACTTAAAACCCCTGCTTACGAAAGAGTTCAAAGTCGGCTTATTTAATGGGATTTTATGGGCTGTGGTGATTGGTGTTATTGCAGGATATTGGTTTGATAGTTGGGGCTTAGGTGCGGTGATTGGGAGTGCAATAGTCGCTAATATTATCAGTGCCGCCTTGGCAGGAATATTTATTCCAGTGCTATTAAATAAACTGAAAATTGACCCAGCACTCTCCGGCTCAGTGATCTTAACCACTGTGACGGACATTGTCGGCTTTGTCGCCTTTTTGGGTTTAGGGACACTGTTTCTGCTATAATTTTTTTCGACGATAATTTGCTTTTTTCGACCCCAAAATCTTTCGAAAAAAGTGCTTTCGATCAAAAAAGCGCTCATGAGGGGAATGAGCGCTTCTAGTTGTTACGCGTTGGCCAACGGCACAGAGGTATCTGTTGTCTGTGGCTCTTCCGCTTCCAGTTGTTTACCGTCTGCGATGGGAAGCAGCTTCTCGCAATACAATGTCATAATATCTTCACGGATCAGCTGCTCCAGTTCCGCTGCGCGCTCTGTTGGGCAAAAGAGTCGAACGTGAACAAGCTGTTCGCCTGTTTCGGTGTGCGATAAATATAAATGCGGCTCAGGGCCGGGTAAATCGACGCCCGCATGACGCTCTATCACATGATTGTATCGCCGAGCGATATCCATAAAATCTTCACTATGATCGTCAATACGTGCCAATAACGCGGGAATATGCGGATATAAATTAATATCGCCGCGGATCACCAGATGAAAATGGTGATACACATACCGCTTCATAAAGTTAAGATTTTTCACCGTGGTGGCAAAGAACAAGCTATTTGGGAGGGTCGCGGTTTTTCCGGTATAGCAATAATGGCCATTATGGGTATCAATTTCTTGAATTTTCGTCGCCATTAAATTGTGTTCGATCACCTCACCGCGTGTGTTACCGACTTCAATCCAATCGCCAATACGAAACGAGCGAGAGCTCGCGCGTTGAATTGAACCGGTAAAACATAAAATGATCTCTTTTGAGGCGACGACAACAGCAACGGCGATGGCGGTCAATGATAACGCAAATTCATTGATTTCGGTGTTCCAAAACAGGAATAGAAAGAGTAACAGGGTAGTAAACGCCCCGTTTTTCGTGCGAGACATCCATTTACGCTGATCTTCGCTAAGAAAATTACTGTCACCACGAATGTGGCGTAGGATCAGTCGGCGAACAAGACTGACTACGACAACCACTCCGACGGTGGTTAATAACTTGTTTTCTAACAGTAGTTGGACAATATTGCTTAACTCAGACAAAAAATCTATCTCCATGGTTTCCGTTAACGCCTACCCGAGTGATGGCGCTATTCTGCCCCCAAGTGAACAAAAATAAAACGCATACTTTGCAAATAGTGTTCATTCCGCTGTCCGTCACCAAGATATAAGCTTATGGGTCGTGCGTGTTTGAGCGTCGGGTGTGGTGGTTTGAAGGACATATAAAAAGCCCTCATAAAAATAAGGGCTTTGTCGGGAGTTCGTGAGTTAAACGGCTTAACTACCAATGACTCCGCCGTCTTCTTTGGTGATCATGATGACCGAAGAGCGCGGTATAGCGTTGCCACCAGCAGGAAAGTGAGCACCAGGGTGTTGGACGCCGACAAACATAGTGCGTGAATCAGGGGTAAACGTCAGCCCTGTGATCTCACATGAGGTAGGCCCCGTGAGGAAGCGACGAATTTCGCCTGTTTGAGTATCCGCGCATAACATTTGGTTATTGCCCATGCCGGCAAAATCGCCTTCGTTGGAATAATTGCCGTCGGTTTGGATCCAAAGACGTCCGGCGCGATCAAAGCCGATGCCATCCGGGCTGTTAAACATATTGTCTTTGTTGATGTTGTCTGTGCCTGCCATTAGGCCAGATTGCTTTTCAGGATGGCCTGCCATCACAAAAATATCCCACTCAAAGGTGTCACGGGTATGATCGCCTTGAGTAGGAGCCCAACGAATAATATGGCCATAAGGATTTTCCGTGCGGGGGTTAGCGGCATTGAGGGGTTGATTGTCTTTGACGCCGCGGTACTTATTATTGGTTAACGTGCAGAAAACGTGTTTTTTGTCGGCATGCACGGCCACCCATTCTGGGCGGTCCATGGTAGTGGCCCCCACTTGTGTTGCTGCTTCTCGGGCAAAAATGAGCACGCTGGCCTCATCAGGAAAGCCGTTTTCTGGCGTGAGACCGTTTTTGCCAAAGGTCAGCGCTAACCATTCACCTTGGCCGTTTAGCTCGTCGTCGCTGCCAGTAAATTTGGCGACATACAAGGTGCCATTTTCGAGCAAATCACGATTAGCGCTACCTTTACTCGGATCGTATTTTCCCTCAGAGACAAACTTATAAAGGTGTTCGCCACGCTCGTCGTCACCCATGTAAACCACAACATGACCATCGTCATTAACAGTGAGTGCGGCATTCTCGTGTTTAAAGCGCCCTAGTGCACTGCGCTTTTTCGGCGTTGAGTTCGGATCCATAGGATCAATTTCAACCACCCAACCAAAGCGATGTGGCTCGTTGGGATGTTTAGCCACATCGAAGCGTTCGTCATGTTTGTACCAATCATAGCCCCAATCAGAATCGCTGATACCGTAGCGCTGATACGTTTTGCCCAAGGTAACGTTTTTTGCGCTGGCAAAATAGCCGTTAAAGTTTTCTTCGCAGGTCAGGTACGTGCCCCAGGGTGTTTCGCCATTAGCACAATTGTTAAAGGTGCCCAGAATCGTTTTTCCTGAAGGATCGGCGGCGGTTTTGAGTAACGAATGCCCGGCTGCGGGGCCCGTCATGGCCATTTCAGTGTAGGCCGTAATACGACGATTCAAGCGGCCCTCTTGGTTGACGTGCCAGCGGCCATCCATTTTTTTCAACTCAACCAAAGAGACGCCATGCGCCGCTTGTGACTTACGTGCATCATCAGCCGAAATATTTTTACCGCCGTGCTCAAATAAATATTCATCATTGATGTATTCATTATTTACCGCTAATAAAGCACGATCATTGGCGAGAGGGAAAAACGTCATGCCATCATTGTTATCACCAAATTGGAGTGCTTGGGCATCGGCGCCATTTTGTTGGGAAAAAGCAGGTGCGTTAGCGAAAAGAGGATCGCCCCAAGAGACCAGTACGTCAGCTTTATATCCTGAAGGTACGTTCACTGTATCAGTTGTTGATGTTGGGATCGCCTCAAAGCCGAGCAGTTCACTGTGGCTCATTGTATCTGCTACTGCTTTCGCAACTGGATTGGCAGCAAAAAAAGCGACAGCACTGGCCGCTCCGGTGCCTTGTAAAAAACGGCGACGACTTAATGCTGCATCAATAAAGCGGTTGAACTCAGGCTCTGTATCTAATGGACGTTGATCAATATGCTTGCTCACGGCATGGTTCCTTTCTGATCGTGATTAAATAGTTATACTGACCCATCATAAATTGTGGGCGCGATCAAAAGGATGGTGAGCCACTGTTAAAACCTCATGAATCATTGGTTAACTTCTTGAGTCAGCCGGGATCCGTGCGCACAGGATCACGCTTCAACATAGTTCACACTTCACCGCATGACTGATGTGAGGGCTAGTGCTGGTCAAAGTAATCCTTGCGCCGGATATATTTATCCATGTAATGGTAGGCAATCGGGCGCGTTAACCAACTATAGAGGACGCGCAAGATTCGAAATAAAGAGGGTGTATTGGTATAAATTTTATTCTCGTGTAACCAAAGTAATCGTCCTACATGCCAGTACACGAAGGGAATGGCAGGTAAGAATGTGACCATATCGACATCACAACAGATACGATAGGTACGTGTTGAGAAAGGGTATAATTGCTTAAAACGCCACATTCCGGCAGCCGGCTGTCCAAACGTCACGATGCGCTTTATCGCTCCGCCAAATTGATGATTTAGCTTTGCTGCAGCGATAATCGCCATGGCGCCCCCTGATGAATGGCCGATAAAAGAAATATGTTTACCTGCGTGTAAAAAAGGGGTTAACGCAGAGATTAATTTAGTGAGTACTGTCTCTCCTTCAAGCACGGTGTGATCGGCCGCTTGGGCAATATCCGCAAACTGGCTGTCTGTCATGTGTCGGTATTGGCGTTTGTGCGGTTGCCATGACAAACTTTTTTGTGTGAGAAGATAGTGAAACCCCCAATGGACGTGACACTTCTTACCATCGATAGTGATCGTTTTAGGTGTGCACGCACAGTTGACCAACCAATCCCAGGCGGTTTGCGAACCACGAAAGACCACGACCGCGTCATCGTTTTCCCGCCACAGCACCCGGATAATACATCGTCCCCATCGGTCATAAATATCACGCCGACCATGGGGACTGAATCCATACTGGGTGTGATCAAAATAGGTAGGGTAAGAGGCACGACAGAGTATGGCGTATCGCTCATATTGATAGCGTTTTAATCGCTTCATACAAGAGCCTATTTCATGAGTATTGGACTCAGGCTATCGAAAAAACATGACGAAACAGCGAAACCATCAATGAATAGCGCGCTCGATCACCGCGCTAATAATTGTTTAGGAAGGGTTCTAAATGCGTATCATAAGTGAGCGCTTGAATCGGGCCGCGGTGGGTGATTAAAAAGGCAGCATTCGTGCAATTACCAATCCCAATAATAACTTGTACCAACAGCCGTAAATCTCTTAACCAACGTTGCGTCTGCTCTTGACTCCAGTCTTCACGATATAGCCCCATATGATACTCAACCCACCAATAGGCGCCGCGAATAAATGCCTTCATTACCGACTCTGCCGCTAGGATCTGTTCAGCGGTACCAGAAAAGTCAAAATCGGGTGAGATAGGTTTGCCTTGCGTAAACGCGACATAGTTTCGACAGTGGCGAAAGAGCGCGAGCTGAAGTCCGGCTGCAGAATCATAGTGAGGGAGAGACAAGGTCGTGACAGGGAGATGTTTGATCGAGCGACGAAACAATGCCGCCGTGCGCTTACCGGGCATCAGATGCTCTATCGCGTAAAATAAATCCAAACTGATAAGCTGATTATTCAAGAGTACTCTTCACTATATTGGCACAACACACTTATCCTGCCTGAATGGGCGGCTCGAGTATACAATATCGTATACTGAATTAAAGCATTAACTGATTCGCTCCCTCAAAGGAAGGCGTTGACAGCGTTGCTCTGATAATTCTCACTTACTCTATGCCATAGCGCGCTTTTAGTGCAGATATCGCCTCTTGCTTATCGGATAGAAACTGATTGAATTCGTCGATGAGCTTGGGATGATGGATGGTGGAAAGCCGTCGAGTCCCTTTTTCATGGGGCAAGGTATCATCAAAGCGTACCGATCCTTTTTTAAAGCCCATTTGATCAAGATAAAACTGTGCAACAGCGATATTGGCATAGCCGCCATCAATACGACCGCTGACAAGCTTCATCATCAAAGAATCATATTTGTAACTCTCATTTATGCGTGTTTGGCCCGAACGGATACGTGATTGATAAAGTTCAGGGGTAAAGCCTACGACGGTTCCTAGTCGATGTAATTGGTCAATAGGTTGACCATAGTTTTGGTCGATAACCATGACGCCGTCGATATAATCAACCACAGGCTCACTGTAAATGACATTGACGCCTTTTTTGATGTCGCGATCCCAATCGGGACTATCTGGATATTTAAGATCAACGACACCATCGACAAAACGGGAAGGAAGGCTTGTGAGTGGTAAAGCTTTGTACACAAATCGATAGTGATGCGTGTTGGCGAACATATCGAGTAACTCGCGATTAAACCCTGAATAACTGCGATTAGAATATGCTGAAAAGGGATAATACTGAGAAAAGCTCTGTACGCCTACTACATAAGTCGTTTTGGCATTCACGGATACCGAGACACTCATAATCAGTAATAAAGCCCATAATCTTTTCATCGTTCCTATCCGACTTTCGTTGATTTTCCTCTTGTTATTGTAGACACAGAGACCGCACCTGTCTTTGCGTGCTCGGCTGTTATTTTACAACATCGACTTTCACTTATCCTTTTTTGGCACGCATAGCTGTCGATAAATCATTCGGTTATCGGTCACATTTTGCGCGTAAATATTTGAATGAACATTCGGTATGTTTTATTTTTTCACTTGGACTTTCAAATTTGATCAAATAACGATGAATAAGCATGAAATTGCGTCGCGGGCGATGCGGCAACATATTCTTTCAACCACATTGGAAATCGTTGGTAATGAAGGGCTTGCGGCACTCACAGCAACAAAGTTGGGTAAAAAAGCGGGGATCAGCAAAGGCGCGCTCTATCATCACTTTGATAATCTTGATGCAGTAAAGTATGCGGCTGTGGATGAGCTCATTTCGATGTTTTTAGCCGTGGCTGAGCCGGCTAATTTCGAAGACTTTGAAAGTTATTTAGCGGTGACAGGCGATACCTTATACCTGACCATGCAATGCGAGCCTTATGCGATGAAGGCGATGTATAGCTTCACGACTCAAGCATTATTTGATGGGCAATTTCGTGCGGCAATACAACGTTTTTCTCAGCACGGCTTAACCGAATATACCCGAGCAATTGAGTACTTTTATCAAGGGAAGATTCCGCAGTATCAGATAGATACGGCAATTCGGGTAGTGGACGCTTTCTTTCTCGGGGCGGGCTTACAAAGCTATTTATCGCAAGGCGAGGATCGGTTTCGTCAGAGTTGGGCGTTGTTCTCACAAATGTTATTAACCCAACTTGATGAAAAGTAGAGCGCCATCTCTGAGGTGAGGCGCTCTAGTGTGTCAAGCTCGGAACTATACTAGCTCAGCGTTGTGATAGACGTTTTGTACGTCGTCGCAATCATTAAGCATGTCGAGGAACTTTTCAAAACGTTCAACATCATCGCCACTGACCTCAGTATCGATTTGAGGGACAAAGGTGATCTCCTCAAGATCAATCGGCGTGTCGCCAAGGAAGTCGCTCAGCGCATTTTTCACTTTGAAAAACTCTGTATGAGGCGCGAAAACCGTAATCACCCCTTCGTCCGCTTCAATGTCGGAGACATCCACATCAGCCATGACCAACGCTTCTAGCGTGCCTTCTTCATCTGTACCTTGAAATTGAAACACCGCTTGATGTTCAAACATATGAGACACCGCGCCCGGTGTACCAATTTTCGCATCATTTTTGACAAAGCATTGGCGAACATCCATGTAGGTACGGCTGTTGTTGTCGGTTAAACAATCAACAATCACCGCACAGCTACCAGGGCCGAACCCTTCGTACCGAGCCACTTCATAGTTTTCACCACCAGAGCCATTAGCTTTATCAAGAGCCTTGTCGATGACATGCCCAGGCACTTGATCTTTCTTGGCTTTTTCAATCAAACGGCGCAGTGATAGATTACTCTCTGGATCTGAGCCACCATTTTTAGCACATACGTAAATCTCTTTACCGTATTTTGAGTAAACCTTAATTTTTGCGCCTTGGGTTTTGGCCATTGACGCTTTACGAACTTCAAAACTTCGTCCCATTGGGAATCTCTCTTAATAACGCTTTCGCAGATACGGGGTGATTCTATCAAGAGAGTGTTCCTTTGCACCAGTAAATGCACTGACCTTGGACAAAGTCAGTGCGATTGACTCCATTGCACAAGCATTGACATGTTACCTTATCCACAGTGGAATTTTTGTGTGTGCCCTTTTAGTGTATGGGACAGTTCACTGAGATCCTGCGTTGCTTGAGTGATCTGATCCATTGCCTGGCGGTTCTCTCCTGTCATGGTGTTAATATCTTCTAAGTTCTGATTAATTTCGGTTGCCACCAGCGATTGCTCTTCAGAGGCACTGGCCATTTGCATTGCCATGTCTGCAATTTCATCCACCGCGTTTACCGCTTGCTTGAGCGACGATAGGCTTTTCTCTGCCCGCTCTGATACATGGTTGGCTGTTGTCGCACTCGCGGAGATTGCTTGTGTAGTGGTGCTGGAGTTGTGTTGAAGATTATCAATCATCTGAGTGATTTCACTGGTGGCTTGTTGTGTGCTTTGAGACAGTGTGCGTACTTCGTCGGCGACGACAGCAAACCCTCTCCCTTGCTCGCCAGCACGGGCTGCTTCAATAGCCGCGTTTAATGCTAATAGGTTGGTTTGATCGGCAATTTGGCTAATTGTGACCAGGATGCTGGATATTTCTTCGGCGCTTTTCCCGAGTGCATCCGTTTTTTCCTTGGCATGATTTAAGCGAGATACAAGGTCTTGGATAGCGTCTACCGATTGGGTCACTTGCTGATCACCTTGATGAATCAACGAGCGAGCTTTTTCTGTTGCATCAGCTGTGGATGCTGAGCTCGAAGATATTTGGTTCGCTGTGGCTGTCATTTCTTCCATCGCTGCTGCAACTTGCTCTGTTCGTGCATTTTGCGCTTCGAAGTTAGTTAACGTTTGCACGCTCGAGGATGATAGCTGCTCTGCTGCAGTCGCTTGTTGGTTAGTGGCGCCGATAATGTCACATACCATTGCTGTGAGGTTTTTTACCATGGCACGCATGGAATGGTAGATCCCGGTCGCTTTTGAGTCTGAATTGAAACGTACCCTCAGATCGCCATCAGCAATTTTTTGTACTATTTTAGCCATCTCATTTGGCTCACCACCAATTGGGCGGGTGATTGAACGGGTTAAAACGATCGCGATGACCACAATAACAATTACCGCAATGACAACGATACTGGCAATGAGAGTTCGCAATTGGTTGAGTGCTGAAAAGGCCTCGTTGACATCCATTTCTGCGATAATTGCCCAACTTAAACCACTTACCGTGAGCGGGGCATAAGCAGATAGCACGGGATTACCGTTATAATCGTTGACAATATCAATTCCAGTTTCGCCCTGTATCGCACGCTGAACCGCAAGGGTTTTAACGCTGCCTTGTGCCGGTTGCATAAATGAAGCAAGAACTGAGCGATTATCTGGATCGAGAAAAGAGTTTGAACGCATTAAATTATCTTGGCCTACTAAGTAGGTTTCGCCTGTATTTCCGAGCCCCTCCCGCTCTGCCATAATCGCACTGAGCCTATCTATCGGAAACTGATAAGCAAGCACTCCAATTACGCGACCAGCCTGATAAATTGGTGATGCGAGAAACCCTGCTGGCTCGTTGGCCGAGGCTGCGTAGGGTGAAAAATCGATAATGACGGTATCGCCATCGGCCAATGTCCTGGCTTGACGGAACGCTTCGGCGAGCCCAGAGCGACTAAAAGGACCCGTTTCTACCGAGGTGCCGAAATCAAGTTCTTTAGACGCAGAGTAAAGGATCTGGCCTTCATTGGCTTCGATCATAAATATGTCGTAGTAACCAAATTTCTCCTGAACATCGCGTAAGTATGAATGAATATTCTGGTGGGTTTGATCATATTGTTTGAACTGCCCGCTGGAGACGTAGGCGCCTTTCTCTTCTTTAGGGTAAGGGTTGTCGAGCACATAAGCGTTTTGCAGTGCTACAGCTTGTGGCGTTAGGTTACTCACTATATTGCTTGCGCTTGCTGGTGCCTGGGTACTCACGTTTTCAAGCGGCTCAATCAGGTGGCGTTGATAATAATTGATCAATTTTGATCGTGTTTGCGTTGAAGAAGTGGACGGGAGTGTTTTCATCGCAGCAATCATATTGGCCATAGCTGCGGATACAGAGGGAGTCTCAGCGGTGGTAATTATCTGTCCTTCAGTGGTTTGGAAGTAACGTTTGATCGCTGACTTTTTTACTTCCCTTAAAGCTTCTAACTGATTAAACGTCTGATTCTCAAGGGATGACGAAGCCGTACTTAAAGCAAGAAAGCTAATGATTAAGGCAGGGATAGCTCCGATACCTAATAGGCTCAGTAACATTTTATATTTGAGCTTCATAATCTCACCTCAATATCGCACTGAATAAAAAATAAGCAGTTTGTTGAGTAAGGATAGAAGCTTTTGGTAAATGTGTATGGGAATCTAGTCTTTTTTTTCTCCTGTTTACAAATTAAAGCCTCGCACTCGGCGAGGCTGGATTAAGGCTACTCTTGACTTAAATGGCTAGCATAGAGCTTGGGCCTACGGTGTTTCAAGTTCGTCACCGAGCCTCGTTCATGCAGCATTTTGAGCTTATCAAGGTCAACATCCGCGAAGATCATCATCTCCGTGTTTGCGTTCGCCTCTGCGAGTGTCGCATCGTGAGGGAAATACACATCAGACGGTGAAAAGACCGCCGACTGGGCATATTGAATATCAACGTTATCGACACGGGGCAAGTTGCCGACACTACCACCAATAGCAACATAACATTCGTTTTCAATTGCGCGAGCTTGAGCGCACAAACGGACTCGAAGATAACCATTTTTGGTATCTGTCCAGAAAGGAACAAATAAAATCTGTACCCCTTGCTCGGCAAGGATCCGCCCTAACTCTGGGAATTCCGCATCATAACAAGTAAGAATGCCAACGCGGCCTGCGTCGGTTTCGATAACTTTTACTGTATCACCGCCATCGATCACCCAGTCTCGTTGCTCATGTGGCGTGATATGGATTTTGTACTGTTCGTCAATGCTGCCGTCTCGATGCATCAGGTAAGACACATTGTAGAGCTTGCCATCTTCGAGGACTGGCATACTCCCTGCGATAATATTGATGTTGTAAGTCACCGCAAGCTGAGAAAAGCGTTGTTTAATGGCTTGGGTAAACTCACTAAGAAAACGTATCGCCTCCACCGAGCGTTTATCTGGTGCAAGCCCCATTAACGGTGCACAGAAAAATTCCGGGAATAGGGCAAAGTCCGATTGATAATTGGCTAAAGAAGAAACAAAAAACTCGGCTTGGTTGAGCAGGTCGTCAACGGATAACACGTGGCGCATCTGCCATTGCACAACCCCGAGGCGCACAATGGTTTTATCAATATCGTGCACCGATGATGCGTCTTCCTCATAAAAGAAGTTATCCCACTCCAATAATGTTGCGTAACCTGCGGATTTATCATCTTCGGGCAAATAACGATTCATTAGCCGTTTGACGTCAAAGTCATTAGACAGCTGAAACGAGAGGATAGGATCGTGAATCTCTTTACGTCTTACCTTGTTAATGTAGTCAGTCACTGACACATCGGTATGTTTGTGATAACCAGGAATGCGCCCACCCGCTAGAATTGCCTTTAGATTTAATGCTTGGCAAAGATCTTTGCGCGCCTCATAGAGACGACGTCCCAAGCGGTGCCCGCGGTAGTCCGGATGCACGAACACATCTAACCCGTAAAGCGCATCACCTTTGGCATCATGAAACACTACGCCGTCGTCAGTAATGATATCGCTATAAGTATGAGGGAGAGAAAAACGGTTGTAAGAGACTTTGAGTGTGAGGGCAGCGGCGACGATTTTACCGTTATCTTCAATGCATATCTGGCCATCAGGGAAGGCCGTTACCAGTTGCATGATCGTGCTTTTTGGCCAAGCACCGCCGACATCTGGAAAGACGAGGTCCATCAACTCTGCTAAGGGTTGATAATCGCTAACTTCTATAACACGCAAGTTAAGTAGCGTGGCGGTGTTTTCATCCATGACACGTTCTCCTATTGATAGCTGAGCGACTATTATGACAAAGTTTGATGTCTAAGTTCACGTTTGTTGATTGCTGGATTTTCATCTTTGCAGGCTTACCGCTTCGCTGCGGAGCTCGCTATACAGATAACTGCTGAGTAAAAAGCCAAATAGCCAATAATGCAAAGACGATGGCCATAATTTTGTGTTGATAGCTTTGAATGTGGGTGTTGGTCAGCATCTGCTTGCCAAGTTTACCGACGATCGCGACCAGTATGATATTAAACGCAAGGCCGAGTGCATTAAGTAGAAGGCCGAGCGTTAATAGCTGAGTGCTCGATGATGCTTGTATCTGCTGTGAGATAAACTGCGGCAAGAATAAAACAAAAAAGAGTAACGCTTTAGGGTTGAGCAGGTTCGTCATCACGGCACGCTTATAGAGATAGCGCCCCATTTTTTGTTGATACTGTACCGCTTCGCTTTCAGCAGGTGATGCTCTCCACGTATCAATACTCATTTTGAGTAGATACGCTGCACCAACATACTGGAGAACCGTTAACGCAATCGGGGACATTGCAATCACGGCTGAAACGCCAGTGGCCGCTAATACGGTAAGAATCAGTCCAGAGGTAGCGTTGCCTAAACTCGCGGCAACACCGACCCGTCGACCATAGCTAAGACTCGCGCTAATAATCAATAACATATCTGGCCCGGGGACGAATAGCAACGCGGCAACGGCTGTTAAGTAAACAGGAAGCAAATTAGGGTCGATCATAAACGAAGAGCACTTAACCAAATAAAGTGCGGCATTTTACCTTCTATCTAGGCATTATCAATGATGATTAAACATTAGGCTGGTGGTTTATAAGGATAAGCTTGGCCAAATACGCGAAAAATACGCATAAAAATGCCCCCAAGTTGGAGGCATTTTCAAACTCACAATGTGTTGCTGCTAGGTTATGCAGCACGCACTGTCGGTTTTGGTGCGGGCTTTTCAATAAAGCAAGCGTGTAATGCACAGATAGCGGCATGGTAATACTTATCAAGGACAACGTATTGCACATCCACATCGCGCATTGAAGAGTGAGCCGCTTTAGGGTTGATCTCCGCATCAAGTAGCGCAAGCATCCCTTTACTCATTGTTTGGTTTGAGTCGATACGGCTGCCGATAACAGAAATCAGTGCGACCATTTCACCGGTAATCTTCGCTTTTGGATATAGCTTTTCAACCCGATTGATGACCTTATCTTGGCTCGCAGTCTTACCATCTAAGTAGTAAGTAATGGAGTTAGCGTTCATCTCTTTACTGATTAGCTGAACGTTCTCTTCACGAATGATTTCCATCACGTCGTAACTGACTTGATCACAATGTCCGACCATTGATTGGTCAAAAATGTGTAGCGCAAGCACTTTGTCACGGCCAGCAATGATTTCGATCTCATTGTCCTTTGGACGGTATTTGTGAGAGATCACCGTACCAGCATGCTCAGGTTCAAAGGTATTTTTAACGATCAACTCAATGCCTACAGCGCGCATGCCAGAGGCCGCGTTAGGATGAATCGCTTCCATACCAAGGTTTGCCAGTTGGTCAGCCACATCGTAATTGCTGAGGCCCATTGGCTGTACACGTTCTGGACCGACAATGCGGGGGTCTGCACTGCTCAAATGGTATTCTTTATGAATCACGGCACTGCTTGCCTTGGTCAGCACTGCAATTCGGCTAAAGGTCATTTCACTGTAGCCGCGGTCGTAGGTCTTCATCAGACCTTCATCACAGTAGACGTAGCCGGTAACGATGGGCAGCTCATTGCTGAAATCAATGTCGTCCATCGCATTGGCGATGACTGTATTGAGATCACCTTTACCTTCATCCGGATTGTCCCAGCCAGACAGGTCGACAAATCGTGAGTTGATGCCAACACTTTCGAGGAGCAGCGTCGAGTTGTGTGCACTATGTGCTTCACCAATTGACGACAGGAACTCACGGACTTGCGGCAAATAGCTTTCCAGAGAAAACTGCCCATAGTTACAGGTTTCGAGTATGCCTTCGATACAGCTATGCGCTTTTTCCATTCGCTGGCGAATAAAATTATCGGCACGCTCACGAAAAACAGGGTCAGGGAACATGTTGCTATTAATCAATAGCATACGCTGTTCTAGTTCATCCATAGCATCGCGCCATTTTGGATTGTTCGCGGCGAGTAAGCGATAAATGCCTGGTTTACCCGAACGCTTACACTCCAGCAATGCATCCGTGATGCCAGCGTAAGCAGAAACAACAAAAATTCGGTTATATGGGTTTGACGGGTACAAAAAGATGTTATCCATGACAGCGTCGTAGGCTGACATCGACGTACCGCCGATCTTTTCAACGGTATGATTCATGTGAGCTCCTTGTGGGCTTTATGAACAAAAAGGTCGATTGGGTTTACAGGGGCAGCATCCCGCTGCCCCTTGACGGTTAATCGACTAATGGATAAACACCGTTTTCATCGTGTGTCTCTTTCCCTGTGATGGGCGGGTTGAACACACAGGCCATGACCATATCAACACCTTTATTTGCGCGTAGCTGGTGCTCGTCATGTTTATCTAGAATATACAGCGTGCCGGGCTTGATTGGATAAACCTTGCCATCGTCAGTCGTTTCAATCTCACCCTCACCAGACATGCAATAGACTGATTCTAGATGATTTTGATAATGGATATGCGTGTCTGTGTTCGCATAAATGGTGGTGATATGGAATGAAAATCCCATGTTATCATCACGTAGCAACATGCGTACGCTTTCCCAATTTTCTGCGACCACGCGGCGATCACTGTTTTGACATTCTTCTAATGTGCGGACAATCATGATTGTTCCTTATTATTTGTCTATTCGTTATGTCTTTATGATGCTTTTTTGAGCTTCTCTTTCTTGTACTGCTCAACGGACTTAACGAAAATTTGTAAGCCTTTCTCCATTTCAGCTTCACTGACGGTCAGCGGAGAGAAGAATTTAATCACTTCGTCTTCTGGGCCGGCTGTTTCGATGATCATGCCATTATCAAAGCACAAGCTGGTAATGTCGTCGGCAATATCACCGTTCTTACAGGCAATACCCTGCATCAATCCTCGTCCTTTGATGATCTCAAATAAGTCGCTATTTTTAGCAAGCATATCTTGCAGGACTTTGTTGAGCTGATCCGCACGCGATTGAATATGGGTTTGGAACTGATCATCTAGCCAATAGGTTTCGATGGCTTCGGCAGCGGTCACAAAGGCATGGTTGTTACCACGGAATGTACCGTTATGCTCACCCGGTGCCCATTGATCTAGCTCAGGTTTGAGTAGAACGACTGCCATAGGTAAGCCGTAACCACCAATGGATTTGGACAAGGTCACAATATCAGGGTTGATGCCTGAAGGCTCAAAGCTAAAGAAAGTCCCCGTACGCCCACAACCTGCTTGAATATCATCGACAATCACCAGGATATCGTGTGCTTTACAGATAGTTTGTAAGCGTTGTAACCATTCATTAGATGCGGCATTTAAGCCACCTTCACCTTGAACGACCTCAAGTAATACAGCGGCAGGTTTATCACCACCGGTTAAACCGCTTGAAGCGTCATTAAGCATCGTCTCAAACAAGGTGAGACCATCAACGTTCGCATAGCCGTCATACGGAATACGCGTAACTGAATTATTGACTGGAATACCGCCGCCACCACGATGGTGATGGTTACCTGTCACCGCGAGTGCACCATAAGTACAACCGTGGAAACCATTAGTAAAAGAAACAATGTTTGAACGCCCAGTCACTTTGCGAGCTAGCTTCATTGCCGCTTCCACAGCGTTGGTACCAGTAGGGCCTGTGAATTGGAACTTGTAGTCCAAACCACGTGGGGCCAAGATGTGATTTTTAAATACTTCGAGAAAGCGTGCTTTCGCCTCTGTATACATGTCTAGGCCGTGTGTAATGCCGTCTTTCTCGATATACTCGATCAGCGCTTTTTTCAGCGTCGGATTATTGTGTCCATAGTTCAGTGAACCAGCGCCGGCTAGAAAATCAAGGTAGCGCTTACCGTCTACGTCAGTCATCCAACAGCCTTTTGCGCTCTCAAATACAACGGGAAAGTTGTTGGCATAACATTGAACATTTGATTCCTGCGACTTAAAGATATCCATAACTCATCCTGTTATTTTTTGAGTGGAATTCGGAAAAGGTATTCGGTGTCGTGCTCACCGTTGAAATGCTCTTGTTCATCAAGGAACACCGAGCGTTGACCACCAGAGCCATAGAGGCGGTCTACCTTTTTAAACAGCGCCCAAGAACCGGCGTTGTCTTCTGTGATTGTGGTTTCGATGAAGTGAACGTTTTGCGCGACTTTGCGAGCCAGTAGCGCCTCAATCATCGATAGGGCAAGCCCCTCACCACGTGCTTTTGGCGACACCGCAACTTGCCAGACGAAAAAGGTATCTGGCTGCTCAGGGCGGATATAACCGGAGATGAAGCCCTGCACATCGCCTTCTCGCTCTGCAACAACACACGTTTCTTTAAAATGCGTCGCCTGTAAAAAATTACAGTAAGCGGAGTTCACGTCCAGCGGCGGGCATTGCGTGATTAGTCGATAAATGTTGCCACCATCGCTGATGGCAGGCTTACGAAACACGAACTGCGTGTTAGATTTTGTCTGTTTACGGTCGAGTACTTCAGAATCCAGCACTGCCGTATCTGTCGTTTTTGATCGCCACATAATGTTTTGTGCTCTAACGAATTCGTTTTATATAATAGGCGATTGATTTGGTTTATCAACCCCGATTTTTTGTGTTTGGCCTGTCAATAATAATTAAGATGTTGATTTATAATAATATTTATATTGTTAAATTTTTTATTAAAGTAAGTGTTTCGAGGCGTAACATTTACTGGCCTAAAGGTGTGGGCAGGTTCCCAATCGATACGATGGTTTGCTAAACAGACTGCTTTGGCTGTCTAGTGGATGGTAAGTTGCGGAAGTAGGGCAGACTCACAGCGCTGAGCAAGGCTGTGAGTCGGGATGAAAGTATTAAAGACCTTGTACCAGGAAGTCGCGATATTTCGTGTCTTCGTGAACCACGTGATGAATCCACCAATAGCGTAGAAATTTAAAAAACTCGGAGCGATAAAGCGTGGGATCGGCCTGGCACTGAAGCAGTACATATTGAGCCTGTCGCGCTAGGCGTTGATGGATGGCTGCATGCTCTTTGTATTTGGGGTAGGCGCGTGCTTCAAGAATGTCTTCTTCTAGCAGAAAGTGCGCAGCAATATAGTCACGGAAACGTTGAGCTAAGGCATCGAAGTCAGCTTTGTCATCATCATCGTGATGGTAAGCAATGGCCTCGTAGGTATCGTTGATAATAGCCAACAATTGCTTATTGCTGTTATCCAATTCTTGATGACCGACTGTGTACTTCTCTTGCCAACGTATAAATTTACGATCTTTGGGCTCACTAGAGGGTTGCGGTGATGCCTTTACATCTCCTAGTGTATCGGGCGCTATCGGCGTCTCTTCTACAGGTTCGGTGATGCATTCGATTTGCTGTTGTTCTTCTTCCGTAAACACAACCGCACCATTGTGCTCGAACTCTGTCGATTTGGCCGGGTCAGACTGGTACATCTCGAAATAGAACTGTGGGGGTTTTTTCGCCTTGGTATGTTTGGACAGTTGCTTGACACGATTTTCAAGGTCTTGCTTTTTAACAGGTTTTATCATGAACGCGTCAACATCAAAGCGGATACACTCGCTGATCACGGCTTTAGAAGCGTTTGCGGTCAGAATAATGATGGGTGTGTCGTGGCGTAGATGATAGCGGCCACTTCGCATGAGACGCAACATTTCTAAACCATCGATAGGATCCATTTGTAAATCGGTAATGATAAGGCTCGGCTCGTCATGATAGGCGCGAGATATCGCCTCGGCGCCGTCTGCTGCGGTGATCACTGATTTAATACCGAGTGCCTGTGCCATTAATCCAATCGTGTCTCGGATCATCTCATGATCGTCGACAATCAAGCACGGAGATAGCATACGTCCTCCTGACAATATGATGTACTCACAGCCTAGTGGATAGCAACAAGAGCGTCTACTCGCATAGGGGCTGAATGCGATATCAATGTGGCTTAGTGTCATAACTTTAAATGACAGGTATAAAAAAAGGCGCTCTGATGAGCGCCTTTCTTCTTAAATTTGGTTTGGCTTACAGGCGAACGACGTTCGCAGCCTGTGGGCCTTTTTGACCTTGCTCGATATCGAACTCAACCTGCTGGCCTTCTGCTAGTGTGCGGAAGCCTTCACCAACGATAGCACGGAAGTGAACGAATACGTCTGGACCGTTCTCTTGCTGGATAAAACCGAAACCTTTTTCTTCGTTAAACCACTTAACGGAACCATTAGCTTTGGACATGGTGTCTCCTGAATATATTAACTAGGTGTTGCAGTGACGCGAGTGCCGTTAATCGACTCTATGGGCAAATGTAGCGAATATCTTCAGGACAACTAACTTTCCAGCCTAACGGTGGGGTGTTTCGATGTATCTATATTCAATTGCTGCATAAATTTCCGATTATTAAAGCTCAAAAACAGCTTCAACAGGACTACGCGTTGTTTGCGCGTTAGTTTGCTCATTTTTTGACACTGTATGTCAAGGTGTCAACGGTAATGAGCACCGCCAACCAACACGGTTGAACAGGTCTAAGAGTACACCCAAAAAAAGATAAGGTAAAATCCTTTTTCCAATGATATGGCCATCGTTGCGACAGGCTTTTACAAAAGTGGGATCACGCTCAGAGAGTCATGTCGTTCAATCGAGATAAAAAGAGGGGAAAAAGCGATCTGAGTGAGACGAGTGTCAAATTTACCATCGTTATCTGTCTTTCTACACTGACATTGGCGTATGCTTAAACTTCAGGCATGCAAGCGTTGTCGTCATGTCTGAGTCATTGTCACCCTCTATCAGCGTCGTGTTAGCGACAGTCATAGGATCCCTTAATGGATAACGTTTTTTTTGAAATATCGAGTTTTATTGGCGTGTGGATAGTACTGGCGATCTTAGTGATTGTCGTATTGCGCAGTGCCATTACGTTTGTGCCACAAAATACTGCCTATGTGGTTGAAAGGTTTGGTAAGTACTATAAAACGATGGAAGCGGGGCTCAACGTCATTGTTCCCTTTATCGACCGTGTGGCGTATACACGGACTTTGAAAGAACAAGCGTATGATGTGCCTAGTCAGTCTGCGATTACGCGTGACAACATTTCGTTGGGTGTGGACGGTGTACTTTATATCAAAGTGCTTGATCCCTTTAAAGCCTGCTATGGCGTGAATGATTATGTCTATTCCGTCACGCAACTTGCGCAAACCACCATGCGTAGTGAAGTAGGTAAAATGGAGCTGGATAAAACGTTTGAAGAACGTGAAAGCTTGAACATTGCCATTGTCTCGGCCATCAACGAAGCGGCTCAGCCTTGGGGTGTACAAGTGCTTCGTTACGAGATAAAAGATATTGATCCTCCACGGTCGGTGCTCGAAGCAATGGAGCGTCAGATGAAGGCCGAACGTGAGAAACGTGCCGTGATCCTTGAGTCTGAAGGGGCTCGTCAATCAGATATTAACGTGGCAGAGGGTCAGAAGCAGTCACGGGTTTTAGCGGCAGAAGCGGAAAAAGCGGAACAAATTCTGAATGCGGAGGGTGAAGCGCAAGCCATTCTAGCCGTCGCTCAAGCTCAAGCCGAAGCGCTTGAAATTGTCGGGACACGAGCTATCACCGAAGAAGGTCAAAAAGCGATTCAGCTTGATTTAGCAGAGAAAGCAATTCGCGCGAAACAAGCAATTGCCAAAGAGTCATCGGTCGTCTTGTTGCCTGATTCGGGTACGGGAGCTGCGAACGTGGTTGCAGAAGCGATGACCATCATTGAATCGCTTAACAAAACAAAAAGTAGTTAGGGTAAATACGTGAGTCACTATCTTGCAGAGTTAACTATTATCATTGGTTTACTGTTGTTAGCCGCTGAAGTTTGGCTGCTCGGTTTGTCAACAATTGTCTTATTAGCTACCGGTTGTGCTGCGGTTTTAGTTGGGTTACTGGCCATGATCGGGGTCTTGCCCGAAACCGTGACCGCATTGTTTAGTGGTACTGGCATCGGCGCAGGATTACTTACCTTAGCGCTGTGGCGACCGCTTAAACGGTTACAGCATAAAGAACGTAGTCCGGACAATCGTCATAGCGACTTTATTGGACTGACCTTCGTCCTGACTTCACCATTAAGTCGCGAACAACTGTCGTCGGCCAAGTACTCTGGAGTGACATGGCAATTGCAACTTAGTGCTAACGCAGGGGATATTGTCCTGCAGCCTGGTGAGCAAGTGAAAGTGATCGGTGTGGATGTGGGCCGGTTTACTGTTGAGCCCGTTTTATCATCAACTGAGGGTGAAGCAGAAAATTGAGGATTAAAATCGGACGCGCTGAAACGTAAGTGTAGCGCCAATAAAGCGTGACCATAACAAACAAAAAGCTCGGGAAACCCCCGAGCTTTTTTATGCTTATTGCTTAACTAAACGTGGCTTAGGCTTGCTTTAGTTGCTTTTTCAATTTTTTCAGCTTGCCTTCTTGTTTCGCAACTTTCGCTTTGGTTTTCTTGATCGATTTTTTCAGATCTTTCTTTGATACTTTCGCCATGATTTTCTCTCCTTAAGTATAGATTGCCGAAGCGTTTGCCACTGCAATACAGCTTCAATGCTGTGGTCGGGTGCCGGCAAGTTGCACCGTAAACTGGGTGTTATGATTCTTTTTTTGTTTCGTGGTCTTTTAAAAATTGTTTGATAAACCGTCTGACTTCTCGAGCCGCTGAGGTATCAAGCTCGTCACATGTTTGCAGAAACGCATCACGTTGCTCACTATTGATTCGTATCAGTAATTGACTGTCTTTTTTGACTTTTTCTTTTTTTGCCATGTTTTTTAGCCTATCGCTTAGATATACAATGTATATACACTTACATTGTGTTTCCAGTCAAATAGATAAAAATGTGATCTGTTTAGTGTTCGAACCAAAATGCGGAGTGGATAGTCATCAACCTAAACACGCTTCGCTAACCGCGATGACTTAGCGTTTAGCGCGATGACATATCATTGAATCGATAGGTAGAAAATTACAATATGGACGTCTAAATGTCTTTACTGCTTACGGCGAAACGCTTAGGCTAGAGATATGGGCAACATAGGATGAGTGAGCCATGGAAAAGAAACAAAATCGTACGCAGCTAATCCATGCTGGACGCCAAAAAGGCTACACCTTAGGCGGGGTTAATCCAGTCGTACAGCGCGCTTCTTCAATCATTTTTGATTCATTAGCAGAAAAGAAACACGCGGTTGCAAATCGTCACCAACAAACGCTGTTTTATGGCCGACGAGGTACGACCACTCACTTTTCGCTGCAAGACGCAATGACAGAGCTTGAGCAGGGAACAGGTTGTGCGTTATTTCCGTGTGGCGCGGCGGCGATTGCTAACAGTATTCTCGCATTTGTTAAAACGGGCGATCACATACTGGTATCGGGTTCGGCGTATGAGCCTACTCAGGACTTTTGTGAGAAAATACTGGCCGACATGCAGATCGAGACCGAGTATTTTGACCCACTTGAAGGTGACGAGATTAGTCATCGTATCAAGCCGAATACACGTATCGTGTTCTTAGAGTCACCCGGGTCGTACACCATGGAAGTGCACGATACGCCAGCCATTGTGCGAGCGGTTCGCAATCGCGCCCCAGATGCTGTGATCATGATGGATAATACGTGGGCGGCAGGTCGCTTATACCAGCCGTTAACACAGGGTGTCGATATTTCTATTCAGTCTGGCACCAAGTACATTATTGGTCATTCAGATAATATGCTAGGCACCGCCGTTGCCAATGCGCGCTGTTGGCCAACGCTGAGAGAGCGTGCCTACTTGATGGGACAAACCGTTGATCCTGACACTGCCTACCAGGCGGCGCGAGGACTGAGAACGCTCGATGTACGGCTAGCGCAACATCAAGAAAATGCGTTACATGTTGCCAACTGGCTGAATGAGCAGGCTGAAGTGGCGAAAGTGCTTCATCCCGCATTCACTGATTGTCCGGGGCATCGCTATTTTGCCCGTGATTTTAGTGGCAGTAACGGACTGTTCTCATTCGTTTTTAAGGAACGTTTGTCCGATACGCAATTAGAAGCATTCTGCGACTCTATGAAGTATTTTAGCATGGCTTATTCATGGGGAGGTTACGAGTCTTTGTTACTTGCCAATCAACCCGAACAGCTTAATCGGATCCGGCCCGTGGCTAAAGTGAGTTTCAGTGGGACACTCGTTAGACTGCATATTGGTCTCGAACAGGTGGAGGATTTAATCGCTGATCTTGCCGCTGGTTTTGAACGAGTGAATAAGACGTAATCATATCTATTTTCGAAACACCTAGCTTCCGGACAACAGGGCGCTAGGTGATCACGATTCGCTATTTCGTCGTCACGTCTGAAACTGATCGGTCAGCTGGGTTAATGCGCTCGATTGATGGCTAAGCTGACCGCTTACATCACTGGTTGTATCGATAGCATCGGTCAGTGACTGACTGCCATGTTTGAGAGCGCGACGTTGCTCAGTAAGGTGTGCAATTTCTTTGTGTTGAGAATCGAGGGCTGCTTCAACTTCAGCGCTGAGTTGCTCCAGCCCTTGGAAAGTAGTGTGCATTTCACCAAGATAACTTTGTAGTCGGATGCTTGCTTGCTGGTTATCTGCACTGGCCGATTGTGTTTCTGATAATAGATGACTGGCGGTATCGACTTGACCAAGTAAGTCATTAATCCATTCTCGAATATCTCCTGTCGATTGTGCTGTGCGCTGAGATAGATTTCTCACTTCATCCGCGACAACCGCAAATCCACGGCCATGCTCCCCTGCACGTGCCGCTTCTATGGCAGCGTTGAGCGCGAGAAGGTTAGTTTGCTCTGCTATACCTTCAATCACATCCATAACACCGGCAATTTGGTTGCTCGTTTGTTTTAGCGTTGCCATGGTATTTGATACATTTTCAACCACTTTGACGCTGTGCGTTATTGAGGCTTCAGTAGCACGCATTTGGGTCTGAATCTCATCGTTGTCTTGGGATACTTTGCCGATATACTCGCGGGTATCATGAATAGCACTCGCGATTTCCGTGGTTGCGCTTTCCATAACGGTAAGCGATTGCGCGACATCGTTAACGTTTTGCCGTGTTTGCTGATTAATCGTCGCCACTTGCGTGCTTTGTTGGTCTAAGGTATCTGACTGTTGATCAAGCGCTGATGTTCGCGATTGTATATCGGTAACAAAGTGACTGAACTTATCGAGCAAGTTATTTGATGCGCGAGCGACGGCACTGACTTCGTCGTGATACTTGTCAGACAGACGTATTGAAAGATCGGAGCGATTATCAATATCCGTCAGCGAGGTCGCGATATCGTCCAAGCGTACAATGACGGTTTTGCGAAGCCAGGTCATTAAAATAAGTGCAAGGATCAAAGTGGCACCGCTACCGGCATACACAAAGTTGGACTGCTGATGCAAGAAGAGGATCAATCCTGAAGCAGATGCCTTAGCATTATCCTGACGCTCTATTAGTTTTTCGCTAATCACTGATAGCATAGGATCAACGGCTGGGTAGAGATCGAAATCCACAAGGCGGCCTGCGTCATAAAAACTTTTACTTTCGACCGTTTTAGCGAGCTTATTAAGGTATTGATCAAACTTCTTTTTTTTATCTTTTTGTTCAGAACGCCAGTTTGAGAGAGAAGGATACTGGGACAACGCCTGCCAGCTTTGCTGATAGCGTTTATGGAGCTTTTCAAACTCAGGCGTAATTTCATTCCAAAACAACACTTGGGCTTTGATCTTTTGTGACAGATTCACTAAGTCTCGGTGATCACGCTCAAGCGCGAGTAATGCCCAGACTTCGGGGAGTTGTTGATTCACATATTCGGCTGAAGCATCCGCTGAGCGAGATGATATCCAAAGCGCGAGACTACCTAATCCTAAGGTCGACGCGATGAAGAGGGTAAAGGCGATCAATAACCGCTGACGTACACTCATATAACTTCCTACCAACTGCGAGTCCTGATATGCGCAGCAGGTTAGGGAGAAAGTGTTTCAACAAAATGACACTTGTCTCACTATTGTGGTGATGAGAAGAGATACCTTTTCATTGGAGTGAAAATAATGCGCCCCAATAGGTAGGGCGCATTGATATAATTAGCTCGCTTTTTGGGGTGGGTTTGTGGATAACGTTTCGGTCGCGCTTTTTCCTGTTTCGCTGAGAATGTTGGCAACAGTCTGTCGTGAGAGATGCCCGATAAGCTCCCCATGATCGTCGAAGACGGGCAGTGGCCATTTCGACTCCAAGGTATCTGGAATCACACTCTCGAGCAAAGAATCTTGATCAATCGCGGGAACATCCTCAAGTAAGCTAGCCTCGATATGGCCACTTGGATCTTTGTCACTCAGTGCTTTTTGGCTCAAGGTACCTTGGTAACCCTCCTCGGTAATGTAGTAGCCATAATTAACTTTTTGATGGCGCATCTGCTGAATGGCATCACCAATTGTGGTCGCACTGATACGACAGATTTGCGGCTGCATCACGGTTTCAACGGTTAGGGCTCGAGCACGGTTGACGTCTTTAACAAATGCTTCGACATAGTCGTCTGCTGGTTGAAGTAGAATATCAACCGGCTCACCCACTTGTACCAGCTTACCGTCCCGTAAAATGGCAATACGATCACCAAGACGTAACGCTTCGTCGAGATCATGGGTAATAAAGATAATCGTTTTATGCAGCTTTTCTTGTAGCTCAATGAGTTGGTCTTGCATCTCACTGCGAATGAGCGGATCCAGTGCAGAAAACGCTTCGTCCATCAATAGGATCTCCGCATCCGTACACAAGGCCCGTGCTAAACCGACGCGTTGCTGTTGCCCACCGGATAACTGGGCAGGGTATTGGTCAGCATAGCCCTCTAAGCCAACCGTAGAGAGCCACTGTTGAGCCTTTTCATCTCGCAGTGCTTTGGCTTCTCCTTGAATGCGAAGACCAAAACCGACGTTTTCTTTGACAGTACGGTGAGGAAGCAAGCCGAATCGCTGGAAAACCATCGACATTTTATGACGACGAAATTGCTGCAACTCTTTTTGTGAGTACTGCATTATATCCGTGCCATCAATGCGAATTTCACCTTCTGTCGGATCGATCAAACGATTGAAATGGCGAATCAGTGTTGATTTTCCTGAGCCAGATAAGCCCATGATGACGAACACTTCACCGCGCCGAATAGACAGATTGATGTCACTAAGTCCGATAGTATGTCCTGTTTCTTGTAGCAATGCGTCTTTGCTTTTACCTGCTTTAACATCGGGCATGAGCTTACGCGGATGGTTGCCAAACACTTTGTAAAGACCGTGAATTTCGATCAAGGTGTTCTGCTCAGAATCAGTCATGATCACCTCCCTTTAAGTGCTGCTGTGATCGCTTGGCATAGCTTTGCGAGACGCGATCGAAAATAATAGCAATCACGACGATCGCGAGGCCATTGAGCAGGCCCAAGGTGAAATATTGGTTAGTGATCGATTTAAGAACGGGTTGACCCAAGCCAGAAACACCGATCATCGAGGCGATCACGACCATGGCGAGTGCCATCATAATCGTTTGATTAATGCCGGCCATAATGGTGGGCATTGCCAGTGGTAGCTGAATCTGAAAAAGGCGCTGAACGCCATTGGCGCCATACGCAGTCGCTGCTTCAAGCACATCTTTATCGACCAGCCTAATCCCAAGGTTCGTTAAGCGGATGACCGGTGGAATGGCGTAAATCACGACGGCAATGACCCCCGGAATTTTACCAATGCCCAGTAACATCACGACAGGAATTAAATAGACGAAAGCGGGCATGGTCTGCATGATATCAAGGAGTGGCGTAACCACCGCTTGGGTCCGATTGGACTTCGCCATCGCAATCCCGATAGGTACACCGACACCTATCGCGACAAGCGTACAGACCAAAATGATACTCATGGTGCTCATGGTATCTTCCCACATCCCTAAGTAAGCAATTAGAGTGAAAGAAACAACCACAGCCGCAGGGAGCTTCCAAGAGCGACTGGCGAGATACGCGATACCGGCAAGTACGGCAATCACCAGCCACCAAGGTGTGGCAAGGAGTAAATCTTCGAACCAAACAAGAAAGTGGAGGAGGGGGTCAAAAAAGGCTTCGATACCTTCGCCATATTCGCGAGAAAAATTCCGATAGGCACCATCCAGTGTTTGTCGGATGGTGAGCAGATCGCGCCTGCTCATTTCTGGCACATCCGTTAGCCATGAAGTCGCCATTGTTATTATTCCTATACTGCTAAAAGAAATCCCGCACAGTGGCAATACTGTGCGGGTTATTGAGTTACAACGCGTCTTTTACTTTGCTCGCCACATCATTTGGCACCCACTGGGTCCAAATGTCTTCATGATTAATTAAAAAATTGATCATCGCATATTCACCGTCAGCCTGGTTATCTTCCATCCATGCCAGTAATCCATTCATCTGGTCGTTGGTAAAACCACGATTTTCTATATAGGCCATGGCCTCGGGAGCTCGTTTAGCAAAGCGTTCTGTCACGACAGTCTCAACATCAGCGGCTGGATACATTGTTGCTTTCGACGTTATGCACTCGTCAGATGTAATACATGACTTATAGTGCTCGACATCCGTACCCGTTTCGAAATCGACTTTAACCATTTCATATTTGCCTAACACGGCCGTCGGTGCCCAGTAGTAACCAAACCAAGCTTCTTCGCGTTCATAAGCTTTGGCAATGGAGCCGGCTAAGCCAGCACCGGAGCCAGGGTCGACAATTTCAAAGCCACTGTCGGCGAGATCCAATGCTTTAAAATTATTTTCCGAGGTAATTTGGCAGCTCCATCCCGCGGGACATCCGTAAAAGGCTGCTTTTGACGGATCTTCGGGATGAGGGAAAAGATCGGCATTGGCTTTAACGCCCGAAATGGTTTTAAGTTCGGGGTGCTGATCGACCATGTATTTAGGGACCCAAAATCCCTCTTCGCCGCCTTCAACAAAGGCTTGTCCTGCATAGCGTATACGTCCTTCGTCAATACCTCGCTGAAGGCCTTCACGCATGGAGTTACTCCAAAACTCCGGTGCAATATCGGGCTCGCCTTTTTCTATCATGGATGTGCCGGTTGGCATGGTATCACCAGGTACGAGTTCAGCATCACAGCCGTAGCCATGCTCTAAAATAAACTGATCAATGTTGGCAATCAGGCTCGCTGAATTCCAGTTCATATCGGCAATCGTGACGTTGCCACACCCATGATCATCGGCACTGGCCGGGACTGCAGACAGCGTTAATAGGGCTGCAGAGAGTAGTCGTTTGTACATAGTGCTTCCTTTCTCTTTTATACATTCGTCATGAATAATATTAGACCACTAATGAAAATGTTAGCGCCTACTGTGCGATCTATATCTCATAAATACTGGATATTTTAGGAGTATACGTATTCAACCCCTAGATCTTCACGCCCWTTACTTAGAGATCTATTTTCTTTCTACTTTATTAACGTTAAAAAAGATCGAAAGTCTGAACCGCCGGCTGCTTGTTGCCACTCAAACAACAAGGCTTCGACCAAAGTGATCCAGGCGCCATTTTGCTGCATCATTGCAATTCCGGTGTGGTAATGAGACGCGTCACAGGATGAGGTTGCATCCGTGACTAGGTGAACGTGATAGTGGGCTCTGAGTAGATCGCAGGCTGTTTGATAAACACAAATATGGGTTTCGATGCCACATAGGATGACTTGTTTACGGTTAAGATCATCGAGTCGTTTTTTAACATCGGGGTTTGCGTAAGCACTAAATGTCTGCTTGGCAATGGGCGTATCCGTTGGGATTAACTCAGCCAAACTCTCAGTGGTCGCGCCGAGCTTATCGGGCAGTTGCTCGACCCACACCACGGGCACATCAAAGTACTGACAGGCACGCATTAGTTGGGCCACCTTTTGGTGTAGTGCTTCGCTGCCTGTTACCTTTTGTGCCAGTTTGCCTTGTACATCAATCAACAAAACGACCGCATTCTCAGTATTGATCATTGTTTTATCCCCCTGTTTTATCACGCAAATAAGCATAGCACCTTCTCGCTATGGCGTTGTCTTTTTGAGCGCTAATACATTTTTCTTACTATTAAGATACTTGATGTCAACTAACATAACAGCTACTGTATCTTTACGTGAAGATACATAGAGAAAGGTTATGCATTATTTTATCGCTATTCTTGCCCCGATTTTTTGGGGCAGTACTTATTCAGCGGTTGCTCTGTTCCTGGGGGATCTTTCCCCTTATTGGATGGCAGTATGGCGAGCATTACCAGCGGGCCTGTTAATGCTGATGATCAGTCGACGTGGTTTACCTTTAAGTTTGCCGAGAATGCTTGCTGTAAGCTTTTTTAATATCGCGGCTTTCTTTTTACTGCTTTTTATTGCCGCTTATCGGCTACCCGGCGCTATCGCTGGGACTTTAGGCGCGACCTTACCTTTGGTACTGATGCTGCTTCAGTGGTTAACAGAAGGGAAACGGCCTCAGCCTAAACTACTTGGGCTGGCGATTTTAGGGCTTTTCGGCGTGGTATTATTATTGAATCCATCTTCCAATATCGATTGGATAGGGGCCGGTGCCATGTTACTTGCCACATTTTTTGTTGCTCAGTCGACACTATGGATGAAGCGATGGGAAGCGAAAGACATTTTTGGATTAACCGCTTGGCAGTTAGTCCTTGGTGGCATCATGCTTATTCCTTTTGCTTGGCTCTTTGCGGGACCGCCAAAGGCGATAACCATGGAGGCCGTACCAGGACTTGCTTGGGTTATTTTACTCAATACTGCTGTCGGTTACTGGGCCTATATTCGCTCGATCACTGTACTTGGCCCAAATCGTCAATCTATCATTATGTTTCTTAATCCGCTTACGGCGGTAACCCTTGGTGTACTGTGGATCAATGAAACGTTACAGCCGTTACAGTGGTTAGGTATTGCGATGATTTTAGCGTCATTGGTGTTGATGAAACTCACGGATAAACGAAAGAGTCAGTCGCCTAAACAAGCCGTTGCCGCCACACCTCGATAGTGGCGACGGAAAGCGAAACGAGAGTATGGATGTTAATACCGATAATGCACGGTCCAAGATACGTAGCTATAGGTGTCATCGGTAGCTTGCTTATAGTCTTTCGTGTGTACAACAACACTGATATCTGTGCCCCAGTGAGGCTGGTAAAATGCTAGCCCGGTAGCGGCACTTGCTTGCCAGTGGGTCATATCGATGTCGGCATTCTCTGGCGGTTTATCGCCATTGATGGTGATGTCATTGGCTCGATATCGGCCTTGCATCGCGGCATAAAAGAATGCGCCCTGTTCGCTTGCGTCGAACAAACGGCTGTCTAAATGGCGGCCTGGCTCGAAGCTAATGCCGCCAAAGGTATTAGCCAGATCAAGACCAATACGATAACTCAATCCTGTAGAGAGTTCGCTGCGGAAGTTACCGATATCGGCACGTCCAGTCACTCCCCATTCTTGGTTCTCGCTACGGTGCAGGAGCTGGTGGCGTTCATAAGCAAACTGCGCCACTGGCGTGTTTTCCACTTGGTAGTCCCATCCTTTTGGGTCGGGCGAGTCGATGAGGTCATGAACGTAAGATTGTCCTTCTTCAGTTTGCGATGCGGGGCCAACCATTCCGAGCATAAATGACCACTTATCGACCCGCTCTGATGTCTGCTGATAAATGCCAGGCTCGATAAAAATCAAACCGGCATAGGGACGTTCATTGGGATGGGGCGTTTCCCATTCAATATCGTTGGGCGTCCACATCATTTGTCCAACATCGATGCTCCAGCTTTGGCGTGCTTGTTCGTTAAGCGGTAGCTGTTGAGCAAACCAACGAATGGGCGTGACAGCGGTGGTGGTGACATCATCGGACCAATCCGCATGCCAGTGCGCATAAACACCACTGGTGTATTGATTATCAACGCCTAACGGACTGTCGTTTTCAATTGTTACACCGACCCCCGCGCTAAAAGCCGCTGTGGGTGCCAGCAGTAGTGTGGGAAACAATAAAATAGCGCCTGAGATCACGCGAGATGGTGTCATTCATATCCTCATTGAGTTGCATCTTTAATGCGAGGCTTTCAGTATGAGTAAAAAATTAGGCTGATACTAGATAAGATAAGTCAATATCTTGTGAAAGTGTTGTCATCCGCCAATCAACGATGAAAAGGAACCGTCAAGATGTCAGTGTTTGTAACCCCTGAATGGCTCGCTCAGCGCCTCGATACCGTCGTTCCTGTCGATGCTAGCTGGTTTATGCCAGATGTATCCCGAGATAGCTTCCAAGAGTGGCGCCAACGGCGTATTCCGGGTGCCGTTTACTTTGATTTCGATAATACAGTCAAAGATCAATCTTCCTCTTTACCTCATATGTTACCGGATGAAACGAGTTTTGCGCGACATATGGGAACGCTAGGTATTGCCTCGCAAGACACGTTAGTGGTCTATGACACGCAAGGCTTATTCTCTGCCGCTCGCGTGTGGTGGATGTGTAAAGTGATGGGCCATCGGGATGTATTTATTCTTGATGGCGGACTACCTGCTTGGATGGCATCAGAGGGGCTGATAGATAATACACCGCCTCAGCCGCGTGTCGAGGCAACTTACCACGCCGATTTTAAAGCGTATCGTTACATTGATGGCGACACGCTGGCCGAAAAGCTGGCCGCAATCAATGTGATTGATGTCCGTCCTGAAACACGATTTTATGCACAGGTGCCAGAGCCTCGAGAAGGTATACGAAGTGGTCATATGCCCGGCGCTATTAACCTACCTTTTAGCGAATTGACGGATCCGCGCGGTTTTGTGATCAGTTCAGACATCGCACGTAACATCGTTTTACCTCACCTCAGTGATACACGTTTGAACGTAGCAAGCTGTGGATCAGGCGTGACGGCTTGTATCTTAGCCGCGGTGGCTGAGCACTATTTTGCTTATCCGCTTGCGGTGTATGACGGCTCTTGGACGGAGTGGGGTGGCCATCAATTTTGGCCTGTTGTCCGGGAAGATTAAAATCTATGCAAACGCGAAGGCGGTAAGTGGCAAGATTGACTTGATAGTGATCTATGTCACTATCTAGCTGATGCGCTAATGATATATCAATACATAAAGTAATATTAAGTTACACATTAGGCGGTTTTTTGCGCACAAAAACCGCTAGCGAATGGCAAAGTATTGGAATCTTGCCATGGTTAAAGAGCAGTGAAGCTTTTTACCGATTTTAATCAAATGCGTTAACGATGACACCTAGCCACAAATAGCGGAGTGCCACTTGTCTCAAAATCTTGCCACCGTCAGCCGTCGCGCGCTATTACCCGAGCGTATTGCAAGCCTTATTGATGCACTATCTAGTGGGGTGTACGAACGCGAGCACACTATCAAAATGTGTCTATTGGCCGCACTCGCGGGTGAAAGTGTGTTTTTACTCGGCCCGCCAGGCATTGCCAAAAGCTATATTGCGAAACGTTTGATAGAGGCGTTTGATAACAGCCAATTTTTTGAATATTTAATGACGCGCTTTTCGACACCGGAAGAAGTGTTTGGCCCGCTTTCGATTCAAGCGCTAAAAGATGAAGGCAAATACGTACGCCTAACCGACGGCTATCTACCCAATGCTGATGTGGTATTTTTGGATGAAATATGGAAAGCCGGACCTGCCATTCTTAACACTCTTTTAACCGTTGTGAATGAACGCACTTTTAAAAACGGTGAGCATGTTTATCCTGTCCCTATGCGCTTGTTGGTTACCGCGTCCAATGAACTGCCTGATCCCGATAGTGGCCTTGATGCGCTCTATGATCGCATGTTACTCCGCGTTTTCGTCAATCGTATCCAAGAGAAGAAAAACTTCAAACTGATGCTTACCGAGCCCAGCCAGGACGAAGTGGCGGTGGCCGATAAGTTGAAAATTAGCCATCAAGAATATCAGGATTGGCAGACCATTATTCCCACCTTGGGTCTGCCGGATGCGATATTCGAAAAACTCTACACACTAAAACAGCGGGTAGAAAATGCCGGCAGTGAACAATCACAATTCGACCCAAGTGAACTTTATGTGTCCGATCGCCGGTGGAAAAAGGCGGTGCGTTTGCTAAAAGCGGCCGCTTTTTTCAATGGTCGTGATGAAGTCGCCCCATTGGACTTATTGTTACTGGAAGACTGCCTATGGCATAGCCCAGAATCGCGTGATGTGGTGAAAACCGTGATGCAGGCATTTGCCAAAGAAGTTCTGTTCGATCAACAAGAAGTGCTTGCCTTGCTCGATGACGTCAAAGTGGCGTTAGAAGATATTGAGCAAGACACAGCTGAAGCGCTGACCTATCGACAAGACACGGCCAACGCTGGGCTCACGCGCAAAGCGATGATTGACTTGAGCCAGTCGCCTCGCTTCACGGTCAACCAAAGTCGAGATTTGGTTCGTTTTGTTCTACTTCGAGCCAACCCATCGGTTTCAGAGCAAGAAAAAGGTGACAGTCGTTGGGTGTATCTTGATGCGGCTGACATTGAGAAAAAGTTGAAAACAGGCAGCACAGACTTGTATGGCTATGTGAATAAAAATAATCACCTGTGCCGGCTCACTCTGGAGTGGGATGCGCAGCACGCCTTAGTCATCAAAGACATTGCTAATCGGCCGGTGCCTATGGCCCTGGTGGGCGTGAACGATCCGAGCGAGGAACAGCTGGCCACATGGACACAACAAACAGATCATGCGCTTGAACAATTGCAGCATGCGCAGTTTTTAATTCGTCGCGCGCGCAGTCAGCTCAATGCTGGGTTGCCCCATTTATTTGCGCAACCGGATCTGCTTGAAACCGCGTCAGCGAGTTTGGTCGACGTCGAACATGAGGTCAAAACGCAGATTAATAACCTAGAGCGCCAAGTTAATCGTTTAGCGCGCTTAGGTGAGTTCTTCTCAGGAGCCAGTGATGCTGAGCGCTGAGAGCCTGAACATGGGGTTGATGCTCGCCGAGTCTGGGTTACTGGATGCGGCGATGACAGAGTTGATGTCTCACCCCCAGTTACTTGTGTTGACAGAACGAAGCCCAGCGATTAAGCGAGCAGTAAAAAAACAGCTTCACCGCTGGCGGGGGCAAACAAAGCGCAAACTGGTTCAACAAGGGTTGTCAGCCTCTCTGAAGCAAGAAATTCAATACTACGAGCAGGCCACCGAAAAAACCGCGCGCGCGTTTGAAAAAGACATTGATACTTTACTAAGCCACTTAAAATCTGTTTCTTCTTTCTATCCGCAGGCAGAAAGGCTCGCAGCCCATCAAGCTCAACATGCTGATCCTATGTTTCAGTCGTACTTTTGCAACAAATGGCACGCGCATTTAAAAGCGGAAATACAAAAAAACCAGTCCGACAGTGTTGAATCACAAAAACAAAAATTACTCGACGATCTCTATCGCCGTATCTCGACCTATCAAAAAATGAATGGCGTGGATCAATCGGGTGATATCAGCAAAGTGGGGCGGCTATGGGATATGGCGGCCAGCTCGCTTTCCCAGCAAGACGTCACCTTACTTAAACGGTTTATTACTTTTTTAGAGAAGAACCCAGAGCTTCAGGCGATTGCCGAACAGTTAGGGCGAATGGCAAACCATGTTGATGCGCAAGGGCCCAGCGAGCAGCCGACGGAAACGCTAAAAACCGTGCCGGAAAAGCAAGTTGATGTCCCTGATGACATCACCGGCATCTGCCAAAGTGATCGTGTTGACCGTCTCTTACCCAATGAGGCGGTATTGCTGGCTGATCCTGCGCTCGAGGTTGTTTTTTATAAACAGCTTGTCGATAAACAACTGCTAAATTATCAAATGACGGGCCAAGCCCATCGCCGGAAAAAAGTAGAGACGTATGCCCCCAGTCAATCCAAGCCAGAGCAAAAAAAGGGACCCTTTATCATAGCCGTCGATGCCTCAGGCTCGATGAGTGGATTCCCAGAGCAATGCGCCAAAGCACTCGCCTATGTATTGATGCGGATTGCCGCGACCGAGCATCGTGATTGCTATGTCATGCTCTTTTCCACTGACCATATCAGCTACGAGTTAACCGGTGAGCGCGGTTTGCAAGAAGCGATGAGCTTTCTTTCATATCGGTTCCACGGCGGGACAGATATGGCACCTGTGATCGAAAAAGCGCTTAATCTGATGGCCGGTGAACGCTATCAAAACGCCGATCTAGTGGTGGTGTCGGACTTTATTGCTCCTAAGCAGTCCGAGACGATGATCGAAAAGATCGATGCATTGAAGTTAAAGCAAAACCGTTTCCATGCGGTAAGCTTATCCAAATATGGCAACCCTGAATTAATGGCCATGTTCGATCACTGTTGGCGTTACCAGCCCTCATTAGGAGGACGCCTGATTAATCAGTGGTGGCCGAGCAAAAATAAGTCATAGAAAATAGATGACTAGGCGCTTATATAACAGCAAGCGCCGTAGCAAGTTAACCGAGTAGCAAGCTGTCGTCGGCGAGGGTTTCGCCGCGCACTTTGTTGAACATGTCTAAAAGATGTGGCACGTCCATATTTTTGCGCTCATCACCATGGACATCTAGCACAATGTTACCTTGGTGTAGCATTACGGTTCGATCACCGCATGCCAGTGCGTCTTTCATCGAGTGCGTGACCATCATGGCAGTGAGGTTAAACTCATTGACGATAGTTTTGGTTAAATCAATCACGAACGCGGCCATGCGTGGATCCAGAGCGGCGGTGTGTTCATCGAGCAATAAAAGCTTGCTGTCTGACAGGGTGGCCATCACCAAACTTACGGCCTGACGCTGACCTCCAGACAGCAGACCAATGCTATCCCCTAGTCTATCTTCTAAACCTAACCCCAAAATCGCAATGCGCTCTTGGAACAATTTACGACGTTTACTCCCAAGCGCACGTGACCAACCGCGCCCTTTACCTCGCCGATAAGCCAGCGCCAAGTTTTCTTCGATGGTTAACGACGCGCAGGTACCCGCAAGTGGATCTTGAAATACGCGTGCGGCAAGGGTGGCGCGCTGATGCACAGCCTTCTTGGTCACATTAATATCGTCAATCATAACTTGGCCGCCAATCATCGGCGTTTCACCGGTGACGGCGCCCAGTAAGGTTGATTTGCCTGCGCCATTGGAACCAATGATGGTGACAAACTCGTTTTCGGGAATGGTTAAGCTTACGCCGCGCAGAGCACGGTTTTCGAGGACGGTCCCTGGATTAAACGTGACCTGAATATTGTTCAACGAGATCATCCTGACACCTCCGCCTGTTTTGCGCGTTTGGACTTTTGATACTGTTGGCGCATTTTGGGAGCGATCAATGCCACGGCAACCAGTACCGCGGTAACCAAGTTGAGATCAGAGGCTTGAAGACCAAACATGCCACTCGATAGTGCAAAGCCGACGGCGAGGCGATATAAAATGGAACCCAGAATCACCGCCACAACGGCGACCCAGACTTTACGTCCAGGCAGTAATGTTTGTCCGAGGATCACGGCGGCGAGACCGACAACAATGGTCCCTACGCCAGAGGTCACATCGGCAAAACTATTGGTTTGCGCAAATAATGCACCGGCAAAGCCAACAAAGGCATTTGAAAGGGCGAGACCAAAATAGGTGTACATCGCCGTGCTGCCGCCTTGTGCTTGAACCATTCGCGCATTAACGCCCGTTGCGCGTAACCCCAAGCCAAAATCACTGGCTAATAAGCGGATCACGAGTAGCCCACTGATAATCACTAATACGCCCACGACTAAGGGACGCAAATAGACGGGTGCAATACCGAGTGATTCAAATGGCGTTAGGATGGTTTCCTCGCCGAGTAAGGCAATATTGGGTCGCCCCATAATACGAATGTTTACCGAAAATGCGGCAATCATGGTCAAAATACTGGCGAGCAAGTTGAGGATGCCGCACTTTACAGTGAGAAAAGCAGTGACTAATCCGGTGATGCCGCCAGCCAAAATCGCCATTGCGGTCGCAAACCATGGGTTATAACCCGCCACGATCATAGTAGCGGCAACGGCGGCGCCCATCGGGAAACTGCCGTCAACCGTTAAATCGGGAAAATCGAGTACACGAAAAGTGAGATAGACACCTAGCGCAACCAAGCCATAAACTAGGCCGACTTCTAGGGTGCCGAAAAACGCAATTGCCGTCATTTACTACTCCTAGATTGAGCCTAACTACTCTACGATTCGTGAGGCGCGATCCAAGATAGAAGCTGGCACGTCGATCCCCAACTTGTCTGCAGCCGAACGGTTCACGGCTAAGTCAGACCCTTCCGCAACTTTGGCAGGTAGAGATGAAATCGGCTCGCCGTCTAAGATGGCCGCAACATAGTCCGCTGTTTGCACCCCGACGGAGTAATAATCAAAGCCAAGTGCAACGACCGCGCCATTGGGGATATAGGACGTCGATCCACCTAGGACAGGGGTATCTGCTGAGTTTGCAGCGGCCACTAAACCATCAATCGCACTGGCAACAGTATTGTCTGTTGGCGCATAGATAATATCGGATTGGGTGGCAACAACTTGCGCAGCAGATTGCACATCTGCGCTTTTCAATGCCGTGCCTTCGATCACTTTTATCCCGTGCTCTGCTGCCGCGTCTTTTAACAGATCAACCAATGTCACTGCGTTCGCTTCACCGGGGTTATAAACCACTCCAATCGTCGACAGGTTGGGAAGCAGCTCTTTGGCCAGCCCCACATGCTGGGCAACAGGAGAAAGATCAGATAAGCCGGTGACGTTACCCGTTGGCGCAGCCATATCTTTCACTAATTTGGCGCCGATAGGATCTGTTACCGCCGTAAAAATGACGGGTACGTCGCGTGTTGCAGCCGCGAGCGCTTGCGCTGATGGTGTCGCGATACCGACTAAGACGTCAGGTTGTTCTCCAACATATTGACGCGCAATCTGCACCGCAATTGCTGGATTACCTTGCGCAGTTTGATATTTAAACGACAAGTTGTCACCTTGGATATATCCTTTCTTCTCCAAGCCATCAAGCAGACCGTTGCGGGTCGCGTCAAGAGCGGGGTGCTCAACGATTTGGGATACGGCGACGCGAGCGGTCTCGGCAAATGCGAATGGTGCATGCCCCAGTGATAAGACCGCTGCACATACAACGGCAGCAATTTTTAGTGTTTTCATGGTGACTCCCTTCTTGTTACTCACACATCCTTGCGCAACCGCGACGATGCAGTTGCGATGTTATCTATTTGTTATTGTTAGTCGAACAGCGTGCGATGGCACATTTCGTACACTTTTCTTAAACCTAGTCGATTTTTGCCAGATATAACAGCGAACATCGACTAGTAAATTGATATTATTAATCTTGACAGTAGAGAATGTCACTTCTTTTTTGTGATTTCATCATGGTTATCAATAGACGTTATCGCCATATTTGTTAATATTATGTTCGTTTTTGTTCTGTGGTGACCTAAGACGACAAAATAAACAATTAGCGTTCGGAGTGAATGCCACAGAGCGCGCTGTTTGTTATATCAAAAATAAGGAAATAAAATTTGGAGGCTCAAGGATGAAGCGTTTGGTTGCGGCGTTGGCGGTAGTGTCGCCAACGGCTTTTGCCGCTACAACAGGCGAGGGACTGGATCTCACCCAGTCATGGGTAGGGTATGTGTCTTTGGCAATCTTTGCGGTTGCTTATAGCCTAGTCATGTTGGAAGAAAAGCTCCACTTAAGAAAATCAAAGCCTGTATTGTTAGCCGCGGGGCTGATTTGGTTACTGATCGGGTTTGCATACTCACAATGGGGAAATATGGCACCGGCGCATGCCGCGCTTGAGCACAACTTGCTGGAGTACGCAGAGTTGTTGCTTTTCTTGCTGGTGGCAATGACCTATATCTCGGCGATGGAAGAGAGGCGCCTGTTCGATGGATTAAAGGCATGGATCTTAAGTAAAGGCTATGACCTAAGAACCTTGTTTTGGATTACTGGGGTACTTTCTTTCTTCATCTCGCCGATTGCTGATAACCTCACAACCGCACTGCTGATGTGTACCATTGTGTTGAAAATTGGGGGCGACAATCCACGTTTTGTAAACCTCGCGTGTATCAATATTGTGGTTGCAGCGAACGCCGGCGGAGCGTTTAGTCCCTTTGGTGATATCACCACCTTAATGGTTTGGCAGGCGGGCAAGGTTACTTTCACCGAATTTGGTGCTTTGTTTATTCCATCTGTTGTGAACTACGTGATCCCAGCTTTTATCATGTCACGCTTTATTCCACGCACTCAGCCGGACGTGATGCAAGAATATGTCGAGTTAAAGCGTGGCGCTCGACGAATTATGGTGCTGTTTTTGCTCACGATTGCAACGGCAGTTGCCTTCCACGGCTTGATTCATTTCCCTCCGGTCATGGGCATGATGATGGGCCTCGCGTATTTGCAGTTCTTTGGTTTTTACCTGCGCCGAACGTTACCACGTTCTCTGGCGCGGAAACGGGCGATTGCTGAAGCCAAAAATGATGAAGCCGCGCTGAGTCGTCTCGGTTCAGTGGTCCCGTTTGATGTCTTTCGCCGTATTTCCCATGCAGAGTGGGACACACTGCTGTTCTTTTATGGTGTCGTGATGTGCGTGGGTGGCTTGAGTTTGATTGGTTATCTGTCGCTGGTGTCGAATGTGATGTATTTAGAATGGGATCCGATCTGGGCCAATACACTTGTCGGTGTGCTATCGGCGGTGGTAGACAACATTCCTGTTATGTTTGCGGTATTAACCATGAGCCCTGAGATGTCACACGGTAACTGGCTGTTAGTTACGTTAACAGCGGGTGTGGGGGGGAGCTTGTTGTCTCTTGGCTCTGCGGCCGGTGTCGCGCTGATGGGGCAAGCGCACGGTAAATATACCTTCTTTGGGCACTTAAAATGGGCGCCGGTGATCATGTTGGGCTATATCGCAGCGATTGGTGTGCATTTAGTGCTCAATAGCCACTATTTCCATATTCAATAAGCCCGCGTTCTGTTCGAGAAAAACCTCGTTGTAAGCAAAAAACGCCGGTCTTAAACGACCGGCGTTTTTATCGTCGATAGCATGGGTGATTGAATGGCCGATACTACGCCGTCAATACAGGGACGCCGTTAATACAGGTACCAGGCCATCAACACAGAGTTAAACGACCATCGTGGGGCAATGTGCCCGCCCTGCCACACGGTGAGACACACTGCCAAGAAACATCCCGTCTTTATCGGAGTGCGTGCCATGTGCGCCCATGACAATCAAATCCACTTCTTTGCTTTTCGCAAACTTGATAATGGTTTTGGAAGGACGCCCGCCTTTGACAAACCCGCGCACACCTTCGCCGCCATTTTCAAGTGCGTGTTGCTTGGCTTGCTCGACAATGTTGCGGGCGTATTCGCTTAAGGTTTGATCTGGGATTTGTAATCGATCGGGGCGAACCATCGACAATGACGCCTCGAACAAGCTGTGATGTTTAAACACACACAATAAGTAGAGTTCAGCATGGGTGAGTTGCTGCAGCTCAATCGCTTTATCTAACGCATTTAATGCAGAATATGAGCCATCGACGGCTACCAGTATTCGTTTAAACATCAATGACTCCTGTTGTTTAGTTACCCAAACGCGATATCACGTAGGAATAACGCAATCTGCGGGAACATCACCAACAGCGCGGCTGATAGAAGCAGCATCGCGATAAAAGGCCCCGTTCCGCGGATAACTTCCCAATAGGGTTTTTTGAAAATGGCAATGGCCGTGAAAATGTCACAACCAAATGGCGGAGTGGCTGAGCCAATCGCTACTTGCAAGGTGATCACAATCCCAACATGGACAGGATCAAGACTAGTCGCTTCTATCGCAGGTGCAAATATGGGCGTTAATACCAAAATCACTACAATCGGATCAACGAACATACAAGCAACGAAAAAGGCGATAGAGATAGATGCCAAGACACCCATCGGCCCCATTTGGTTGATCCCCACGGCCTCGAGAATGGTTTGCGGAATTTGCGCGAATGAAATAATCCAAGAAAATCCATTACCGACGCCAACAAGAATAAAGACCACCGCGGTGATTAAGCCCGTTGACCGTGCAATGATGACCACGTCTTTACGGCTCAATGATCGGAATACGCCAAACTCAAGAATCATGGCATAAAGCACACACACGGCCGCTGCTTCGGTTGGACTAAAGACGCCGCCATAAATACCCCCAACAATGATGAGTGGGAACATCAGTGGCCATAATGCTTTGCGCGTCGCCGTTAGACGTTCGCTCCAACTGGCTTTGGGTTCCGTTGGTACTTTATTGATAGTGGCGTAATACAAACAATAAAGCGAGAAAAAGGTGAGGATCATTAGGCCTGGGCCTATCCCGGCGATAAAGAGTTCAGCAATCGATGTTTCCGAGATCACGCCATAAATAATCATGCCTATACTGGGTGGGATCAAAAAGGCGATATCACTGGCATTGATGATTAAGGCAAGCGAAAACGAATCACTGTAGCCTGCTCGAAGCAATTTAGGGCGTAGGGCTGAGCCTACTGCGACAACAGTGGCTTGGGTAGAACCTGATACCGCACCAAATAAGGTACAAGAGGTCGCGGTGCTGATCGCTAAGCCACCACGAATATGGCCGATAAAGGTCATGACCATATCAATTAAGCGATTCGCTGATTGTCCCCGAGTCATAATATCAGCAGCAAGAATAAACATGGGCACAGCAATTAACGAGGCGGGCCGAATGCCGCCTAACACTTGCTGAATAAAGGTATCCATTTGACCGACACCGCCAAACATCATGTAAAAACCGGTTAAGGCGGCAGCCGTAAGTGGGATCATCATCGGAAAGCCGAGCACGAGCAAGACAATCATGATGAGCATTAAAGTCATGGCCATAGTGGTTGGTGCCTATTTAAACTTCACTTTCAGTCTCAGCGTAACCGTCAAGCACGCCAGCGGAGAGATAAACATCGGGTGATGTGAGATTTTTATAAACAGTGAGTCCGTATTGAATACCGGTGATAGCAAACCCAAGCGGCACCCAAATATAGATCCACCAAATTTCAAAGCCGAGGGCAGGTAAAATACGGCCACGATCATAGACAGAGGCAATGTATTGATAAGAAAAATAGGCCAATACCAGCATTATCAGGCCGGTCACAAGCGCGATCGTAGTCATTAGAATTTTTCTGCCTGTGAATGGCAAGGTGTCATAAAGGGCAGACATCCGTATATGGCGGCCATGACGAGCGGCATAACCAATTCCTGCAAAGGTGATCAATATAATTAAAATGCGATTAATTTCGCCTGAAAAAAATAACCCTTGTCCAAAGCCAAAGCGTGCAATGACGTTGACACAGGTATTCAGGGCCATTAAGAGCACACCGGCAGCCAACATAAAGGATTCGATTTTACAAATCAGGGTATCCAGTTTACCAAGGAGGCCAGGTAGCTCGGAGTGGTACTTGAGAGAGTCGGAATCGGTCATTGCGTATTCCTCAAATAAACAGGCACCGCGTGGGGCGGTGCCTGTACGACTGACAACTAGTTAGTAACGGCTTCCAAATCTTTCTTAAATTGGTTAAGAAGTGCTTTACCGCTTTCACCGGTCATTTCATAGAAGGTTTCTTCCACTTGTGGTGCACGTGCTTTAAATTTCTCGATCTGTGCATCGGTCAAGCGTGTCACGGTCACCTCGTCACTTGCCGACTGAATTTTATCGAGCGATTTCTCTGCAAGACCACGGATGTGTTGAACCGTTTCGTTAAACGCATAATCAGCTGCATCACGGATCATTGCTTGATCATCAGAAGACAAACCATCAAAGAACTCTTTGTTCGCCATTGATGCAGTGGTGAACCAACCATGGTGTGTAAAGATTAAGTTAGGTGATACTTCGTACAAACCGCCTGATTCAATCCAGAAAATCGGGTTTTCTTGGCCTTGAATCATGTTGGTTTGTAGCGCGCCGTATACCTCACCCCACGGTAATGGCGTTGGCGTTGCACCAAACGCTTCGTAGGTAGATGACAGCAGTGGATTAGTCATCACACGAATTTTCTTCCCTTCCAGGTCTGCAGGTTCGGTGACAGGCTCGTCTGCCGTCATCACCATTTCACCCTCTGGATACATCTTGAGCAGTTCTAGGCCTTGCTCTTCGTACAGCTCAGGGAAGTTTTCATTGACCGCTTTACTCTGGCGGAAGAACTCTACCACAGTGTCCATTTCCGTTGGCATCAGATAAGGGATAAAGAAGATTTGTGCTTCAGGGATTAACGAACCAGTAAAGCCGGGTGATTGGTTAACAAATTGCAAGATGCCCGCTTGGGTTTGCTCCATGATATCGTCAGACTCGCCGAGCTCGCCAAAGCGATAAATTTGCAATGAATGTTCTGAGTTATCTTCAATGTACTCCTTAAATTTGTGTGCATAGACGTCCTGCACGTCACCTTCGTACTCCTCGTGGGCATAACGCCAAGTGTCGGCATTGGCCATGGCTGAGAAGCCTAATGCGGCGGCAACGCATGAAATTGCAGTCAATTGCTTAAGGTGGCTATAAATGGACATCATGTCCCTCCGGTATGTGGATTAGCTTTCAATCGTGGTGAACGAGAATGTGATTAAGATCCTTTTCTCAGTGAGTGAGGTGGCAGTTCTCGCCTCTCTCTCCTATACCCGTAAAAGCATCTGCCAATGTTTTTACACAAATAACAGACAATACAAACAGCTTAACCATCAGAGGTGTAATTATTAAAGTCAGATGAATATCAACGTGTCAGCAGTGTGATATAGATCTCTTTTTGATGCTTTTTATAACGATAAACGCTGCTTTCTCTAATGTGTTTTTTCCACCAAAATGCGATCAAATCAGCGTTTTAAGGGGTGTTAGTGCGATAGCGATAGATAGCAATCAAAAGCAGTCGGGAATGACGAAACTGGATAGAGCTGGCATTAAAAAGGTCGGAGGAGTGAGATTTTTTCTATTTTATGTTTCCACCTCTAATGAATATGTGCTGATTTTTGTGCTAATCCTCATCTTTGCCGATATCATTGCCTGGGTTCCCTCCGTGTAAGTCGGCTCTGGTCGCCTTACAATTCTGGTTATCCAGCGGAAGAAATCCGGTATACTGAGCGGCTTTAATTTTACGAGACGTCCTGATGACCAAAAAAGCAGCAGCCCTTCATATATTGGTGAAAGACAAATCGCAAGCAACCTCTTTGCTAGACCAGCTTAGAAAAGGTGCAAACTTCCAAACGCTTGCGAAAAAGCACTCGCAATGTCCATCGGGAAAACGGGGCGGTGACCTGGGCGAATTTCGTCGTGGTGACATGGCTCCGCCTTTCGATAAAGCCGTATTCAGTGGTGAGTTATTGCGTCCGCTTGGGCCGATAAAAACCAAATTTGGCTGGCATATCGTTAAAGTATTATATCGCAACTAGTCGGTACGCTTTATCCCTTGCGATAAGCACTCGGTGACTGAAAGCGTGATAGAAGTTAACGTATAGAAATTGATATCGCGCACATCGATTGCCCCAAGCCGCCACTGAGAAAGTGGTACAGTAAGATCATGCCTTGAATAATGTCCACCTTATGTTTGAACTCGATGCACCAACACTCCTTATAACGCTGACGGCAACCCAATGGCTGCTAGCAGGTTTTTTGTTGTTACAAAACCGTCAAGAACCTGGTATCAATGGGTGGGCGGTATCTCTATTTATCCATGGCTTTAGCAATCTTGTCTTATTTGCTCGTCCGTACCTTCATCCCTACATAGACATCGTTTTTTATAATGCCTGTGTCATGATGGCATTTTCGTTTAGCCATTGGGCGCTGGGAAGAATTTTTGCGCGCGACGTACCGCGCTGGCAGTTGGTGCTACCTGTTCTTCTGTCCGTGGTATCGATGTCGTCATACCTTGATGACATCGGGAGTCGTGTGATTTACGCCAGCTTGATCGTCAGTATGCAGTTAGGGCTGATGACTCAAACCATTGTGAGTAGTACGAACACAGGCGGCCAGCGTCTAAAGCGTTGGCTCATCTTGGTAATGGGTGGATTCGGTGTTGCCTATTTAGGTAGGGCGACATTTGCATATTTCTATCCTGATCTGTTTACTCAACTGCTGGGCACCTCGCTATTACAAGCAGGGCTGATTTTGTCGGGCATCGCCTATAGCGTGATCAATACCCTAATTATCTTTCTTTATAAGCTAGAGCGAGTGTACGAGAAGCTCCACCACGAAGCGACTCGAGATAGCTTAACTGGACTGTTTAATCGCCGCGCCTTTTTGTCGAGAGCCAAACGGCGTGTTGATACAGCCGCTTTCCCAATCAGTGTACTGATGATCGATTTGGATGATTTTAAAACCATTAACGACTCATTTGGCCATTCTATTGGTGATAAGGTGCTGATCCATTGTGCTGACGTTTTCGAACAAGTAGTGGATGATCAAGGGATTGTCGGACGTTTGGGCGGAGAAGAATTCGCGGTCTTGGTGCCTTATAGTGACAGTGCCAATGCGCAACAGTTATCGGCAGAACTACTCCGCGCGGTTCAAAACAGCGGCTCAGCGCTTGAAATGAGCTTGTCTGCCAGCATCGGAGTGACGACCACCATCGAGGTGCTCGACATTGATTGCTTATTGGCGCAAGCGGATGATGCCCTTTATTGTGCCAAGCATGAAGGGAAAAACACATTTAAGGTGTACACCCCTACACGCCATGCCTTGATCAAAGCTGGTTACAAACCAGCTTGAAGAGCCAAATCCATTTCGTCCTTCACTGTTTTGGCATCCGTTATACAGGCCAGCGAGGGTCGCTTAATCCTCAGCAAAACACTAGCTACGCCTTGCTTATCATCCTTACACAAGAAGCCAAAGGAGGAGGGCGGCGCGTGTATAGCGTTTATAATTTTGGCTATTGAATTAGCCATCAACAACGGGATCACAGTCGATGCCTAAACGCGATGAGAAGACAGATATGAACGGCTTACAAGATACCCAATCAATGGGAGCCAATGTTATCTTGCATGCTTTTGATTGGAAGTACGCGGATATTGCCCAACGCGCGGCGGAGATCAGCGCGCTAGGATATGGCTCGGTGCTGGTATCCCCTCCGATGAAAAGCGAGCAAGATGAACGCTGGTGGCTAAGGTACCAGCCGCAAGATTATCGTGTAATTGAAAATGCGCTCGGAAACACCACGGATTTCAAAGCGATGGTGGCAGCGTTAAACCGTGTTGGTGTGTTTACGTACGTCGATGTGGTTTTCAATCATATGGCCAATGAAGCGCACGCTCGCACTGATTTGAATTATCCCAGCCAAACGGTGATGGCAACTTATCAAGCGCATGAAGAGCGCTATCGCGAACTGACATTGTTCGGTGATTTATCTCAGCCACTGTTTACTGAGCAGGACTTCGTTGATGCGTTTGGCATACAAGATTGGAAGGACACCTGGCAAGTACAAAATGGGCGTATTAGCGGCGGGCCTAGCGATCCAGGGTTACCAACACTGCGAGTGTGTGATCATGTGATTGCGCAGCAACGTGCTTACCTTAAGGCGTTGAAAGCAATTGGCGTCAAAGGGTTTCGGATTGATGCGGCCAAGCACATGACCTTAGAGCACCTCAAACGCGTGTGGACCGATGATATCACCCATGATGCGCATATTTTTGGTGAAATCATCACCGACGGTGGCGCAAGCAAAGAAGAATATGAACTCTTTCTGGCTCCCTATTTACAAGAAACCTGTTTAGGTGCCTACGACTTTCCGCTGTTCTCAACGCTTTATCAGGCGTTTTCCAACCAAGGCAGCCTCAAATCATTGATTGACCCTTATTGCTTCGGCCAAGCCTTATCGAAAGGGCGTGCAATCACGTTTGCCATTACCCATGACATTCCCAACAATGATGTTTTCTTGGATTTGGTGATGGACGAAGCGAGCGAGTGGCTGGCTTACGGGTATATCTTGGGGCGTGATGGTGGTGTGCCACTGATTTATACCGATCTTGATACCAGTGGTATCAAAGGGGGAGACGGCCAACCACGCTGGCAAAATGCGTGGAAAGATCCAAAGATGGTGCAAATGATCGCCTTCCATAATTTGACCCATGGTGAGCCCATGCGTGTCTTGGAGGCGACCGATGACTGGTTGGTGATTCAACGGGGAGAGGCAGGCATATTGGTGTTAAATAAATCCCTGGAGCCGCAATCACTCTCAGTGACGTTGGAAAATGATTGGCGCGATATGCTAACGGGCGTCACGGTCTCGAGCGGGCAGGGCATTGATGTCGCCGCCCAATCGGCAATGATGCTCGTGCCGGCGTAATGCTGTTGCGAGCGGCCGTTCTTTACGTCTACGAAGTGTGTCGATGATTTAACCCCACACGGCTAAAACACGGTAATTTGCCGTTTAAAGCTAAAAACAATGATGTTTGTACCCCGGACGCATTAGAATGAGAGTCATTTTACGAACGATAAAAAGAAGATTGTTTATTGGAACTTGCTTGCTGCCCTCAGGTCAGTAAAGTAATGCTTGTTTGTTAAATTACTGTTATGGCTAAATAAACCTGAAGGAAAAGTATGTCCCGACACATTTTACTCACCGGAGCACTGGCGGTGTCTTTGCTCTCAGGGTGCAGTTTTCAAGGAGAGTCACACGTGAAAGCTTCCAGCCCAGGCGAACTGAGTGCGCCTGTCGCGAAAAAAATCCCTCATGAAATGACCATTCACGGCGACACGCGCGTGGATAACTACTATTGGATGCGTGACGATGCACGCCAAGATCCCGATGTGATCGCCCATCTTAACCAAGAAAACGCCTATGCCGATCAGGTGCTCGCGCACACTGAGCCAATGCAGGCCAAACTATTCGATGAAATCAAAGGGCGTATTGTCAAAGACGATGCCTCGGTGCCCGTCAAAAAAGGCAGTTATTTCTATTCCAGTGAAGTGGAAGGCGACGATGAATATCGCACCTATGTGCGTGCGAAAGACTTTGCGGGCACCGACAAAAAGGTAATTTTAGATGTCAACGCGCTCGCGAAAGGACATGAGTTTTACAGCATTGGCCAACTGAGCGTCAGTCCAAACGAAAACCTATTAGCGTATGGGGAAGATACCCTCAGCCGCCGCGTTTATAGCATTCAAGTCAAAGACCTCACCACCGGTGAGTACCTCGATGATAAGGTTGAAGGCGCGTCGAGCAGTGTTGTGTGGCAGAACGACAACCAAGCCTTCTACTACATCAAAAAAGATCCGCAAACCTTGCTGGGGTATCAGGTGTATCGCCACCGTCTGGGCACGCCGCAATCCGCTGATGATTTAATTTACGAAGAAACCGATACCAGCTACTACACCGGCTTGAGCAAAAGCAAAGACGGTGAGCAAATCTTTATTTGGCACTCTAGCACTGAAACCAGCGGCGTATCGCTCGTGGATGCCAATGATCCGAATGCCACCGCCCAAGCGTTTTATCCGCGAGAAACCGGCATCGAATATGACGTGGCGAAGCGTGGTGAGTGGTATTACATCTATACCAACTACCAAGCGGTGAACTTCCGCTTGATGAAGGTTCATCAAAGCGAGCGTGACGATCGCAGCCAATGGCAAGATGTGATCGCGCCAAATGATAAAGTGCAGTTGGTTGATTTCACCTTGTTCGACAACCACTTGGTGTACGAGCAGCGCGAAAATGGGTTGCCGCGTACCACGGTGCGAAACCTGATTAACGGTGATGAATATCCGTTGCAGTTTGATGATTCGGCTTATGCGGCTTATCTGACGGGTAATGCAGAGATGGATAACACCGCTGTGCGTGTGTACTACACCAGCTTGACCACACCGGGCACCTACTACGAGTTTGATTTGGCGTCGGGCGAGCGTGAAATGCTCAAACAAAACCAAGTGCTGGGTGAGTTTAATCCGGACAACTACCAGTCAGAGCGGGTGATGATCACCGCGCGTGATGGTGCGCAGGTGCCTGTGTCTTTGGTGTATCGTAAAGACCGCTTCAAAAAAGATGGTACCAACCCGATTTATCAATACGGTTACGGCTCATACGGCGCCACCATGGAGCCCACGTTCTCCACCACGCGTTTAAGCCTGTTGGATCGCGGCTTTGTGTTTGCGATTGCGCATATTCGCGGTTCTGAAATGCTAGGTCGTCCTTGGTATGACGATGGTAAAAAGCTTACCAAAAAGAATACCTTTAACGACTTTATTGATGTGACCAAAGCGCTGACTGCGCAAGGCTATGGCGATAAAGACAAGGTATTTGCCGTCGGCGGCTCAGCAGGTGGCTTGCTAATGGGCGCGATCATCAACCAAGCGCCAGAGTTGTATTTAGGGGTGGCCGCGCATGTGCCGTTTGTGGATATTGTCACCACCATGTTGGATGAGTCAATTCCACTGACCACCAACGAGTATGACGAGTGGGGCAACCCCAACGACAAAACCTACTACGAGTACATGCTTAGCTATTCACCGTACGACAATGTCACCGCGCAAGACTACCCCAACTTGTTGGTCACCACAGGCTTGCATGACTCACAAGTGCAGTACTTTGAGCCGATGAAATGGGTCGCGAAACTGCGTGAGCTGAAAACCGACAACCATACGCTGGTGTTTAAAACCGACATGGAAGCCGGCCACGGCGGCGCATCGGGGCGCTTTAAGCGGATTAAAGAAGATGCATTGGAATATGCCTTCTTCTTCGACTTGCTCGATAAGCAAGCAAAATAATCAAAGGGTAACCCCCTTAAACGAGAAAAGCGCCGATATCGGCGCTTTTTTTATGCGGGTAGAGACGCGATAAGCACGCTCACTGCAGGTGAAAAAAGGTGTTTAGGCCTACTGATTATTCTCCGCATCTTCGCGCTTGATCACTTTGTGGCCTTCTTCAGTCACGCCATTTTTCCAATAGCTGCTGATGTAGATAAATTCGCGCTCAACATCACGATCGTTGCGGAAGTACTGGCGCAGTGCGCGCATGCTTTCAAATTCACAGGCACACCATACCGACACTTGCCCGGCTAACCAAGGCTGTGCTTTTACCGTCTCGGCCAACGTCGGGGTAGTTAGCCAAATGATCTCCATGCCTGCGGGGGCGTCGAGTGGTTGGGCATCCTCTGCGGTATCGAGCTGGATCACCGCATAGCCTTTGGCATCGCGAGGCAAGGTTTTGATCTTGGCTGATAGTGCCGGCAACGCGGTCATGTCGGCAACCATAAAGAACCAATCCGCGTCGCGATTAATCGGCGCAATCGTTCCAGGGCCGGCAATGTTAATAGTATCACCCACTTGGGCATTCAGCGCCCAGCGCGCGGCAAAGCCACAGTCGGCTTGCTCGATTTGGTGGCGAACCATATCCACTTCAATTTGGTGCTGACTAGGCATAAAACGGCGAATGGTATAGGTGCGCATCACAGGGCGCTCACCTTCTGCTACTCCGCTCAGATCCGTGCTGCCCGTTTTATCAAACAGTAACTTGATATAGCTGCCTTCACAGTCAGCGGGGAAGTTCGCGAATGCGTCGCTTTGTAAGGTCAAGCGTTGCATATTGGGTGTGATGGTTTGGGTATCAATAACGTGCGTGAGGTGATAGCTAGGCTGTTTCATATTTTCTGACTTAAAATCATTATCATTTACAATTAATCATACCATCTGGATGCGAGATGTGTAAGTGCTTTACATTGTTTTACGCTTCTTAGCTAGGCAATGCCGTGAGAAGTGAGTAATATAATGGCGCATTATTATTACTAAAAAACAATCACATGGAGCAAAAATGAAGAAAGTCATACTTATGGGCGCGGTGGCGGTGTTGCTGTCGCTGAATGTCTCAGCCTCTGAGCTCAAGCCGATCATGAAAGAAATGAAAATGACCTTTAAAGAGGCGGCGAGCGCACAAAGTATCGAAGCGATGCAAGCACCGGTCGCGAAATTAGAAACCCTGATCGCGCAAGCCAAAGCGGGCAGCTATCCACCGGAAAAAGCAGAGACCTTCATGGAAGGGTTCGATAAACTGGCGGTGACGGTAGAGGGAATTGATGCCGCGCTGAGCGAAGGCGACCTCGATAAGGCACAACAAGGCATGCGCCAAATCGATGCCTTGCGTGAAGAGTACCACGACAAACGCAACCCAAGCATTTGGCAGCGTTTGTTCGGTTAATAGCCGAATAATAGGAATATAACGACAGCAGGTGCATGATGGCGACTCAAAAAACGATTTTGCGTTATCCCTCGCTGTCGGTGGCGTCTGCGTTCGATAAAGAGCAGGCGCTGATCCGCCGGATAGAGCAGAGCGAGCTCAACGAGGCATTACTGCTTTGGCAGCCAGATGCGCAAACCTTGGTGCTGCCGGCGGGCCAAAAATGGCCACAAACGCCTGAATTGCGCAGCGCCCTATCAGCGTTAGGTTGGCAAATACAAAGCCGCCGAACTGGCGGTGCGCCGGTGCCGCAACTGCCCGGCGTGATTAACGTGTCTTATCTGACGGTGTGGCCGAATAACACCCCTTATCATATCCAGACGGCTTACCAGTATTTTTGCACCATTTTACAGTCTTTTTTCCAGCAGTTAGGCATTGCGACGACGGTGGGTGACACGCCCGGATCGTATTGTGATGGTGACTACAACCTCAATATTGATGGCAAAAAAGTGGTGGGAACCGCCCAGCGTATCCTGCGTTTAAGCGCGGGTGCAGGAATGGGCGCAGACGATGCCAAACAAACGGTGATGCTGGCGCAAGCGTGTCTGCTGATTGATGCCGATTGCCAACATATTGTTGCCCCTGTATCGCTGTGTAATCAGTTGTGTGGTCACGCCGATCGCATTGAGGCCGAGGTGCATACTCCATTAGCCGCGCACTTAGATGAACTGCCGGCAACCGAGCAGCTGTTTCAGTTGTTGACTCAAGCGTTTATGGCGCGCCCGCCACTCGTGGTGGGCAAGGTTTGAGGCCGCGGCTCAATATAGTATGCTTAGCCGCAATCGTGCGTAAAACAAATCCCAAGGAGTGAGGAATGCGCGTCCATCTTGTTATTCACGAGGCGTTTGAAGGCCCAGGTGCTATTTTAGATTGGTGTGATGAGCGTGCTTATCATGTGACTACCAGTCACTTATATCGGGACGAGCCATTGCCGGAAAGCGGTGAAGGCATTGATCTGCTAGTGGTACTCGGCGGGCCGCAAAGTCCAAATACGCCACAGTCTGAGTGCCCCCATTTTGATAGCCAACGCGAGCAAGCGCTGATTAGGCAGTGTATCGAACAAGGCAGCGCGGTGTTAGGGATTTGCCTCGGCGCGCAACTGATTGGTGAAGCATTGGGCGCGTCGTATCAGAAAAGCCCCGAGCCAGAGATTGGTTATTTCCCCATCCAGTTAACCGAAGATGGCCACATTGATGAGCATATGCCGCATTTTGCCCCACAAGAAATTGTGGGCCATTGGCACCATGATATGCCGGGGCTGACACCCAATAGTCGTGTATTGGCTAGCAGCGAAGGCTGTCCGCGCCAGATCGTGAAGTACGGACCACGGGTATATGGCTTTCAATGCCACCTTGAGTTGACGCCGCTGGCGATTGAAGGCTTACTGCAAGCCGCCTATCCAGAGGGCGAGGCCGCTAACAAGCGCTTTATTCAAGACCCTGCCTCCATTCGCGCCTTTGATACGGCACCGATGAATGCGCATTTGTTTGCCTTTCTCGATAGCGTGCTGACCGACAACGATCTCGTCACTGAGTGGCTGTTTTAAGCGATTAGGTTAGGAGCACGGTAACCGTAACTGTGCTCCGCTGCTAGGTGTCATTGTTTGAGCTTCATCGTCTGAGCGCCATCTAACGCGTGTTAGTGCAACATGCCTTCACACACGGTAGTGGCATCATCATCCAATAAACTCAACTCAATAGCTATCTTCATCGCTGCTACCACATCACCCACCGGCATGCTCGGGGCGCGGTGTTTGCACGCTTGTGCTGGGCTGTAGGGAATATGAATAAAGCCGGCGCGTACCTCGGTGTGATGAGCCAGCGCATGCATCAAGCCATAAAACACGTGGTTACACACAAAGGTGCCCGCGGTGTAAGACATACTGGTAGGATGATGGGCTTCGTTTAATGCGTTCACTAAACGGTTGAGGGGTAAGGTAGAAAAATAGGCGTTGGGCCCAGATGGCACCACCGGCGTGCCATGCAGCTGCTTACCGGCGTTGTCCGGGATGGGCGCGTTCTGATAATTGATCGCTACCTTCTCTAAGCTTATCTCGGCGCGGCCACCGGCTTGGCCAAGGGCGATCACCATCACCGGACTGAGTGATTCTAGCGCGCTGTGTAACGTCGGTAAGCTATCGTCAAAGGTGCAGGGCAGGCGCACGGCTTTAACGATGCACTCTTCATTGGGCTGCCAGCCTTCTAATGCTTGTGCCACTTGCCAAGATGGATTGTCACTCTCGCCGCCGAAGGGTTCAAATCCGGTTATCAATATCGTGTGCATCCAATGCCTCGCGTAAAAAAGCGGTAGAGCTATACTCTACCGCAGGTTTCCAAGCCAATCACGCAAAGGACGTACGCAAAGGAAGACTTATTCAAACAGGTAGAGGTAATTCTCATAACCTGCCTCGGCCATTTTATCGACGGGCACAAAGCGCATTGCGGCTGAGTTCATACAATAACGCAAGCCGGTGGGTGCGGGACCATCCTCAAACACATGGCCAAGGTGCGAATCCGCCACCTTACTACGCACCTCGGTGCGGCTGAAAAACAGCGAGTTGTCCGGTTTGGTAACCACATACTGCTTATCGATGGGCTGCGTAAAGCTTGGCCAGCCGGTACCGGATTTGTATTTATGGGTGGAGGAGAACAGCGGCTCGCCCGAAACGATATCGACATAAATACCGACTTGCTTGTTGTCCCAATACGGGTTTTGGAACGCGGGTTCAGTGCCGTCTTCTTGTGTGACTTCGTACTCTATGTCTGACAACATCGCGCGGATTTTTTCATCCGAGGGGCGCGAGTAGCGATTATTCGTTGATGTCTTATCCTCCGCTTTTTGCGCATCAATCATCTCTCGCAAGGTGAGCGGGTTGTCTTTGCGATCGTCACCAAAAATCTCGTCCAGATACTGATCACGACCCGATGCGTAACGATAATAGCTGTAACGCACGCTGTGGTTTTTGTAATAATCCTGATGATAACTTTCCGCTGGCCAGAATTTCTCAAATGGGATCAACTCGGTTTTCAGCGGCTTTGTGAACACGCCTAACGCGTCAATTTCCGCCATAAAATCGGCAGCAATTTGTTTTTGCGTTTCAGATCGATAAAAGATCGCGGGGCGATACTGCGGGCCACGGTCAACGAACGAGCCTTGGTCATCGGTGGGGTCAATATGACGGAAGAACTGGTCTAACACCTGCTCATAACTCACCAAGTTGGGATCGTAGGTGACATCAATTACCTCGATATGCCCGCTGGTGCCGGACGAGACTTCTTTATAGGTTGGGTTTTCAAGCTCACCGCCTGAGTAGCCAGACACCACATCAATCACGCCGTCGAGCTTTTCAAGATCAGATTCTGTACACCAAAAGCAGCCGCCAGCAAGGGTCGCTTTTTGGTAGCCTTGGTCTGTAGTGGCGGTATCTTTCACCGCCGCATAACTTGCTATCGATAGCAAACTGAATACTGTGAACGCGATGACTCGCCAAATTGACTTACGCTGTTTCATTATTGCCTCGTTATCAGAGTTTGTCTGTGTAAGACCTGCTTACTGCGCAGAAACTTTCATCAACTCACTCATTTTTATTTATAGCAATAGATAGCGTACAAAGTCACACAAGGATCAATAAAGCGGTTAGGATCACCAAAGCAACTGGCCTAACACAGGTGCAAGTAACACAGTGACCATGCCGGCAATCATCATCACCACGCTAGATACAACTCCTTCTTCGTGACCAATTTGATACGCTTTAGCGGTACCGGCACCGTGGGCTGATGCACCCAAACTGGCGCCGCGTCCCAAGCGTGATCGAATCGCAATCACGGTCAAAATACTTTCACCGATTGCCATCCCAATTACGCCAGTGAGAACCACAAACAGCGCGGTGAGATCGCTTTGCCCGCCAATCGCTTTGGTGGCTTCCACGGCAAAAGGGGTAGTAATTGAGCGCATCGCCAAACTGCGTTGCAGCAGTTCAGACAGCTCAAACACCCGCGCTAACACCACAGTACTGGTAATCGCGACCAGCACCGATACAGTCACACCGATTGACAGTGACAACCAATGGCGGCGGATGAGCGCGCGGTTATCATACACAGGGATCGCAAACGCCACAGTCGCCGGGCCCAGCAGCCACAGCAGCCAGTAAGATTGCGCCATGTAGTCTTGATACGGGATCTTAAACCCAACCACCACCGCGACAATCAGCAAGGGCGCGAGCAACAATGGCATCACCAGAATGGAGGGGTGGCGGCGATACAGCCATTTGCTCATGTAATAAAAGCCAAGGGTCATTAAAAAGCAGGTGACGCTCAATAACGAGGCATGAAGCCAAGTCGGTAAAGCAGACATCATGGCTTAGCACTCCGGTTTTAGATCAGGGTGGTGCGCGTGGTGGTTACTGCGGCGGCGTGCCATTTTAACCTCAAAACGATACACTTTATCGACCACCCAAGCGGTTGACGCAATCACCATCGCGGTACTTAGAATCAGGACAACCATGATCTTACCGCCTTCTTGCAGCAATAAATCTTGGTAGTTGACCACCGCCACCACCGCCGGCACAAAAAACAGTAACATCTCGGCTAACAGCCAGGCTGCCCCGCGACGCAACCAATCGGCACGGACAATTTTCAACATTAATGCGCCTAATAACAGCAACATACCGGTGAGGTTGGCCGGTAGTGGAATAGCAAAGGTGGTGACCAACCAATCAGACAAGAACCAAATGCCAGCAAGGACAAAGACTTGTAGTAGGGTAAGTAAGGCGTTTTTAATCAATTGCATCGAAGGCGTGCCAAGAATCTGTGAGATGGCTCATAGTTTACGTCTTAGCAGAGAGTGAATAAAGTGACTTTTTTTTATTTAAACTATGCCAAAATGGCATAGTTAACGATTAGCTTTTAAGGGCCGTTTATGGATATTCGTGCGTTGCGCTATTTTATTGCCTTGGTGGAACAGCAGAGCTTTACCGCCGCATCGGCGTCATTGCATGTGACGCAACCGACAATCAGTAAAATGGTGCGTAACCTTGAGCAAGATGTGGGTCAGCCATTGTTGCACCGAGAGGGAAGGCGGTTTTGGTTAACCGATGCTGGAGAGGTGGTGTATCAGCGTGCGCAGAGCATTATTGCTGAGTTTGAGCAGCTAAATACTGAGCTCGACGATCTCAACCAACTGGCGCGCGGCCAGCTTAGATTAGGGATGCCACCGATGATAGGGCCGCTGTATGCCAATGTGTTACGTGAATACCGTCAACGTTACCCAAATGTCGCGCTCAGTATTGTTGAATACGGGGGGCGGCGCACCGAACAAGCCCTGATCAATGGTGAGATTGATGTGGCAATCACTATGCTCACCGACACCCAGCCTGAGTGCTTACAAAGCTTACCCTTACAAACTCACCCCATTTATGCAGTGCTGCCTAACCAAGCCGCGTGGCGTGCGCAAAAAAGCCTGACATGGCAAGCAGTGAAAAACGAGCCGTTTTATCTGTATAGCGCCGAATTTACCTTAAGCGATCGGATTATCGCCCGCTGTCACGGAAAACGCATGAACATCCGCGTCATGAAAGGCTTCCCAGCACGGTCGCTAAGTAATCTTGGTCCATCGCACACATCATTCGCTTGCGTTGGATGCCGGCTTTGAAACTCTTCTCTTGCTTTAATAAATTCAAAACCATCTGCCTTATTCGTGCAAAAACTTCCGCTCGGTCATCTACCCTAATTCGGCATGCGNCACGGAAAACGCATGAACATCCGCGTCATGAAAGGCTTCCCAGCACGGTCGCTAAGTAATCTTGGTCCATCGCACACATCATTCGCTTGCGTTGGATGCCGGCTTTGAAACTCTTCTCTTGCTTTAATAAATTCAAAACCATCTGCCTTATTCGTGCAAAAACTTCCGCTCGGTCATCTACCCTAATTCGGCATGCGTCTTCTTTTAATCCAACATCGAGTTGCCAGTGCATTGATTCAATTAACCAGTGCGAGCGAGTGGCATCATGAAGCTCTTTCGCTGTCAGTGCTTTTGAACTTATATAATAGCGCACAGAAATATCGGATTCGTCGGCATGTTTGCCTTCTTGTCGAACACTGACCATGATGCCCATCGTTTTTAATTCAGGCCAATCATAAGCCAAATCACCTAATAAACTTAAATCGGTATTGATGAGTGCACATCGTGTTTCTAAACGTCCATGCGATTTCTCTTGTGATGAGTAGCTATCACCATCAAAATGTTGAAGCATTGAAGGTCGGTAATAATTATCAAACGCTTTGTCTAACTTACCTTGGTTTCCTTTAACAGCGAGCAAATAGTCCGCATTTTTATTAATGATTTTCTGTGCGATTTTTCGCTGACAACCCATGGCATCTATAGTAATTAAACACCCAGAAATATCGAGCAATTCCAGCAGCTTAGGTATTTCAGTAATCTCATTGGTTTTACTATTTACTTTTGACTGTCCAAGGCATACACCATTTGCGGTTGCGAACGCATTAACCATATGAATCGCAGCTTGGTCTGTTGCTCTGTTATACGATCCTTTCAGTGTTTTTCCATCAATGGCAATGACTTCACCATCCGTTAATTCATGACACGACTTCATCCATTCTATGAAGGCTTTTTGTAATGCTTTTGTACTGATGGTTCCCATCACTCTTGCAATCGTATCTGCCGAGGGTGATGTTTTACCTGAGAAGCCAAAGCGTAATAAAAAATCACGCTGCTTACGTCCATAATCACTAATACCTTTCCAGGTATCATGACCAGACAACACCGCACAAATCGTTATCAAAATAATATCTGATAACGTATGTTCAACTTTACCTTCTTGGCGAATGTCTCTAATGGAAACGAAATGCATAAATGGACTTTTATCTTCTGTCATTCTTAATCTCCTAAACGTTAGGAGACCATTAAATCGCACTGAAAATGATCAACAAATTGATCCTTTATTTTCACTTATTTTAATTAATAAACATGGCATAACGCACGGTTTTCAGACCTAAGTGACAATTTAGTCATTAAGTTGCTAGCCCAGGCGTGGCGCGGATCTTCATGCGTTTTCCCTGGAATGTGCCTCGAAAAAGCGTGCACACCATTTGGCTTTCCTTACCAATAAGCTGTATGAATAAGGCTCTTCACCGTTCATGGTGGAAAGTCATATCAAGCCCCCCAAAATAGWACAGTATCGCTGTCTTGAACCGTTGTTTGTTTCTAAAGCCTTTGGCTCTAAGCTTCATGTATTGGATTTTGGCATTTATAGCTTCCGCCAGGCCATTCGATGCCTTCAGCCGCATTGCATTAAGGATTGCTGGTAAGTGCTTTT